>DATLDA010000067.1:0-8011 GCA_035526135.1 Flavitalea sp.
TAGGTGAAGCAAAATTAGTTTTTAGTTCTTAGTTCAAAGTTCTGAGTTTGTGTTTGGGAGTATGGATTGGGGAGTTTGGCAGTTTGAAATAGTCTAAAAATGAAATTTACAATTGATCGAACGGGGATAGCTGATACCTGATACCTGAAACCTGACGCCTGCCTAGTGCTACTTACCTCACACCGAAACCGGTAGCAATGTACACCCCTACAAGAAACCCTGACAAAACAAACCAGAACACCACAGCCGTCACAGAAACCATTAATGCTTTGAAATAAGCCCACCCGGAATTCCGACCCATAAATCGATAATAAAAGATTGAATCATAGGCAACCTGGTACAATAGCAGAAAACCGAGGCTTACATAAGAATTTTTTACATCGATCAGTATTGATAATGGCACGATCAAGAGTACATAAACCAGATTGGTAAATCCATTCATATACAAGTTCGCGATGAGATGCTCCGTATAATTGAATCTGCCTTTCCAATAAAATAATCTGAAAATGACCGTGATTAACGGCACTGCTATCATCGCTACGAAATTCGAATACTTGTTGATAAATGCTACTGCTTCAGTCCGCCGGACTTCATAAATATTTTCAGGGATTTCTCTTGAAATATGGTTATCGCGCTGAACCCGGTTGTGAGGGATGAGTAAATTAATAACTAAAACAAAAATGGCGGCTACGATAAGATAGAAGTTAATGGGAGGAAAATATTTTTTCCTCTTTCCTTCAATGTAATCGCGTGCAATTTGCCCGTTTTTTAAGATGAGGGCTTTCAACAACTGCAGAAACCCCTTATCAGCATGAGTGAAGAAATGAAAAGTGTCATGTAATATGTCATGCAGTGTAAGCCTGTGCACGTTTGCCGACTGGCCGCAATGAATGCAAAAATTAGCTTCCCGTGTCAGCGGCGTACTACAATTAAGGCAGGTCGGGGACATAGAATGAAGATAAATGAAAACTATTTCCGAAGGTGACAATAGCGTGTCGAAATAGTTATTAATAACTTCCATTAAATAAAAGCAATAAATATTTCATGCATTCAAGACTTGCTACGGCTGATGATATAGACGATGTTTTCGGATTGTATATGGACCCAGTTTCCAATCCTTATCTGACATATGATGTGATGACCAAAAAAGAATTTTATCCATTATACAGTCAACTCATTGAATCAGCGACATTGTTCGTAGTCGAAGAAGATGAAATGGTAATAGCAACTTACAGACTGATACCGAAACATTTCCGGCAATCTCATATCTTTTATCTGGGAAGTTTTGTAATCAGACGAGAAATGCAGGGGAAGGGTATCGGGTCAATGGTGCTGGCTCAAATGATAGCTTATGCAAAGTCAGAAAATATAGTGCGTCTGGAGCTTACTGTGGACCTGCATAATAAAGCTGCTATTCGTTTATATACAAAAATGGGTTTCGATATTGAAGGAATCGTGAAAAAAAATTACCGTCTTGCTTCAACAGGAAAATATTATGATGAATACCTGATGGCGTTGATATTGGTTCCTGGTTCTTAGTTCTTAGTTGAGTTTCGGAAGTTTGGGAGTTTGGAGAGTTTGGGAAGTCCGCATTTTTAGCGGTTCGTAAAACTTTTTATTTGCCCTGTTGATCTGATTCAGGATATCAAATTGCAGGCTGTCAGGTTGGGATACCTGATACCTGAAAGCCGACTAAAAAAAAACCCCGGCTGATAGCCAGGGTTTAATGAAATCAAAAACGCTTTCTCCTTACTGGATTTCTACTTCTGCACCTGCTTCTTTCAGTTTCGCAACCAGACCTTCTGCATCTGCTTTGCTTACGCCTTCTTTGATAGGCTTAGGAGCACCATCAACGAGATCTTTCGCTTCTTTCAAACCAAGACCAGTCATGTCTTTTACAATCTTCACTACGTTCAGTTTGTTTGGTCCGCCACTTTTCAGAATAACATTGAATGATGTTTTTTCTTCAGCAGCAGGAGCAGCAGCACCGCCACCAGCAGCAGGACCGGCAGCCACTGCAGCAGCAGCGGGCTCTATACCGTATTCCTCTTTCAGGATTTTTGCTAATTCATTTACTTCTTTGACAGTCAGGTTTACCAACTGTTCTGCGAATGTTTTTAAATCTGCCATGTTTGTAAATTTTTTCCGCCTTCTTTCTCTTTTGAGTCCGGCGGATGGTTATTAAAAAAATTTTGCCTTAGTTGTTTTGTCCCCAGGCCTGGACATTATAAGCGTACATCGCTCAGCATTCAGGTATCAGGTATCCCCTTTCGACTATTGATGATTCTATTCTTTCAACCATTTTAAACTTTGAATCTGCAAACTTCTAAACTCTCCAAACTCCCAAACTAACTTGAACTGTAAACTTCGAACTAAGAACTACACTTTTGCTTCCGCTCTTGTTTCCAATGCTTTTACAATCCCCGCGAGTTTTGCCCCTGCATTCAATCCGCTGATCACATTTTTAGCTGGTGATTGCAACAAGCCAATGATCTCTCCGATCAGTTCATGCTTTCCTTTGAGTGTCGCCAGCGTTTTCAGCTGATTGTTGCCTGCAAACACATCTCCATCAATGAATGCTGCTTTTAATACAGGCAATTCGCTGTTTAAATCCTTTCTGAAAGTAGAAATGATAAGAGCCGGCTCTTTCGCATTTTCTGTGAACATGAGCGCAGTAACTCCACTTAGCGAATCAAACACGCCTGCAAAGCGGTCTTTGTTTAATCCTTCCAACGCTTTTTTAATGAGCGTATTTTTTGCCACCTTCATTTCTACTTTCTTATTAAAGCAGATCCGGCGCAGCCTGGAAACCTGGTCAACTGTCAGGGCTTCCGTATTGGTAATATAGAAGTTGTTGTACTGAGAAAATTTTTCCTTCAACACCTCAATTGCTTCCTGTTTTTCTTGTCTGGTCATAACAAATAATTTGTCCGGGAGAATTCCGGATTAGTTCATTAAAGATTTCGTGTCCACGTTGATACCCGGGCTCATACTGCTGGCCATGAATACACTTTTCAGGTAAGTCCCTTTCGACGATGAAGGTTTTGCCCTAACAATTGCATTGATCAGTTCATGACTGTTCTGTTCAATTTTGTCTGGTGTAAAACTTACTCTGCCTATGGACGCATGGATGATACCAGCTTTGTCCACTTTGAATGCTATCTTTCCACCTTTTACTTCATTCACGGCAGCAGCTACATCATTGGTAACAGTTCCCGTTTTAGGGTTAGGCATCAGGTTGCGGGGACCGAGGATCTTACCGAGTTTACCAATTCTTGGCATTACACCCGGTGTGGCAACAATTACGTCTACATCTACCCAGCCACCTTCTATCTTTTGAACAAATTCATCTAGCCCTACAAAATCTGCCCCGGCACCTCTTGCTTCAGCTTCCTTATCAGGTGTACAAAGAACCAGTACCCTTTTTGTTTTCCCGGTTCCATGCGGAAGGCTCACGGTTCCGCGTATAGCCTGATCGGCCTTCTTGGGATCTACTCCCAGCCTGATATGGAGATCCACTGACGCATCAAATTTCGTTGTATTCACCTCTTTTACCAGGGTAGCAGCTTCCTTGAGAGAATAAATTTTATTATTATCGATTTTGGCATTGACTGCCTTTCTTTTTTTGGAGATTCCCATCGTCATTCAGTTTTTGAATTCAACAATTTATTTATCCCACGGTGCACGTCCTTCAACAGTCAGGCCCATACTACGCGCCGTTCCAGCCACCATTCGCATGGCACTCTCAATAGTAAAACAATTGAGGTCGGGCATTTTGTCTTTCGCAATTGCTTCAACCTGTGACCAGTTGACCTTTCCCACTTTTTCCCGGTTAGGTTCTTTAGAGCCACTCTGCAGTTTGGATGCTTCCAGCAGTTGTACGGCGGCAGGAGGGGTTTTGATCACAAAATCGAAAGACTTGTCGGAATAAACTGTAATGATACAGGGAAGTACTTTGCCCATTTTATCCTGCGTGCGGGCGTTGAATTGTTTGCAGAATTCCATGATGTTTACACCTTTGGAACCCAGTGCAGGACCTACAGGAGGCGCAGGATTTGCCTGTCCGCCTTTTACCTGTAGCTTTACGAAGCCGGTAATTTCTTTAGCCATTTTCTACATTTTTGGTGTTAACGTTCCGCATGAATGCGTGAACTCCCAAATCCAATCGGATTCTAAGAACTATTCTTTGGGGTCGCAAAGGTAGGGGAAATTTAGAAAAGTATGCAATTTTTTCAGGCAATTGCTGTTCTATGAAACATTGAAATCCGAATGATTTCAAGAGCATTTTTGCAGCAGCAATGAATTTAAGAAGCACAAATACAAGATGATGCGCGCAATAAAAAGTGGGCGCATTTTTTATTTTCAAATATTTTAACGTAGCTTTTACGTTGAATTTATTTCTGCTAACTGAAATGAATTTTTCCACCAATTAAAAATTAATCTCACTATGGCCAAAGCAAGAAAAAAGTCAGCCAAAAAAGCGGCAAAAAGATCTTCAAGAAAATCTCCGGGTCGTAAAAAAGCGGCAAAAAAAGCAGGTAGAAAAAGCGCAGGCAGAAAAGGAGCATCGAAAAAAAGCGCTTCTAAAAAAGGCGCAAGAAAAAGTGGACGTAAAAGTGCCTCTAAGAAAGGCGCTTCTAAAAAAGGTGCAAGGAAAAGTGCACGTAAAGGAGCATCGAAAAAAGGCGCAAGAAAAAGTGCTTCTAAAAAATCCGGGGGTCGCAAAAGTTCATCTTCCCGCTCAGGTTCTTCCTCTTCAGGATCATCCCGTTCCGGCTCTTCCGGCTCATCACGATCAGGTTCTTCAGGTTCAGGTTCATCCGGATCTTCACGCTCAGGTGGTACTTCTACTCCCGGCAGTTCGAGTGGCTCTACCGGTTACGAATCTCCTTCTACCAGTGGCGGTGAAAGCAGCAGCGGAAACGATTCATCTAGTAATGGAAGCGGCAGTATGTAATGTCGTCCGCATAAAATTAAAGCCCTTCATTTCTGAGGGGCTTTTTTATTTTAAATTCAAAATGAAAAATTAAAAATGCAAAATATAATATGAATCATATGTAATAAACTCTAGTATCAATTTCTTTAATTTTTAATTTTTAATTTTTTAATTTTTAATTTTTTTACGCCAGTTTTTCTACCTGCATATAATTCAATTCTACCGGTGTTGAACGACCGAAGATCTTCACAGTAACTTTAAGTTTTTTCTTTTCATCATTTACTTCTTCAATGATGCCGTTGAAATCGTTGAATGGACCTTCAATGATCTTGATGGTTTCGCCCACAATGAAAGGCTCGCTCATGCTTACACCACCCGCTTCCGCCATTTCATCCATTTTACCCAACATCTTATTTACCTCTGCCTTACGCAGGGCAATAGGATCTTCCTTGCCAAGGAAATGAATCACATTGGTAGTATTCTTGATTGCATCCCGCAAGTCATCGGATAATTTCCCTTCTTTAACTTCAACCATCACGTAACCGGGGTAATAATTCCGTTCCCGCATCACCTTTTTACCATTTTGAACCTTATAGACTTTTTCGACCGGAAGGAATACCTGCTTTACGACTTCCCCCCAGCCTCCGCGTGAGATTTCCTTATCAAGGTATTCTTTTACTTTACGCTCTTTGCCGCTCACTACCCGCAGCACATACCATTTCGTTTCACCTTGTACTACCTGTTGTTCTGTTGTTTGATTTTCCATTATGCAAAGAATGAATAGATTAGTTTCAAACCGGATTGCGCTACGAGATCCATTGCCCAAACCATTGCGGTGATCACCAGTGTGGCTACAAGCACGATCATGGTTGATTGTTGAAGCTGCGTCCAGGTAGGCCAGCTCACTTTT
This sequence comes from Flavitalea sp., assembly GCA_035526135.1. Lineage (GTDB taxonomy): Bacteria > Bacteroidota > Bacteroidia > Chitinophagales > Chitinophagaceae > Flavitalea. The sequence goes on from DATLDA010000067.1 coordinate 5,847, forward strand.
TCCATCAGCTCTTTATACGATTCTTTAAAATAAGTGGATACTTTATTCATATGTGTTCATTGAGATGTGTTCATTGAAATCTGATCAGTTGAGTAGTGCACGGGTACTAGGATTCGAACCCAGATCAAAGGTTTTGGAGACCTCTATTCTACCATTGAACTATACCCGTAAAGAACTGAAACGCCACAACCGTTTTGTTATGATAATGGCGCTTGTTATAAAACTAAAAGCTATCCCGGCAACGCCTGGACAGCTTTTAGAAGTATGAAGCAAATATAGAAAATGATTTGCAAAACCCGAAGGATCGCCAAAGGCTTTCAACCGGGGATTTTATTTTATAATGTCAGTAACCTGTCCTGCACCTACTGTGCGTCCACCTTCGCGGATCGCGAATTTCAACCCTTTTTCCATGGCAATTGGTTGAATCAGTTTAACATGCAGGTTGGTATTGTCACCCGGCATTACCATTTCGGTTCCTGATGGCAACTCAACTTCACCGGTCACATCCGTAGTACGGAAATAAAACTGGGGTCTGTATTTATTAAAGAAAGGAGTATGTCTTCCCCCTTCATCTTTGCTTAATACATACACTTCCCCTTTGAATTCAGTATGCGGTGTAATGGATCCTGGCTTGCATAATACCATCCCGCGACGGATCTGCGTTTTCTCAATACCACGAAGCAGCAATCCGGCATTATCTCCGGCTTCACCTGCATCCAGCAATTTGCGGAACATTTCCACACCGGTAACCGTTGATCCCAGCGGCTTATCCATCAATCCAACAATTTCAATTGATTCACCCACTTTGATACGCCCCCTTTCAATACGACCTGTGGCAACCGTACCACGACCTGTGATTGAAAATACATCTTCAACAGACATTAGGAATGGCTGATCAACCGGACGTGGAGGTAATGGAATATAACTGTCAACAGCAGCCATCAGCTCGTCAATTGCTTTCACCCATTTTTCTTCACCGGCCAACGCGCCTGTTGCAGATCCTTTGATGATTGGTGTGTTATCTCCGTCAAAACCATTTTTAGTAAGGAGTTCACGGATTTCCATTTCAACCAGTTCAATCAATTCCGGATCGTCAACCAGATCGATTTTATTCATAAAAACAACCATCCTGGGAACGCCTACCTGACGTGCTAACAGAATGTGCTCTCTTGTTTGAGGCATCGGTCCGTCAGTTGCCGCCACAACTAAAATAGCACCGTCCATCTGTGCGGCACCAGTGATCATGTTCTTAACATAGTCCGCGTGACCGGGACAGTCAACGTGGGCATAGTGACGATTGGTAGTAGAGTATTCAACGTGCGCTGTATTGATCGTAATTCCTCTTTCCTTTTCTTCTGGTGCAGCGTCAATCTCATCATATTTTTTTGCAGTAGCCATACCCCTGGAAGCAAGGATGCTTGTAATCGCAGCGGTCAGGGTGGTTTTTCCATGGTCAACGTGCCCGATGGTCCCTACGTTAACGTGGGGCTTGTCCCTTTTAAAATTCTCTTTTGACATCGTTATCTGTTTTTAGTTGTGTTTTAATTATTCATCCGCTAACAAGTTTGTTTGCGTATGGCGCCGGATAAAAAAGAATTTGCAAAAGTATGAATCTTTCAGCAGCAACTGCTGATTTGTATTGATTCATTCACGCTTAATGCACTTATCAGTGTTCCCGACATTTCTATCTTGACTTTCAGCCATTGATCCCGACACTTTTGTCGGGACGACCCTCGAGCCGTTGATGAGAATTGAACTCACGACCTCTTCCTTACCAAGGAAGTGCTCTACCACTGAGCTACAACGGCTGGTGTAGTTCTCCGTGAGTCCACTCCCGGAACTAAGAACTGTTGCTAAGAACTAATTTGAGCGGAAGACGAGGTTCGAACCCGCGACCTACAGCTTGGAAGGCTGTCGCTCTACCAACTGAGCTACTTCCGCAGTTTAAAGAACTTCTATTTAAAGATCTATGATCGCTTTCGCTAAAGCTACGATGGTCGCAGTGGGCAGGAGAGGATTCGAACCTCTGAAGTCGAAAGACAGCGGATTTACAGTCCGCCCCATTTGGCCGCTCTGGAACCTGCCCCTGAAATTAATCCCGATAATTATCAACAATATTAAAGCGGCGTCAGACCTTTAAGTCTGACGACTATTCATAATAATCA
>DATLDA010000193.1:0-8165 GCA_035526135.1 Flavitalea sp.
AGCGAGCGTCACGGCCTTTGTAAACTTTTTTCTGTTTCCCTTCAGATCGAATACCTCCATTTGGACAATATAAATTCCCGATGGCAATGCTATACCAGATTCATTCAAACCATTCCATTTAAAAAAACCGTGTGCAGACAAACTCCGGTTTTTTACTAGGCTACAGACTGATCTTCCGCGGCTGTCATAAACAGTGATTGTTCCCATATATCCTGCAGATGGCAACCGGTATTCAATCATTGTGATGTCTTCGTTTCCGTCCTGGTCGGGAGAGAAAAATGAAGGAATGACGGTGAAAGCTGCTGTCGAATTTTCTGTTGCTCTTGCTTGTGAATTTAAATAGGTCGGTGTAGCAAAACCTGCTGTATAAGTTGCCGAATTCCAGTTTGACGGATCCTGAGTTGGCAGATCAACACGGATTCGTTCTAAAGAAACTCCTTCATTCTTTTCCAGTAAAGGGAAATGCCATTTTTCAGAATATTTTATTTCATCAAGAATATCACCATTGGTATTCAGCAAAACCACATCACCAGATTCATCCGGAAATGCCGGCATACCGGAATGTTTGATAATGCAGTCAGGCTGCTGAACAAGATAATGGCGCTGCAACCAGTCTGGATCATTGGACAAAACGATAAAATCACCTGGAAAACAAAAGAAGGGATCGGTGGTGAATGGCTTTGCAAGTTGCAATTGACCGGTCGCATTTCTTCCAGATATATACACGGACTTTAAATCTATAATTTTTTTAGACCGGTTAAACAATTCCACGAAATCTGTTCCTCCTGCGGGTGGATTGAAAAGCAATTCATTTATTACCAGGTCGGAGGTATTGGGAGAAATTGGCAAGCCCGCTTTTGACCGGTTAAAGGAACCAATTTCGTTTCCGGAGCAATCGCGGATAGATCGGGCTTCAAGTTCGTAAACTATTCCTGTTTTCATCGGCTGGGAACAGGTAAGCGTCACATTGCAAAAAAGTGGTTGATTCAATTCAGCTTTAATAATCACAGGCTGCCCGTTCAAAACATAGTTCCGTTCCAATTCCGCCGGCTTTCTATCAAGAGGTTCATCAAATATGGCCATGATTGTAATGCTGTCAATCGTGACACTCCTGACCATACGTGGTGAGGTGGTGTCGGGCTGGATAGCATTCACGGAATTGGTGTAACCAGGGGTTCCACCTTCCGGATCTACACTTGCTTTCCAGTTGCCAGACCCGCCGCACGGCACCGTCGCATCAATCATTTCCAACGACCATCCCCCATCACTTTTTGTAACTGACCGATACCATGCTTTGGTATATTCGATTGCATGAATGCAATCACCCTGAGTGGAAAGCAGTTGTATCAGCGCTCCGTCATTATCCAATGCCGGAAAACCCGGCAAACCAATAACATTTAATCCCGTGAAAAAAGAGACGGCGGCCGTTGCACAAACAATTACATAATCGCCAGGCAGAAGCACGTACGATTTAAATGTTGACGTGGTATTACCCACCCGTATCATGAATTGAAACAGATTGAAAGTATCTGCCGATGTGTTTTTCAATTCAATGTATTCATAAGGGGGCAGTCCGTTGACGGGTGTGGGATCGGCCATTATTTCATTGATCACAATTGCATAGCGGGCAGGCTGACCTTTCACATAAAAATTACAGATTGCACAAATTATTAGCAGCAGCGTTTTCATTTAATAATTTAGAAACGTGTGACAGAGGCACAATGGGAATAAAACTTTTGGATTAGATATTATTCTCATTTAATTTTGGTTTAACAACATGATAAATACGAAACATACAAAATGCAATAAACGTTTCTCTTCCAGGGAAGGTTGAGTTGTGTTTGTAATGCGACAAATAAACAAGCCTTCCCAAACGGGAAGGTTTTTTTTTCTAATCATTCCAAAAAACTAGTATTATGAAAATTGCGGTGGTTGGGGCGACAGGTCTTGTGGGAACAAAAATGTTACAGGTATTGGAAGAAAGAAATTTTCCGGTAACAGAATTAATCCCGGTGGCATCGGAAAGATCAGTGGGGAAAGAAATACTTTTTTGTAAGAAGCAATATAAGATCATAAGCATGGAAGAAGGTATTCGCCGGAAACCTTCCATCGCTTTGTTTTCAGCTGGTGGTTCTACTTCGCTGGAATGGGCACCACGCTTTGCTGAAGCGGGTATAACAGTTATTGATAACTCCTCTGCATGGAGAATGGATCCACAGAAAAAATTGATTGTTCCGGAGATCAATGCCCACTCGCTTACAAAAAACGACCGGATCATTGCAAACCCGAATTGTTCCACCATTCAGATGGTGGTTGCATTGAATCCGCTACACAAACATTACGGGATCAAACGCATCGTTGTGTCAACTTATCAAAGTGTTACGGGCACAGGAAAAAAAGCAGTCGATCAGCTGATCGGAGAACGCAATCAATCTGTGAAAGGATCTACCGGTGAATATCCAATGGCGTACCGGTATACTATAGATATGAATGTGATCCCTCAGATAGATGTATTTCTCGACAACGGCTACACAAAAGAAGAAATGAAAATGGTGAATGAAACAAGGAAGATTATGGGTGATCAGTCTATCCGTATAACGGCTACCACCGTACGAATTCCGGTAATAGGCGGTCACAGCGAAAGTGTAAATGTAGAATTCAACCGGGATTTTGATATGGAAGAAGTTGCTGAACTACTCAAACACGCTCCCGGTGTTATTGTAGTCGATGATCCTTCCAACCAACAATATCCAATGCCAATAGATGCGCATGACAAAGATGAAGTTTTTGTTGGACGTTTACGAAGGGATGAATCTCAACCAAAAACATTAAACATGTGGATCGTGAGCGACAACCTGCGCAAGGGCGCCGCAACGAATGCCGTTCAGATTGCCGAATACCTGCGTGACATGAAATTAGTGAATGGGGAAGCGGTGGTAAGATCAGAGGCAGTGGATCAGTGAAATGTACGATGTACGGTGTACGATGGATGGTGTACGATTTACAATTTTAGATTTATAAATTCCCAATTTTTGTCAATCGACGATGCACCTATCGTCATTAATGGTCTTTTTCAACATCGTACATCGTACACCGTACATCATACATGATATTACTGAATCAGTTCTATCTCAAAATTCACGAGATCAACAAACTGTTGCATGCGCATTTCAATGTCGGAACGTGTGATTTCCTTCAATCTTTCCGGCCCGAATTTTTCAACACAAAAAGATGCGAGTGCAGACCCTACAATAATTGCGGTCTTCATATTATCGAATGATATGTCTTTTGTTTTTGCAATATGACCAATAAACCCACCTGCGAAAGTATCTCCGGCACCTGTCGGGTCAAATACTTCTTCGAGGGGAAGGGCCGGAGCAAAAAACACCTGCTCTTTGTGAAAAAGCAACGCGCCGTGTTCACCTTTTTTGATGATCAGATATTTCGGACCCATGCTCATGATCTCTTTCGCGGCTTTCACAAGTGAAAACTGGCCGCTTAATTGTCTGGCTTCACTGTCATTTACCATCAATACATCCACCAGTTTTAATACAGCTTCCAGTTCCGGCATAGCGATTTCCATCCAGAAATTCATGGTGTCCATCACAATGAGTTTCGGGCGTTTTTTCATTTGCGTGATCACTTTCTTTTGAATTGTGGGATCGAGATTTCCCAGCATCAGAAAATCAGCATCCTGGTATGATTCAGGGATTACCGGATTGAAATCTGATAACACGTTCAGATCTGTTACAAGTGTATCACGGGTGTTCATATCAAGATGATAGCGTCCGCTCCAGTAAAAAGACTTTTTTCCATGGACAGTTTCCACTCCTTCCAGGTCTACACCACGCCGTCTCAATTCATTCAATTCTTCTTTCGGAAAATCTCCTCCGATGATGGAGACCTGTTTGACATCTTTGATAAAGTTGCTGGCGGCATAGGCAACATAGGTCGCCGATCCGCCTACTATCCTGTCGATTTTACCAAAAGGGGTTTCTATTGCGTCAAAGGCCATCGTTCCCACTACAATCAGCGACATGTGTACGTATTTTATGATGAATTTTATTTCGGGTGCAAACCTATGGCATTTTGATTGTAAAGAGTGGCACATAGGAGTGATGCACTATAAATCCAGTTGCAACTAGTCCGCCTGTATCCGTCCTGCAAAGGTTGCTTTTCTCTATCTTTGAAACCGATGTATGGCGAAAATCAGGAGTAATAAAAACAGTACAAGGAAGGAAGTAATCCTTCTGAAGGCTGCCCAGCTTTTTCGTGAAAAGGGATACAATGCAACTTCCATGAGAGACCTGGCGGATCATGTCGGTGTCGAAGCTGCCAGTCTTTACAATCATATCAATTCAAAATCCGAAATTTTACAGGAGATCTGTTTTAAGGTGGCAAATAAATTCATGTCGCACATAGAAGAAATTGCCGCCCGTCCCTGTTCTGCCATAGAAAAAATGGATGCGATCCTACGTTTCCACATACGTCAGATGATCAACTGCTATGAAGAAGTGTATGTGGCTGACCGCGAATGGAAACACCTGGAGGACCCTTACCTGTTCAATTTTCAAAACCAGCGGCGTACCTATCGTCAAAGAATTGCTTCCATTATTGAAGAAGGGATCAACAGAGGCGAAATAAAAAAAATCGATGCCCCGACCGCTGTACTCATTATGTTGCATGCAGTCAGCGGGATCGAATCGTGGCACCGCAGCAAACAAAAGATCAACGGAGAAATGCTTGAACACAATATGGTGCTGATTATGGTGGAAGGTTTGAGATCCTGAAACCGATTGTAGATTTTAGATTTGCGATTTTAGATTAGAGCTGAAATGACAAATCAAAATCTAATTACTCAAATCTGAAATCGTAAATCTAAAATCTAAAATTTTTCTGTGTCACAGCATTTTCATCCACTCATTATAAAAGAAATCAGGCCGGAAACTAAGGACTGTGTTTCCATCGCTTTTCATATTCCGGAAGAATTGATTCCCTTGTACAAATTTCAACAGGGTCAGAATCTGACCATCCGCTGGAAAGTGGAAGGCGAAGAGATCCGGCGGTCCTATTCCATCTGCAGCAGCCCGCTCGATGATGAACTCCGTGTTGCAGTTAAAAAAGTTTTGCAGGGCCGGTTTTCAACATTTGCAAACAGCCGGTTAAAAAAAGGAGATACGCTTGATGTTTTACCACCCACGGGAAAGTTCAATACAGAGTTGCGCCCTGAAAATGCAAAAAAATACATCGCATTTGCAGCAGGTAGCGGCATCACCCCTATCCTTTCATTAATTAAAACAACGCTGGCTATAGAAAAAGAAAGCCATTTTACGCTCGTATACGGTAACAGAAATCGTACATCTATTATTTTCCGCGAAGAACTGGAAGGAATTAAAAATCGTTATCTCCAACGGTTCGTGATGCATCATGTACTGAGTCGCGAAAAAACGGATTCACCCATCAATTATGGACGAATAGATGCACTTAAATGCGAAGCCCTTTCAAAGGTGATCAACTTTTCTATGATGAATGAATTCTTTCTTTGCGGGCCTGAAGAAATGATTTTTTCTGTAAAGAACTGGTTGGTGAAAAATAATATCCCTGCTGCAAAAATTCATTTCGAACTGTTTACGACCCCCGGACAAAAAACCGCTGGATTGCAATTGGAAACCACCCGGAAAAAAGAAGAAGGCAAGGCATCGTTGATAACAATCACTCTCGATGGCATCTCATTTGAATTTCCACTTCATTACGGAGGTGAACCAATCCTCGATGCTGCTTTAAAACTCGGGGCCGATCTTCCTTTTGCCTGCAAGGGAGGTGTTTGCTCCACCTGTCGCGCCAAACTGATCGAAGGGGAAATTGAGATGGATACTAATTATGCCCTTGAACCCGACGAACTTGAAAAAGGATATATTCTTACCTGCCAATCACATCCCCGGTCAGAACGGGTGACTGTTAATTTTGATATGAAATGATGAAGTATAAACCGGAAATCTGGTCGTTTAATCGGGTAAAGTAGGGCTGTTGTCGAAAAAAGTTCCTTACCGGGTGTAATTTTTAGACATTTGATACAGATAACGCTGTAATAAATCCAGATCCACGAAAACCAAGTCCAAACCGTCCAGATCCATAAAACCAAGTCCAAGTCCAAACCGTCCAGATCCGATCCTAAAGAAAAACCAGAATTCAAGAATCCGAGAAAAACCAAACCCTGAATCCGGTTGATTTTTAACCTCCTGAACACCGTCCAACCTGATTGAGCCATCTGAAAAGATGGCTTTTTTTATTCGCTGAAGCCTGATGGCAAGCTATCAGCAGGCCACCAAAAACAAATAGTCAATTCATAGCCTTAGAAAAAAACAGGAACGGGACACCTGATACCTGATGCCACAATTGCCTACTGCATACTGGATAGTCCACTTCCAACACTACACCTCCCTAACACGCGTTAGTATGGAAGAAAATGAAGTAACTTTATCCATTAAAAGTATAAGATGCCCGTAGAGGAATTTGAAAAAATCTTCCAGGATAAAATAGATAAAGAAGTGAGGATCGAACCGAAGGATTGGATGCCTGACAAATACCGGCAAACGCTGATCCGGCAGATCTCACAACATGCTCATTCTGAGATAGTTGGAATGCTACCGGAGGGGAATTGGATTACCCGGGCGCCCTCTCTGAAACGAAAAGCCACCCTTATCGCTAAAGTCCAGGATGAAGCCGGACATGGGTTATACCTCTACTCCGCGGCCGAAACAATGGGTATCTCGCGGGCGGAAATGCTGGATCAACTGCATACAGGAAAAGCAAAATATTCATCCATCTTTAATTATCCGACACTAACGTGGGCTGATATAGGTGCCATTGGATGGCTGGTTGATGGGGCCGCTATCATGAACCAGGTTCCTTTGTGCCGTGCATCCTATGGCCCTTATGCAAGGGCGATGATAAGAATTTGTAAAGAGGAAAGTTTCCATCAACGTCAGGGTTTTGAAATCCTACTCACACTTAGCAGAGGAACTGAAAGCCAGCGACGTATGTGTCAGGATTCGATCAATCGGTGGTGGTGGCCTTCGATAATGATGTTCGGGCCACCCGACGACGCATCTCCACATACTGCACAAAGCATGAAATGGAAGATCAAACGCTTCAGCAACGATGATCTGCGCCAACGATTCGTTGATATGTGTGCTGCTCAGGCTAAAATCCTGACGATGACTTTACCTGATCCTGAACTCAGATGGAATGAAGAGCGTGGACATTTTGATTTCGGCGCAATCGACTGGAAAGAATTCTGGGATGTAGTAAATGGGAAAGGTCCGTGCAACAGAGAAAGACTTGCAGCGAGAGTTACAGCGCATGAAGAAGGAAGTTGGGTACGCGCGGCGGCAGCAGCACATGCTGAAAAACGTAATCGAAAATCAATGGCATCAAAAAATGTTGCATAAAGTATGGCAGAAGTAAATTCAACAGGAGACTGGCCCTTGTGGGAAGTTTTTATCAGAAGCAGACAAGGCCTGGATCATAAACACGTAGGAAGTCTACATGCAGCAGATGCGCGTATGGCGATTGAAAATGCGAGGGATGTTTATACCAGAAGGCAGGAAGGTGTAAGCATTTGGGTAATTGAAAGTAAAAACATTCATGCATCCAATCCTGATGAAGCTCCTTCTTTCTTTGATCCCGCCAATGACAAAGTATACCGTCATCCGACCTTTTATGATCTCCCGGATGAATTGAAACATATGTAATGCAGTTACCGTCCGAACAAAATTTCACGCAGTTTCCCGTTTTACATACTCCGGAAAAAGAAGTGCTGGTTCAATACCTGCTGCACCTTGCTGATAATGCGCTAATACTCGGACATCGAAATAGTGAATGGACAGGTCATGGTCCGATTCTCGAGCAGGATATCGCGATCAGCAATATAGCGCTCGACCTGATTGGTCAGGCCCGGAATTTTTACCAATACGCGGCAGTATTGTTTGGACAAGGTATCACAGAAGATATGCTTGCCTTTCATCGGGATGGCTGGGATTTCCGGAACTGTCTCCTCGTTGAACAAAGCAGAGGCGATTGGGCTGTAACGGTTCTTCGCCAATTTATTTTCAGCAATTATCAGTATCTACTTTTTAGTGCATTGCAAAACAGTACTGACAGCC
>DATLDA010000200.1:0-2644 GCA_035526135.1 Flavitalea sp.
TTATCTCCGCTGTTGGATATCGTTCATAAATCCTGGATAGAATGAATGGTGGCAGTTGCTCACTCAGATAAAAACGGCTACTTCTTTGAAGTGTGCCATCATCCGAATACAAAAGATGAATAATCATTCCATCTTTCTCTACAACAGCTTTTCGGAATGTCCCTTCATTGAACCATTTTACAGATGTTACGTGTGGAAAAGTTTTTCTGAACAGCGCTTCGAGTTGTTTATCCGTACTATTCAGGTGGTGTGACTCTGCGGGGTAAAAAAGTGTACACAACAGAATCAAAACGAATAAGAATAAAAGTTTCATGGCTTTACTTTTGAATTTTATATTGGAAATGACTGATTTTTTCATGGCATAAAATTGAAAAGATTGTACCATGAATAAAAATCATTAATTTTATAATTACCATTAGTATTATTAATAGTTAATTGTTTTGTTATGGATATGCGTCATTTAAAAATGATCGTTGAAGTGGCCGATAGCAAGAATCTGACAAGAGCGTCTGAGAATTTGTATTTATCCCAGTCCGCGCTTAGTCATCAGTTGAAAGAAGTGGAAACTTTTTTTCAATCACAATTATTTATCCGCCAGAAAAGGCAAATGTTATTAACCCGTGAAGGCGAAATTGTGCTATCAGCAAGCAAACGTATCCTGCAGGAGATTGACGATACCAGCAAACAGGTGCGGCAGATGGCAGATAAAGAAGCTGGCGAGATAAGGATCAGTACAGAATGTTATACATCCTATCCGTGGTTATCGGGGTTCCTTAAAGAATTCCGGATCAAGTATCCCCGAGTTGATGTTAAAATTGTTGCCGAAGCGACCCATCAGGCTACCATCAACCTGTTGAATAATCGTATTGATGTTGGCATATTTGAAGACAATAAAAATACAAAATTAGTGTACACTCCTTTGTTTTCTGATGAATTGAATGTGATCGTAACACCCGATCATCGCTGGGCTGCAAAGAAATTTATTCCGATCGAAGAGCTTCACAAAGTGCCTTATATTATGTATAACATTCCAACGGAAGAAAGCTCTCTTTGTCAGCTTTTCTTTTCAAAATCTAAAGCGGTTAAAATCTATAAGATGATGTTAACCGAAGCAATCTTTGAAATGGTGAAAGCCGGCCTTGGTTTTACGGTGCAACCGCATTGGATTGCCTATTCTTTTTTGAAATCTAAAGAATTGAAGGCGATAAAAATTGGACAGCAAGGAATGAAACGCACCTGGTATGCTGCAGTTTTAAAAAATAAAATTATGCCTCCTTATATCAACGGTTTTATTCAAATGCTTTCGAAGCATATGAAAATGTCGGATGAAGCAAAGTGCGCAAAACTTCTTTCGAAATAATTCAGATTACTTTTCTTTCCATTGCAGCAAAAAATAGAATATCACCGTTATTACTGAGTCACATCATGCAAATGCGAACTGAAGTTGTGAAAAAACCCGCTTGGGAGATTCTGCTTCACTGGCAATCAAATATACAGGCGTCTCTTCGTAGCGGGATGCAATGATTATTTTGGTTGAACCGGCATGCTGGTTGAAAAGGTTACTTACCCGATCCGGACAATTGTTATTTTCTGATAGGTGAGATAAGAAGAGATGACTCATAAAAGAAGGACGATGTTGTTGGAAAAGTGCCAACGCCTGCATATTTGAAAGATGCCCTTTATCTCCACGAATTCTTCTTTTAAGATGGTAAGGATAACTTCCATTTTCCAGCATCTCTTCATCATAGTTCGCTTCCAGGAACGCCGCATGACATTGATGGAAATGATGTTTCACCTGTTCACAGGCACGGCCTATATCTGTAAAAACACCTACACGTAGATGTCGGTATCCGATTACAAAACTGAATGGGTCACAGGCGTCATGGAGTTTAGGAAAAGCTTTGACCGATAAATTACCAATATTGATTGTATCAGATGCCCTGAAGGTTCTCGTCAGGTTTGTGTCCAGGGAAAGACAGCCACCCGATCGCGTTGCATCTGTTATGTACACCGGCAATTTATATTTCCGATGAAGCACTTCGACGCCCCTGATATGGTCTGAATGTTCATGGGAAATAAAGATCGCCTTGATCCGCTGTATCGAAAGCTGCAATCGTTTTAGGCGCTTTTCGGTTTCCCGGCAGGAGATACCGGCATCTATGAGTATTGCATCTTCATTGTTACCGATATAATAGCAATTGCCGTTGCTTCCAGAATTTAACGAGGTAATATGCAGGGCCATGGGTAAACAAAGAAAAGCCTTTTCAGTAAAGAATTATTTTGATGTTGTTAGATTGATATCCACACGTGTGGAAAAACATCTTTATTGTCGGCAACCATCGTGATTTAGCAGACGTACTATTCACATACCCTTTTTTCTCCCGTCCCGGATCGCAGGATAAAGTTTTTGTGTGCAGTTTATACAGCACGCAATCATCAGAACTATTTTTCATTTAAAAATCAGACTATGAATTGTAATCGATTTTCGTTTCTACAAAACGCAACACTCATTTTGTGTTTAGCGGGAGGGGTGCTCGTCGCCTGCAATAAAGATGATGAACCCAAAGTAACTTATACGATCAGTGCAGCCGCTGATGGTGCGCAGGAAGTCCCTGCAGTGACCACTACCGCTACCGGTACAGCA
>DATLDA010000208.1:0-5283 GCA_035526135.1 Flavitalea sp.
TACTCTTCTGTCAAAACCATCTTTTTCCGTCATGACCCAAAGTACATTGTATTTTCCCGCGGCCCAGTCATCAACAAATGAATCGTAATATGCACTACCCGGATTGCCGCTTTGTCCGCCGGGATATATGCCATAAGCTTCGGCTTTTTTTGTGAGGTGTACGATCATTCGCCAGCTGGGACCATGAAAGTCCTTGGTAGCATTGATGACATGCGTGCCACCGCCGGTAGTAAGATTGAAACGGCTCAATGGTGCCATTCGCAGCAGGTGACGTATACCTGTAGCCTTATACGCACTCCAGGAAAGTTTACCCTGAATATCCAGTGAATGAAGCGCAGGTACTGCATTCCGAAATGCAGTCAAAACATCATCGGCAAGTGTTTCTTTCGTTTCTGTATGAACATTATCGAAAAATGAAAATGCAGAATCGCGGCGCAGGACTTCAGCCAGGGTATATTCACTGGGCCATTCATAGGGACCGTGAATTGCTTCCAGTTCATCTTTCCATACTGCATTTTCCAGACTGTCGTACCATACCCGGAAGATTGTTGCACCTTCTTCTTTAGGATCATTTCTCAGGTTCCAATTCCGCACTTTTTCAAAATATTGTTTTTCAGTATCCGTCAGTTGGGAAATATCGATTGATCTTAATAATACAGGCAATGCCATTTCGGCAAGCGGATTAAAGTTTTCGGTTTGCAGTTTTTGCATATCCGCGGGAGTGATCTGCGTCATACTTCGTAGATACCTGTTGATAAGATATCCCCTGAAAAGATCGTGATGCCCGCCCAAATAATAGGGATAGGTAGTATCCGCAGGAAGTTGGTTAGCACTACTCACAAATCCTCTTGTGGGATTCACGAGGTGTGGATTTTCCTGTTGCGGTATTTCAGCCTGCCATTGATAACTGCTGTCAACTCCCGGCATTACAAAATCACCCTGCCTTTCCCATTTTGCAGGAAACAAGCCCTGTTGCCATATCGCGATCTCATTCGATTTACTGGCGAATATGAAATTTTGTGAAGGGCAAACAAATGTTTTGATAGCATCCAGATAATCCTGATAGTTTTTCGCATGATTCAATAAATAGAACGTCCGCAATTCATTCGAAGGATCATGTGCGCTCCACCGTACTGCAAGGTTTTTTGATGCCGGTGCGCGGTTGCTCCCATTATAAGACTGATCATACATCACCGGACCAAATACCGTATAAGCTACTGTATCACGAAAAACAGGCGCACCTTTTACTTTGTATTCTTCAAGGCGTATTTCTGCGTCTTCCCAATTGCCATTAAATAAATACTTTTTAGATCCATCATCCCGGAATTTTATTTCATAATAATCTTTAACATCGCGCATCCCATTTGTAACACCCCATGCACAACTGTCATTGAAACCAATGATTACTGACGGCGCGCCGGGAAAACTTGCTCCATATACATTGAACTCAGGGGTTGTGATTTGTATTTCATACCAGAGTGAAGGAAGATTCAATCCGAGATGGGGATCGTTGCAAAGGATTGGCTTTCCGCTTCGTGTTTTCGTTCCATTCACCGCCCAGTTATTGCTGCCATTGTCTTTGTCAGGTTCGGTTTCATGTATATTAACCAGACCTTGATAATTGTAATACAGCGAATCCGCTGTTGAAGGAGGAACAGGCCGTGCTGCAGGCGGTAGAAAAATGGTTCCTTTCGGAACAATCGGATCAAGTGAATCCTGCGTTATCGGATACAATTTATCAAAATCGGATTTTGAAAAAACCCCTCTTGCGTTAGTGTATTCGATATCGTTCTCATCTGCGGTGAGTTCATAGCTCATATATTTCAGGAACAATGCAATTTTTAGGTTGGTCCATTTTTCCGGCTCATAATTCAGGAGTTTATATTCGAAGGGTAATTCACTTTTTTTTAATTGCGACAAATAACTGTTGATACCGGCCGTATAGGAATCCAGAATGTTCTTTGTAACAGGATCGGATTCCATTTTCATGAGTGATCGTTCTGCAGCATAGACCATTCCCATTCTTCGCATATTTCTGTCGTAATTCAGTATGGCACCTTTTTCACCGGCGCCCAGAATTTCACTTAACCGTCCGGCAGCGGCGTGCGTTTGAAATTCCATTTGCCATAAACGGAATTTTGCATGGAGGTATCCCTGAACAAAAAATGCATCATTTTCATGTTGGGCAAATACATGTGGTACCAGGCGGTTATCGAGGTATACAGTTACTTTGTCGGACAGCTGCTGGTTACCCAATTCAATAACAGGAATTCTATCAACGTCTTCTGCATTTTGCCAAAATCCATGTTGCGGACTCAGAAATTTTCCTAAGGGCGGTACCGGCCCCAATGAAATACTGAATAGATATATCAACAGGATACAGAAAAACGTGGAAACAATGAATGGAACTATGCGCATGAGCAAAGAGTTGATCTTCTTCTAAAAATAAAGTATTTTTCAAAACATCCACCGTATCAGGTTACGCAGTGCACTGATGTAATAAGTGTTCGAGTTTCTGTAGTTCACCAACGGTGTTATAACTATGCAAAACAACACGCAATCTTTCACTGCCACGGGGTACTGAAGGATATCGTATAGGACGTATATCAATGGATTGTTCCCGAAGGTACTGGGCCAATTGTATAGCCTGTTCATTACCGGGGATCATGATGTATTGGATAGGTGTTTCATTTTGTGAGCGTGTGAAAGGAAGTTGTAAAGTCTTCCAGAATAAAATCAATTCGTTTAACCGTTCCCGTTCGCTTTGCATTCCGGGAAACAACAGGTATGTCTCCTTTATAGCAGCAATGGTAACAGCCGGTAAAGCAGTGGTATAAATAAAAGGACGTGAAAAATTGATGAGGAAATCACGCAGTGCGTGACTACCCAGTACAATGGCACCATGACATCCCGCAGCTTTACCAAAAGTGTGAATGCGCGCCAGACAATTTCTTTGTATTCGCAGGAACTGCACCAGACCTTCTCCCTTTTTGCCAATCACTCCTGTAGCGTGTGCTTCATCTACAATAAGATAAGCATTGAAATTCTCACACATAGCAGCTATTTCTTGAAGCGGAGCAGAATCTCCATCCATTGAGAACACCGATTCCGTTACAATAAATATATTCCCGGTTGCGGATTGCAACTTTTCCTTCAGGTCTGCAACATCATTATGTATAAAAGAATGCGAAGTCGAAAATGAAAGCCTGATTCCGTCTCTGATTGAAGCATGACTGAGCGAATCATATAGGATAGTATCACCTCTACCTCCGATACAACTAAGCACGCCCACATTTGCATCGTACCCAGAGTTGAAAATCAAGCCGGCTTCTGCTTCGTGAAACGCAGCAATCAGGGATTCGGTTGATTCCGTTTCCATACTATTCCCTGTCAGAAGACGTGAACCGGTAGAACCATGCCCAAGCGCTGAAGCCTGGCAAATCAGTTTATTCGTGGCAATACCCAGATAATCATTTGAACTGAAGTCAACAGCTCCGGAAATAGTTTTTAACGTCCGGAATAAATGTTGATCCCGGCGTTCATCTATTTTTTCAATGAGAAAGTTTGGTTCCGGCATTTGACCAAAACTAATACAACTTTCATGATATTTGCCTACGATGGAATTGCAATCAATTGATGACAAAATAGAAAGCACCGAAAAGAATATATTGGGTCTTCATTTACCGACCGATCCCCGGTGGGTAGACTTAGCAAGCATTTCACTGGAGGAGATCCTTACCGATCATGCTTATTGCGAACAAAAAGCAGCCACAAGTTGCATCTCACTGATACAACGTTATAACGAACACGAAAAACTTGTTGAGGAACTGTCTCCTATTGTTACAGAAGAATGGGGACATTTCAGGCTTGTACTTGCCGAACTTGGCAAAAGAGGTTTAAAACTGGGAAAGCAACGGAAGGATGAATATGTGAACCGATTAATGACTTTCGAAAAAAAAGGAGGCAGTCCCGGAGAAAGATTTCTTGACAAGCTGCTGATATTTGCGTTGATTGAAGCAAGAAGTTGCGAAAGATTCAAACGGTTAAGTGAAGGACTGGAAGATGAATACCTGCGGCAATTTTACAGAAGATTCATGGAAAGCGAAGCCGGCCACTATCATTTATTTATTGAACTCGCAGAAACTTATGTTGAAAAGAACAAAGTGCGTACGCGTTGGAAGGAATGGCTCGAATTCGAAAGCGGAGTGATGAAGGAGTTAGAAGTGAGGGGAGATAGGATACATTAGGAGTTAACAATGAATAATCAATAATTAATAATTAATAACAAAGATATTAATGACGTAGGTTTTTCATTTTGCATTTTTCATTTTTAATTTATTCACGAACAATTCGATAAACTCCTGCATTCTTTTTCTTCTGTATTGCATGATCCACCTGGGATGTGGTAAGGCAATAATGTTTTTAAAATATTTCGTTTCCTCATTGAGCCGTGTAAAGTATTTGAAATTGGTGCCTTCACCCAGACAAAAGCATTCCTCAGATGGAAAGATCTTTAATTGCTTTTCTATAGAATCACAGATGAAAGACTTAATGTTTGCCATTAAATATTTATCATCATAATAGTTCAGGTTCTTACCGGATTTTGTGAATCCAAGAGGAGACAATGCTGTAATAAAATAGTTATTATAAAATTCCCCGGCTCCTCCATAGGCCTCAATCATAGTATAAATAAATTGAGATGAAAGTTCCGCCTGTTTTTTACATGAATTTGGTATTCCACATGCGGATTCAAGCCGGATGGGATCTGTGAAGGGTATACCGGTGACACCACCACCAAAACGGCCGGGGTTAATACCGAATATCAATGTTCTCGGATTTTCATCTGAATAATATTTTCGGTAAAAAGCAGTAGTAAGCTCCCAGGAAGATGTGTCGGTAAACGGATTCATGGTTACAATATCAGGGCCTGCATCAAAATCCGGTTTCAATTGCCTGTAAAAAGTCAGGATCGCGGATGCATTTGTGTTTGTTTCCTGTTGCTGAATTGTGTTAGCGTGCGCGGAGGGTAACATGAATTCTCAAACATAACAAATGCCTGCGATAATTCCACTCTCCTGTCTGGAACGTTTATTTTGAATCCAATTAGCGGGTGTTTTTATATTTTCACTGTATGAAAAGAAGATCCTTCATTAAAAGCACTTCACTCATCGGTGCAGGTTTTACCATACTACCAGCTTCGGCGGTTTTTGCACAAGACAAAAAGATACGACTCGGATTTATCGGAGTCGGCCTGCGGGGTCAGAGTCATATAGACCTTGCTTT
>DATLDA010000221.1:0-2602 GCA_035526135.1 Flavitalea sp.
AATCCCCATAAAAATTGTTTTAATCCGTCTGCAGCCTGACCATAGTTGAATTTTCTCGCAACAAGCAACTGGGGCAGTAGGTGGGTGGCCCGCTCAATGGGGCCCGCTACCAACAAAGGGAAAAACGATACAAAAAGCGCATAGGCGACCGGGTTATTAACCGGTTTGATCTTGTTTCGGTACACATCAAATACATACGATAATCCATGAAAGGTGTAAAATGAAATACCCAGCGGAAGAATTACTGATAACGTAAAAAAATCAGCCCGTATGCCTAACCGTACAAGGATTGCGCTGAATGAATCAATAAAGAAATTGAAATACTTGAAATAAATCAACACCGAAACATTTGCCACCACACTGATCCACAAAAAAATTTTTTTCATTGGCAAGGAATGCTGCCGTGCGATAGTTAAGCCAAGCAGGTAATCCAGCACCGTTGAAAGAATCAATAATAACAAAAAACGGTAATCCCACCACGCATAGAAAAAGTAACTGGCCACCAGTAAAACTGAATTCTGCAACCGCAGGTTTGAACGGGTTCCAAACCAAAAAAGCAGGAATATAACCGGAAGAAAAACTGCAAAATCAGCGGAATGGAAAAGCATCTGCGGGATAAGATAAGAAAGTTTGAAAGGAAGAAACCCTGACCACCGGGACTCATTTAAGATTCCCAAACGGGTTGAAAAAAAGATTGGTATCGGGATTGCATAGTAATGAGCAAACAGATACCATTTATTATGAAAAATCTTTCCCTTTTTGGTTGGCTTGCCGGAGCTGTTTTATTATTCTCCACCTGTGCGAAGAATCCGGTTACTGGTAAGAGACAGGTTGTATTAATGTCTGAAGCACAGGAACTCGCTATGGGGAAAGAAGCTGACCCACAGATCATACAGCAATTCGGCCTGTATGAAGACAAGGGTTTACAGGACTTTATTAATGTAAAAGGGAAGGAAATGGCTGCAATTTCTCACAGAAACAATATCACTTATGAATTCAGGATTTTGGATTCCGATGTGCTGAATGCTTTTGCAGTACCGGGAGGGTACGTCTACTTTACACGTGGCATCATGGCTCATTTCAACAATGAAGCCGAATTTGCCGGTGTACTCGGCCATGAGATCGGCCACATTGCAGCAAGGCATTCCGTTGAACAACAAAGAAACCAGTTACTCGGCCAACTAGGAATCATAGCAGGTATTGTTCTTGCACCCGACCTGGCTCCTTATGCGGAATCCGCTTCCCAGGGCCTCGGTCTGCTACTTCTTAAATTCAGCCGGAACGCAGAAACGCAGGCTGATAAGCTGGGTGTAGAATATTCTTCCAAAGTCGGATATGATGCAACGCAAATGGCGGATTTTTTTAAAACACTCGAAAGGAAATCAACACAGGAAGGCGGAGAAGAATTACCCGATTTCCTTTCAACCCATCCGAATCCAGGAGACCGATATGTGAACGTTGGAAAACTCGCTACGGAGTGGAAACAAAAGTTGAATCTTACCAACCCCAAAGTGAACAGGGATACATACCTCAGACGCGTTGAAGGATTGATCTATGGTGAGGATCCTAAAGGTGGCTTTCTCGAAAACAATGCGTTTTATCATCCAGTCCTGAAATTCCAATTCTCAACTCCTGCCAATTGGGCTTATCAGAATAGTCCTCAACAGGTACAATTCGCTTCAAAAGATGGCAAGGCTTTGATGCTCATGACACTTGCCAAAGGGAATTCTCTGCAAGAAGCGGCCAACAGTGTATTACAACAAAATAACCTGCAGGCTATGGAAACGAGAGAAGTGAATGTGAACGGACTTCGTGCCCTTGCTATGGTAGCAGATCAGAAACCACAACAGGGTCAACAACAACAACAGTCGCCGGTACGAACCCTCTCTTATCTGGTTCAATATGGTGATTTGGTATATCTGTTGCTTGGTGTATCGAGAACAGCCGACTTCAATACATATGAGCCCGTATTTACAAACGCAATGCAGAGTTTCCGACAGCTGACAGATCCATCAAAATTAAACCGGCAACCATTACGGGTGCGGGTAAAAACAGTTGCAACAGAAGGTACACTGGAGCAGGTATTGAAAAATTACAGAGTGCCACAGAATAAGCTGGAAGAAATGGCCATTGTAAATGGTATGGCTCTTACAGAACGCGTTTCGAAAGGTACTTTGATTAAGGTGATTGAATAATTTTTCTATTGGGGCTTGTTAAAACTCTCTGCGCACCTTTGTGTTCTCTCTTTCTCAGCGATGAATAAAAAGTTGTAGATGAATGCAGAGCACAGAAGGCACTACACTTTAATGTTAGCAGGATATGATAAAACTTTTCGGAGATTATCACTTAATTCAGGTTATTGATTCACGCAACCACACCTATTCGTCACCGTTATAATTAGACTTCGTCAGAAATCGTTTCACTTGTCTCTTATTATTATATTTCAATTCAATGATCTCTTTGAGTGCTTGTCTTTTATCTGAAGCATTGTTGTAATAACTTTTGCAGATCCTGTATCCCAGAAAATACCCCAAATCGGGGATCGCTGCCCTCATGCCATTTGACAGCCATCGCATGTGATCCGTACCATACATTTCCTTTG
>DATLDA010000230.1:0-28130 GCA_035526135.1 Flavitalea sp.
GCCAACTATCAAAGAAACACAAAGTGTAAAAGAGCTTGTCCGGATAGCATTGCAGCTGGCGAATGAAGGGGATGTGGTGTTACTGTCACCGGCATGCGCCAGTTTTGATTTGTTTAAAAATTATGAAGACAGAGGAGAACAGTTTAAAAAGGCAGTTAGGGATCTATGATTAATAATTGATAATTAATAATTAATAGTAAAAAGACTGGCTCATAGCGAAAGCTCACGGCTCACGGCTCAAAGCTCTAATGCCATAGCTGATCTTAACATTCAAAATGGAAACATTCTTAAACAGGACGCGGGGAGATAAAGTGATCTGGGCAACAGTGATCCTGCTGGCACTGATGTCACTTCTTGTGGTTTACAGTTCGACAGGTTTACTTGCGTATCGGTTGAATAAAGGAAACACGGAGATCTATCTTTTTAAGCAGGTCATGTTTATCACCGTTGGTGTGGTCATTATTTATTTTGCGCATCGTGTCAACTATACATTGTATTCCAGGTGGTCAAAGATCCTGTTCATCATTGCGATCCCATTACTGATTTATACTTTATTTTTCGGGGTTCGCCTGAATGAAGGAAGCAGATGGATCAGGCTGCCCATCATCAATCTAACATTTCAAACTTCAGATCTTGCGAAGCTGGCCTTATTCATGTACCTCGGACGTTTATTAAGCAGAAGGCAGGCAGTAATAAAAGATTTCAAAAAAGGTTTTTTACCGGTCATTATCCCCGTAACAATAGTATGCCTGTTGATTGCGCCGGCTAATTTATCAACAGCTATGCTCACAGGTGCAACCAGCCTGTTATTAATGTTTATCGGCCGCGTGAATACGCGACATATTCTGGCAACAGTTGGTATTGCGCTGGTACCACTCCTTTTTTTAGTGGTGATAGCGGTAGCCTATTATGATAACGACGAAGGAAAAAGTAAAGAATTACCGCAGATGCTTGAAGGAGGCAGGTTGCCCACCTGGATCAAACGTGTTCAGAATTTTATTTATGACAGCAGAGAAATAGATAAGGATGAAAATTATCAGGTTAATCAATCGAAAATAGCGATTGCAAAGGGCGGATGGATCGGTCTGGGTCCGGGAAATAGTGAACAGAGAAATTTCTTACCCCATCCCTACTCGGATTTTATTTATGCGATCATCATAGAAGAATATGGATTTGCCGGAGGCGCTTTTATCATTTTTGTGTATCTCCTTTTTCTATTCCGAAGCATTCGCATTTTCAGGCGGTGTCCTTATGCATTCGGTGCCTTTCTGGCATTGGGACTCAGCTTCACATTGGTGATACAGGCATTAATCAATATGGCAGTGAACGTAAATCTTTTTCCGGTTACCGGAGTGACACTGCCGTTGATCAGTATGGGAGGCAGTTCGTTTTTATTTACGTGTCTCTCGATCGGGATTATTCTTAGTGTCGCTCGAAATGTAGAAAATTCAGAAGGAAAAACTGAAACAGAAATTGTAAGCTAAGGCATGGGAAAGAAAATCATTATAGCGGGAGGAGGTACAGGCGGCCACATTTTTCCGGCTATTGCAATTGCAAATGCAATGAAAAAAATGGACAGGACACTGGATATATTATTCGTGGGGGCCAATGGAAAAATGGAAATGGAAAAAATTCCGCAGGCAGGATATCCAATTAAAGGAATTGATATAGCGGGATACAACCGGAGTTCGATGCTGAAAAATTTCACATTACCCTTCAAACTGATAAGAAGTTTCACGCAGGTACGTCGCATATTCGGTGAATTCAAACCAAATGCGGCAATTGGCGTCGGAGGGTATTCCAGCTTCCCGGTATTACGCTATGCGCAGGCGAAGAATATTCCCACATTCATACATGAGTCAAATTCATTTGCAGGAAAATCAAATATCCTTTTGGCCAAAAAGGCAAATAAAATTTTTGTTGCAGCATCAGGAATGGAAAAATTCTTTCCAAAAGAAAAAATTCAATTATCAGGAAATCCTGTACGGGCTACCATACGGAAAACGATTCAGCGTGAAGAAGGGATTGCATTCTTTGGTTTAAATCCCTCGGATACCACCGTGCTTGCAACAGGCGGAAGCCTGGGAGCAAAAAGCATTAACGAAGCGATACATAATTCTATCGGAGCATTCCAAGAGCACAATCTTCAATTGATCTGGCAGACGGGGAAACCTTTTTTACCGAAAGCAAAAGAGGCCGCTGAAGCGTGGAAAAATATATGGGCAAATGATTTCATCGATCAGATGGAGTATGCATTTGCAGCCGCTGATATTGTTATATCGCGGGCCGGTGCAATGGCGATTGCAGAATTATGTGTAGTCGGAAAGCCGGTGATTTTTGTTCCATACCCACATGCAGCCGAAGATCATCAAACTGTAAATGCACAACACCTTGTATACAAGAATGCAGGCATTTTAATCAAAGATGCGGAAGCTGTTGAAGTACTGGTACCTGAAATTATCAACCTGGCGGAGAATAAAAAAAAACAGGAAGAATTGATCAGAAATATATCAAGTCTTGCCATAGCCGATGCTGACGAAGTGATCGCAAGAACAATTTTGCAAAGTATCGATAAATAACATGGAGCAATCGGAGAAAATAAAAAATGCAGTTAGCGCCGAAGTGAAAGGTGGAGTTATTTATTTCATCGGCATCGGCGGAATAGGTATGAGTGCCCTTGCCCGGTATTTTCATTTTCATGGAAAAAAAGTGAGTGGCTACGACAAAACAAGAACTCCTCTTACCGATCTGCTTGAAGAGGAAGGAATTTCTGTGCATTACGAAGATGATCTTAAAAAAGCACCGCGTCAACCCGATCTCATCGTCTATACACCTGCAATCCCAACAACACATAGTGAACTCAACTACTTCAGGGAACAGAAAGGTCCCTTATACAAACGGAGTGAGGTGCTGGGCATGATTACCGAAACTTCGTTCAACATCTGCGTTGCCGGAACCCACGGCAAAACCACTGTAAGTACAATGATCGCTCATTTATTACGTCACAGTGGATATGGATGCAATGCGTTTCTCGGAGGTATATCAGTGAACTACGGCAGTAATTTCTGGAGTGATAAAAAAAATGTTTGTGTTGTGGAAGCAGATGAGTATGACCGCAGTTTTTTAAAGTTGGTACCTGATATTGCCGTGATCACTGCTATGGATGCAGATCATCTGGAAATTTATGGTGACGAAGAAACGATGCATCAGGCATTTATTGAATTTTCCGGGCGAATCAGGAAGAACGGAATATTGTTACATAAACATGGCCTCATAAAGGCATCAATACTCAAAAGCAGTAAAAAATATTCTTATCACCTCAAGGATATCCATGCTGATATATATGCAACAGGTATCACGGTGAATGAAGGAAGTTATCATTTCAGCATTATCTCAGATAATTGGGAATTGCATGATGTAATTCTGAACATGGGCGGACTTCACAATGTGGAAAATGCAGTGGCATCGATCGTAGTGGCACATGAATTAGGGATATCTGATAATGCGATACGTGACGCGGTAAGTGCTTTCAAAGGCGTGAGGCGCAGGTTCGAATATATTGTTAAAAAAAATTCCATTGTTTATATAGACGACTACGCACACCACCCTGAAGAACTCAGGGCATTGATCAGTGGTGCACAGGACCTATTCAAAGGAAAAAAAATTACAATCATTTTTCAGCCGCATTTATTTTCCCGGACAAAAGATTTTGCAGCAGGATTTGCGAAAAGCCTCGATATGGCGGATGAAGTTTTGCTTTTGCCGATTTATCCTGCAAGAGAACTTCCGATTGAAGGAGTTACAAGTGATATTATTGTTGCAGGCATGAATAATAAGCAGGTAAGCATAGTAACCAAGGAACTGGCAATTGAAAAAATAAAACAACTGGTAAGTGAAGACAAACTGGATGTGCTTATAACAGCCGGTGCGGGGGACATAGATATGCTTGTGCCGAAGTTGCGCAATGTTATTGAAAAGGAAAGGGATCGAAATATGAAATAACTGTACGCTGGAATTTTCCACCGGCGTACCTGGTACCCGTCTGACGGGCCGGAAGGCCGTCGGGCGGGTAAAAAAGAAAAAATGAAATTACACGGTAACATAAAAAAAATTTCACTGTTGATCATCTGGACAATCCTCGGATCCAGTGTCCTTGTATTACTAATAGCAGCAGTCCAGGCTAGAAACAATAAATTTTGCCAGGGCCTTGTGATTGATATTAATGGCTCCGCTGAAGGGGAATGGTTCCTCGAGAAGAAAGACGTGATATCACTGATCACTATGGATGGAACTGTTGCTGTAAAGTCACGTCCGCTCGATTTATTCGATCTGCGTAGTATGGAATTACGGTTGAAGAAAAATATCTGGATCAGGAAAGCAGAATTATTTTTCGATAAGAAAAACAGGTTGCAGGTGAAAATTGAAGAAAGAATTCCTATAGCAAGGATATTTACTATTTCCGGCAACTCCTTTTATATTGACAGCTCCTGTAAAAAACTCCCACTCTCTTCCCGTTTGTCCGCGCGCCTTCCTGTTTTCACAAATTATCCAATTCAAAAATTCAGGTCAAATAAGCAGGATAGTTTTTTTCTGAAACAGGTAAGGGATTTGAGTTGGTTTATACTGAATGATAAATTTTGGATGGCCCAGGTTGCACAAGTAGATATCACACCGGAAAGAAAATTTGAAATCGTACCAACGGTCGGAAATCATGTGATACAGTTCGGGGATGCGTACAATGCCGGTGGAAAATTCCACAATCTGATGATATTTTATCAACAGGTTTTGGCGAAAACAGGATTCGACAAATATAAA
The DNA here is from genome assembly GCA_035526135.1 of Flavitalea sp. GTDB lineage: Bacteria > Bacteroidota > Bacteroidia > Chitinophagales > Chitinophagaceae > Flavitalea. The sequence goes on from DATLDA010000230.1 coordinate 4,816, forward strand.
ATTGTCAATGTAGAATATGCAAGACAGGTGATTGGAGTGCGAAAGCTCACTGCTCAACCGATGTTACAAAATGTTCCGATTCATAACGAAAAACAACTAAACACAATACAATGAACAACGAAAAACCCATTATCGTAGGGCTTGACATTGGCACTACCAAAATTGCAGCGATAGCCGGAAGGAAAAATGATTTCGGCAAACTCGAAATCATAGGTTTCGGAAGGGCAAATTCTAATGGTGTGAAGCACGGTCAGGTTTTGAATATAGATGAAACCATCAAAGCTATCAGGCTTGCTCTTGAAAACTGTTATGCTTCCAATCCGAATCTGGAGATCAATGAAGTGTATGTTGGAATTGCCGGCCACCATATAAAAAGTCTGCAAACCCGGGGTGATATCGTTCGTCAACAAACGGAAGAAGAGATCACACAGCATGAGATAGACCAACTTGTTGCAGACCAGTTCAAGACTTATATACCGGCAGGCGATCAGATCATCGATGTGATCCCCCAGGAATTTACTGTAGATAATTTTCAGAACATTCCCAATCCGATAGGATACGGTGGCGTAAAAGTCGGCGCAAACTTTCACATCATTACGGGTGATAAAAATGCTATTCGTAATATCAATCGTGCTGTCGAAAAAAGTGGACTGAGAACTAAAGACCTGGTACTGCAACCTCTCGCTTCCGCATCAGCCGTAATGGGACAGGAGGATCTTGAAGCGGGAGTCGCTATAGTAGATATTGGCGGTGGTACCACGGACCTCGCCGTTTTTTACGAAGGAATTCTTAAGCATACAGCAGTCATTCCATTCGGCGGAGAAAATATTACGAATGATATCAAAACGGGTCTTGGCGTTTTGAAGACTCAGGCGGAACAAATGAAAGTACAATTCGGGTCCGCTTTATCAAATGAGGCGAAGGCTAATGCTTTCATAACAATTCCTGGTTTGCGGGGGATGCAGGCAAAAGAAATCAGTGTAAGAAATCTGGCGAATATTATCCAGGCACGCATGAGTGAGATCATGGATTTTGTTAGCTATCATCTTAAGCAGGTGGGACTTGACAACCGTATGTTGAATGGTGGAATCGTTCTTACCGGCGGGGGATCACAGTTAAAACATCTGATTCAACTGACTGAATATGTTACCGGATTAAATGCACGGATCGGCTTTCCCAATGAGCATTTAGCTGCAGGCCATATTGAGGAATTGGCAAAGCCTACTTATTCTACCTGCATCGGACTCATTTTAAAAGGTTATAGTGATTATGAACACAATCGGAAACAGTTTGAGCATGAATACAGAAAAGTGGAAGTGCCTGACAACCTTAAAAAAATGGAAACGGTCGACGAAGTTCTCTCAGAAGACGCAATTCACCTCGAAAGAACAAGGAACAGGAAGGGTTTGAAAGATTTCTGGGGAAAATTTAAAACAAGTCTGATTGATTTGTTCAAGGAGGAGGAGGATCATGCTTTATGAACTGAAATGCTGGTGGTTTTCAATTGTGTTGAATCAGCTATCAGCAGTCAGCAATCTAAAATTAATTAAAAGCTAGAGTGTATTCATTTCGAATTTCAAATTTCAACATATATCATCAATTAGTTGTCAGGGTACGATAGCTGATAGCTGACTGCTGATAGCCAATATCAAATAAACACAAACAAATTAAATTCAAAACAACATGATCCATTTCGATCTCCCTAAGGAAAAATCATCCATCATTAAAGTGATTGGTGTTGGCGGTGGGGGCAGCAATGCTGTCAATCACATGTTCAGCCAGAATATCGAAGGAGTAAATTTTATAATCTGCAATACAGATGCACAGGCAATTGCTTTAAGTAAAGTTCCGAATCGTGTTCAGTTGGGACCACATCTTACGCAGGGACTGGGTGCCGGTGCAAATCCCGATATCGGAAGACAAGCTACAGAGGAAAGTCTTGAAGAAATAAAACGGATACTCGAAGTCAATACAAAAATGGCTTTTATTACTGCGGGCATGGGTGGTGGTACCGGTACAGGCGGAGCGCCCATCATTTCAAAAATTTGTAAGGACCTGGGTATTCTTACTGTAGGAATTGTTACGACCCCCTTTTCTTATGAAGGGAAAAAACGTCAGTTACAGGCAGAAGAAGGAATTATGGTGATGAAAGAATTTGTTGATACGCTACTTGTGATCAGCAATGATAAGTTGCGTCACCAATTTGGTAATCTGAAAATGAAAGAAGCATTTGCAAAAGCAGATAATGTGCTTGCCACTGCGGCCAAGTGCATTACGGATGTCATCAATAGCACAGGTCAAATCAATGTCGATTTTGCAGATGTGTGTACGGTGATGCGTAAAGGTGGTGTGGCAATCTTGGGAAGTGCGGCAGCAGGTGGAGAGAACCGTGCTCAAAAAACAATTGAAGAAGCATTGACTTCTCCCTTACTGAATGATAATGATATACGGGGAGCAAAATGGATCCTGATCAACATCAATTCAGCAGAAGGGGAACACGAGTTCACGATGGATGAAGTGGAGATCATTCAGAATTATCTTTTGAGTCAGGCGGGTGAAGGCACTGATGTAATTCTCGGAATGGGGTATGATAACAGTCTTGGCGATAAAATCGGGATCACATTGATCGCAACCGGCTTCGAACACAAGGATCCGTTCAATAAAGCAAATCCGAAAAAAACCGAAGCCAAAACAAGTGATAAGATCGTACATACGCTTGTTCAGGAAGTCGCAGCGCACGTTGGAGAACCGGGAAATCACGTTGTGGATCTGGTAAGACCGCAGGAGGGAGAAAAGGTTCCAGCAGAATCACTTATGCCGGGTCAGATCGAACCGGTCACGGCCGAGGTGATTGAAAGTGATAGGTATTTTACGATGGAGGTTAGTAAAAATACTGTGGACAAATCGTTTGGAAAAACCGTGAATGATACAACCATAGAATGGGTACTTTCGCCAACGCCAATAGCAGGACAACCACCTGTTGATAAAAAATCCCAAGAAAACATTATTGAAAATAATTCTTCCACGTCTGCAGCGTCGGGAGGATACCTGGCCAGGCCATCCAATATTTATGCAGAGCCGCAAGAAAAGTCCACGATTGAAACGCCTGTGAAGGAACCGGCTTTGGATCCAGCTGTTAAACCGGTCAAGGAAGAAGAACCTTCCCCCGAAATGCAGTTGGTATTCAAGGAACCCATTCCAGCGGCGGAAGAGCCTCGGGCCCATCAAACTCAACATATTGTTATGGATTCACCTCCAGCTGAGGAGCCTGCTTTGCAAGACGAAGCGGAGGAACAAAAAAGAAGGGCAGCAGAACGGATCCAGAAGTTACGTAACCTGTCGTTCAATATTAATGCTGCCGACCCTAACAATGAGTTTGAAACTGTGCCGGCTTATATCCGCCGCAATTTAGAATTGTACAATACGATCGCGAATGTAGAAACCTTCTACAGCAATTATGAAGTAAGAACGGACGAACATAATAATGCGCAGATCAGTACTATCAATACGTTCCTTGACGGGAAGAAACCTGATTGATCAACGTACCGTTGAAATCTCAGCCTGCATTGTTGTTTTTTTAGTTGTTTATCCTTCCGGCTTTCCGGAAGGATTTTTTTTAATTATTTTTAAAAGTTCAGCCTTCCCATAGGTATTTACTCAAAATCTTATTCATGGCCACAATCTTGATCACCGGTGGAACAGGCTTAGTGGGCACAGCATTGTCAGCATCGTTGATCAGTCAGAAGCATCGCGTGATCGTATTGACAAGAAGTCGCCGCGGGTCAGCTAACGGTATCGAATACGCGCAATGGGACATTGATAAAAATGAGATCGATGCCAACGCCATACAAGATTCAGATGTGCTTATACATCTCGCGGGCGCTGGTGTAGCCGATGCCCGATGGACGCGTGCACGAAAAAAAGAGATTCGTGACAGCCGGGTAAAGTCAGCGCAATTTCTTGTTTCAGCTTTGAAAAAATTCCCAAATGCAATTCATACGGTGATCAGCGCCTCCGCGATCGGATGGTATGGGAATGATCATCGCAAGTCGCCGGTTCCCTTTTCTGAAAACGATCAACCTGCGGCCGGGTTTCTCGGCGAAACGTGCAGGTTATGGGAGGAAAGTATTCAACCCGTCCGTGAATTGGGAAAACGGCTGGTAATTTTCCGGACCGGGATTGTATTGAGTCGTAAGGGAGGCGCATTTCCTCAATTCAAAAAGCCGTTGCATTTTGGTATGGCAACGATCCTGGGTTCCGGTAAACAGATCATCAGTTGGATTCATATGAATGATCTTTGCAGGTTGTATTGTCAGGCTGTTGAAAATCGTGAATTGGCTGGCGTATACAATGCCGTTGCACCCGAACCTTGTTCTAATAAAAGATTTATGTTAGAACTTGCCAAACTGGAGAAAGGAAAAAATTTTCTCGCCATTCATGTTCCTTCTTTTGTGTTGCGATTGATTTTAGGAGAAATGAGTATTGAAATATTAAAAAGTACAACGGTGAGTAGCCGTAAAATAAATCAAACAGGATTTCAGTTCCAATTCCCGACGCTGCAGGCAGCGCTTAATGCTTTGAGCGGTGAGCCGTGAGCCGTGGGGTATGAGGTATGAGGTATGGAGTATCGGGCATGAGGTATCCCTTCGTTTGATATAAATTTATTCTGATGATTTAGTGGGATTATTATGTTGTGATGTCATCACTTTTACCTGATATCCGATGTCAGCATATCAGTCACTTTGAATTTCTCGAAATGGAATACCTGATACCTGAAACCTGATACCTCACAGCTCACAGCTCACAGCTCACACCCTCACAAATCATCCGTTTTAAATTTCCTGTTGATGACTATATAATAAATCACCAGATAAATTAATGCTACGATAAAAAGTGCGGTGAAATTTGCTGAAGGGATAATGTTTTTCTGCACCTGTTGAAACAAGGGTAATGGAATGAGATTATCAGTTGATTCAAGGGGCAGGTACCGCCCGGAATAATTCAGATAATGATTCATAAGTCCACCAACCAGGTTTTCTAATACTACTGCATATAAAAAGAAAACACCGATGGCAAGCCCTCCGCGTTTAAAAAGGATTGCAAAGAGAAGAGCAACCATACTGTAACTCAGTGCCTGAATGAAATAATAGCCGAGATAGTAAATTTTATTTGTATCAAAAGGTTCCTTTCCCGCCAGACCGAAACCGGTAGCGACAATGAAAACGAGTAGTGTTGAAAACAACGCCGGGATCACTGCCAATGCAATCTTTACAGAAATAAACTGACTTCTGCTCCAACCATCAATAATGTTCTGCCGATGTGTTTTATAACTATATTCATTCGTAACTAAAATTATAAGAAACAAGCCCGGAAAGAATAATAAAAAACTGCTGACATAAGAAGCCATTTGCCACACAATCGGAAATTCATACGGACGACTTCCCATCACCATTTCAGCCACTCCCTTCGCCTGTTTTTCATTGTAGATTTCTTCCTGAATCCTGTAAACAATATAGTTAATCCCAAAGATGCTGATAACATACAGACTGGCGAGAATCCAGAAGGTTCTGTAATTTTTAAGTTTCAGCCATTCGATCTTTAATAATTTCAGCATACTATTTTTTTTGGGTGTTATTCGTTTGAGTCAGCTCGAAGAATTTTGTTTCAAGACTTTTCCTTCTCAGTCGCAGATGATTCAGTACCTCACCTTTTTCGAAACAATATTGGTTGATGTTTTCCAGCATGGCTTCTCCGCTTGGAAAAAATACTTCCACATATTGCTGGTTTATTTTAACATGCGTTGCGCCGGGTAATTGCTGTACTTTCCGGGAGAGCGTCTCCAGGTTTTTGCTACTTATTTCGACAATGTCTTCATTTACCAGAATTTCATCAACGTGGCCATTAGAGATCAGTACACCTTTTTGCAGGATCGCTACATGCGTGCAAACTTTCTCGACTTCATCCAGCATGTGGCTTGCCATGATAATTGTCTTCCCTTCTTTATTCAGCTTCTTGATCAATTCTCTCGTTTCTGCAATTCCTACGGGATCAAGTCCGTTGGTTGGCTCATCAAATACCAGCACTTCCGGATTACCAAGTAAACAGGATGCGACGGCGAGCCGTTGTTTCATCCCAAGGGAATATGTGCTGAACCTGGAATTTTTGCGCGCTAAAAGATCGACCATGCCAAGAACTCTTTCCACATCTGCTTCACCACGTCCTTTTATTTTCGCCGCGATTCGAAGATTCTGCACTGCCGTGAGGTAATGATAAAAATTCGGCGTTTCTAATAACGTTCCGATCTGTGACCTCAGTTTTGCCGAAGGTGTTTCATCAAATAACTGGAATGTGCCGCTGGTAGGTTTTATGATATCCATCATGATACCAAGCAAAGTTGTCTTACCACTTCCATTAGGTCCCAGGATACCAAAAACCGATCCGGCAGGCACATCAAACGATACGCCTTTCAGCGCATGTACAGGACCGTAATGCTTATGCAGATTCTGAACAGAGAGTATGGGCATATGAGGAGTTGTGTGATAAAGATGCTGATTTCCCGTGACTATTCAGGAAACGGGAGGCCGGTGTTTTTCATGATAAAGAGAAGAAAAACCACCGAGAGTCGCTTTACCTTTCGTGGAAAAGGAAAGTTTTTCCAATTTTAAGTCTGAAATATCAACCGGTCTTACCCGTCGGTATTGTGGATCCATCGTACCTCCCGGGCCACCTGGTGATGCTGCAGCATTATATTGGTACACAGGATCACAAATGGTTCCGCGCGGATACATGATCCCTGGTACACCGGCGCCGCGGATATCCAGGTTTTCAGGGTGAGGTAATCCAAGTGTATGTCCGAATTCATGTGCAGCGGTAGTGCCTGTCTGCAATAGATTATCCAATTTGAAATATCCGGTGTTACAACCCAATCCATCAACGAATGAAATATTTCCATTCGCGAACTCCTCGATTCTGAAATAATTATTGCGGGGATCGTCATTATACCACACAGATTCAGGTTGAAGTGAAGGAGCAAATACTCCACGGACATCAAATTGTATGCGGCAATTCTTTTTCTTAACCATAACATTTGCCCCTGGTTCATTCCAGAAATGCATGATCTCGTCTGAAATTTTCTGCGCGAGTTCGGCCGAAGCCGCTTCCCCGTAAATAAAAATAACGGAATGTATGATCAGTAGATTTTGCCCATCAATCAATTCTGCTTCACCCATGGGATTTTTTTTATTTCTATTGCCAGGAACGAATAATTTGCGGCTGCGCTGATCACTTCGTATTCTATATAAAATGATTCTGTAAATAATTTGAATGCTGAAAATTCATGAGTAGGTGTGGTAAATTCATCAAATAAAACAAGGTCCCCGGGCTTCATGAAACGATAACATTGGGTCAAAGCAAATAAAGTGGAGCTGAATATATCGGCATCCATATGGAAAATTGAGCGCGATGATTGATTAATTAGTTCCAGCGCTTTATTGGCTGTTTGCTGAAACAAACCCCGGAACAACCGGAGCCTGGAATCTGTAATGGTCAATTGTTCCATAGGGAATGACATATCTCCTTTTTTGAAATAACCCCATTTTTCAGGCAACCCTTCAAATGTATCCAGGCCGATAAAAATGGAAGCCTCACATTGATTTTCAGCAAGCCACCATTTCAATGAATTTCCTTCTTCGACACCGAATTCAACAAAGTTGATTGCCGTGATCTTGAGTTGATATTTATCTGAAATAAATTGGTAATTGGAATATCTTTTTGAATAGTCAAACCCACTTATATAAAAATCATTGTTTCCTGTAACGGGTGTGTGCTTTCGCCATTTCGAAAGTTGTGATAGTGCTATTAATTTTTGAAGGAATGGACTGAAAGGTTCAATGAACCGATGCAGGCTGAGCCGCATGAATTGATCTTTGAGTCGCTGGTGGATAGAATGGCGCATGCAAATTTTATTTCACGCAAAGTCGCAAAGTAAGCAAAGACGCAAAGGAAACATTCTTTGCATCTTTGCTCCCTTTGCCTCTTTGCGTGAAACTTCTAATTTCTAACCGGTTTACCGCTTTTCAAAACGCTCTGTATTCTTTCGAGAGTTTTTTTCTCACCGCATAGACTGAGAAATGCCTCGCGTTCGAGGTCCAACAGATATTGTTCGTTTACCAATGTAGGTTCACTGAGATCGCCGCCGCACATCACATAGGCAAGCTTCCTTGCGACAAGCGCATCATGATCTGTCGCATATCCTGCCCGCCACATACCGTTGATACCTGCGAGTAGCGCACCTAGTGCAGATTGACCTAACACTTTGATATCTTTTCTTTGTACAGGGGTGACATATCCGCTGTCGTATAATTCAATCACACTTCTTTTTGCATCTGCTATTCGTCTCGACTGATTATAGATCACTTCATCGTGTCCTTTCCGGAGAATGCCAAGATCATATGCTTCATGCGCTGATGTGGCCACTTTTGCGGTTGCAATTGTAAGGAACCGATTTTTAAGCGTGATGGTTTCCGGCTCATCTTCGTGCATATCATCTGCCGCCCGTAATGTAAATTCTTTTGTTCCACCACCTCCCGGAATCAGTCCTACACCAAGTTCAACGAGCCCGATATACGTTTCAGCCGCTGCACAAACCTTATCGCTGTGAAGACTTAATTCGCATGCACCACCGAGTGCAAGACCGTGAGGAGCGACAACAACAGGAATAGCAGAATAGCGGGCGCGCATCATGGTTTGCTGGAACATCCGGATAGCCATATCCAATTCATCATAATCCTGTTCTATCGCCAGCATGAAAATCATTCCGACATTGGCGCCGGCGGAAAAGTTACTTCCTTCATTCGCGATAACAAGCCCTTTATATTTATTTTCCGATCTTGAAACGGCCTGTTGAATTCCTTCCAATACTTCTCCGCCAATACTTCCCATTTTTGTATACCATTCCAATCCAAGTACATCATCTCCCAGATGATACAGTTTTGCGCCGCTGTTTTTCCAGATCGTCTGACCCTCAAAATTGCGCATTACAATAAATGCCTCTTCGCCCGGCACCGGTTTGTAGGATCGTGAAGGGATATCATAATATAAACGTTTCCCATTTTTAACCTGATAAAAAGAACCCGCACCTGATGCAATCATCTCGTGGATCCACGAAGGAAGAGAAAATCCTGATGCCTGAATTTTTTCTATGGAAGCTGCGAGTCCAAGAGCGTCCCAGGTTTCGAAGGCGCCAATTTCCCAGCCAAATCCTGCTTTCATGGCATCATCAACGCGATATACCTCATCACTGATCTCCGGGATACGATGTGCGATATAGGAAAATAATCCATAATGAAATTGCCGTACAAATTCTGCAGCTTTATCAGTTCCCTGCATCAGTGTTTTGATACGCGTTGCAATATCCTCGACAGGCTTTGCTGCCTCAACAGAAGAAAATTTTGGTTTGATACGTGGCCCATATGCCATTGTTTCCAGATTCAGGGTATGAATTTCTTTGTCGGCGCCACCTTTGATCTTTTTAAAAAACCCCTGTCCTGTTTTATCTCCCAACCAGTTATTGGCTACCATTTTATCAAGCCATGCAGGAATAAGAAAAGTATCTTTTGCTTTGTCTTCAGGACAATTGTCGAAAACGCCCTTCGCCACCTTCACCAATGTGTCGATCCCCACTACATCAGCTGTTCGGAATGTGGCAGATTTTGGTCTACCGAGTAAAGGTCCCGTTAATGCATCCACTTCATCAATGGAAAGCGAGAGTTTTTCTTTCAGCCGGAAGATAGACATGATGCTGAAAACCCCGATCCTGTTTGCTATGAATGCAGGTGTATCTTTTGCCAGCACCGTTGTTTTACCCAGATAGAGGTCGCCGTAGTGAAGGAGAAATTTTGTGACTTCCGGATCAGTAAAAGAAGTAGGTATGATTTCGAGCAATCGCAGATAGCGGGGAGGATTGAAAAAATGTGTTCCGCAAAAATGTTTCTTAAAATCATCAGACCGGCCTTCCGCCATCATACGGATAGGGATACCCGAAGTATTGGATGTAATGAGCGTTCCCGGTTTCCGGTATTTTTCTACTTCAATAAAGATTTGCTGTTTGATATCCAGTCTTTCCACCACCACTTCGATCACCCAGTCGCAGTCGGCGATATCTTTCATGTTATCTGTAAAATTTCCGGTGCGGATCTTCTTTGCCACGTCTTTGTGGAAAACAGGAGAAGGGTTGGATTTCAAGGCTGCTGCGAGCGCTTCATTTACTATCCGGTTTTTTACTGCCGGATGATCCGGGGTAAGCCCCTTCGCTGTTTCGGCTTCATTTAATTCCTTGGGAGGAATGTCGAGAAGTAACACCTGTAGACCAACTCCTGCAAAGTGACAGGCGATCCTGCTACCCATAACCCCACTTCCCAATACAGCCACTTTGCGTATAATTCGGTTCGCCATATGAAATTAGTTAGTTAAACAACTATTGGGTGTGAAGATAATAGATAATTTTTAGGAATGAAAGTGTGGGTTTGGGGCTGTCGGGTGTCAGCAATCAGCTGTCAGCAGTGTCATGTTGATTGTATTAATATTGAATATCCAGGAACATATGAACTTTTATAGCATCTGTCCCGAAACTGACCGTTGACTGCCCTCGCTACTTACTACTTCAACTCACCCCCGCACCATTACCCACCGTACTTTCGGGTCCCACGAAATGCAGCTTACCCTTCTCATCTTCGGCCATCAGGATCATACCATTGCTATCAATACCACGCATTTTGCGTGGAGCCAGATTCGCTACTACCATCACCTGCTTACCAATAATATCGGCTGGTTGAAAATGTAATGCGATGCCGGAAACGATCGTCCGTGTTTCAAAACCAAGGTCAACTTCGAGTTTAAGCAATTTGTCTGCCTTTTCAACCTTCTCTGCGTGTACGATCGTTCCTACACGTAGATCAATTTTTGCGAAATCGTCAAAAACGATCGAAGGTTTCAAAGTTTTATTTTCTCTTGCTTCCATATCATTTTTTTCAACAGGTGAAGCTTTGATTTCCGCAGCGGGTTTTATTAAGCCTGATTTTAATTTTTCGATTTGTTTCGTTATTTCTTCGTCTTCGATCTTGCGAAATAATAATTCAGGTGCACGTAGACTGTACCCCACGCTTAGTAAATTCTTTTTTCCCGCGTTTTCCCAATCAAGCATTTTATCTACCACCTTCATCATATGCAACAACTTTTTTGCGGTAAAGGGTAGAAACGGGTTGATGAGAATAGTAAGATTAGCGGTTAGTTGCAAACAGATATAGAGGCAATTATCGATCTCTTTTTGTTTTTCAGGATCACTTGCAAGTGACCTGGCTACGATCCATGGCTCTTTATCCTGCATGTATTTGTTGCCCTTACGTGCCAGATCGATCACCTCATACAATGCCTCTCTGAATTTGAATAGTTCAATTGCCTGTTCCACTTTATTTTTTGACAGTTCAAACTGCTCAAGCATTTCGGCGTCTGCTGATGTCAGATTTTCTTTATGCAGTGGCGGAACTTTTCCCTTACATAGTTTGTGCATGAGTACAAATGCCCGATTGACAAAATTTCCAAAGATTGCCACCAATTCACTGTTGTTGCGTTCCTGAAAATCTTTCCAGGTAAAATCATTGTCTTTTGTTTCGGGTGCATTGCTGCACAATACATAACGGAGTACATCCTGCTGATCAGGAAAATCTTTTATATAATCATGCACCCATACTGCCCAATTGCGGCTGGTAGAAACTTTTTCTCCTTCAATATTCAGAAATTCATTGGCGGGCACATTGTCGGGTAATACAAAATTTCCATGCGCTTTCAGCATGCTGGGGAAAATGATACAGTGGAATACAATATTATCTTTCCCAATAAAATGAACCAGCTTCGTGTCGTTCCGGCACCAGTAATCAGCCCAGTCGGGTGTCAGTTCTTTTGTGGCGCTGATATAGCCGATGGGTGCATCAAACCACACATACAACACTTTGCCTTCTGTATGGGGTAAGGGAACTTTTACGCCCCAATTACTGTCGCGGGTCATTGCCCTGCTTTGCAATCCGTTTTCAAGCCAGCTTTTGCATTGTCCATACACGTTATTCTTCCATTCGCGATGCCCTTCGATCAGCCAGGAATGTAACCACGGCTCATATTCCTGCAGAGGAAAATACCAGTGACGGGTATTTTTTTTCACAGGTGTGGCATTGCTTAAAGTGCTTCGCGGCTCGATCAATTGTTCCGGACTAAGTGTTGATCCGCATCTTTCACATTGATCACCATATGCATTCGGATTGCCGCATACCGGACAGGTGCCAGTAATATACCGGTCAGCGAGGAACATATTGCGGCTTTCATCATAAAACTGTTCCGTTTCTCTCTCTTCAAACAACCCTTTCTCATACAGCTGCGTAAAAAAATCTGACGCTGTTTTGTGATGCACTTCATTCGAGGTTCGCGAATAGATATCAAACGAGATGCCCATCTGCTGAAAACTTTCACTAATCAGTGCATGATATTTGTCGACCACCTGCTGAGGGGTGATTCCTTCTTTTAAAGCACGGATGGTAATGGGCACACCATGTTCATCACTTCCACAAACAAATTTGATGTCACGCTTTTTCAACCGCTGGTAACGTACATAGATATCCGCCGGCAGGTAACAACCCGCCAGATGACCAATATGTACGGGACCGTTCGCATAAGGCAATGCCGCCGTGACCAGGAAACGTTTGAAATCCGTCATAAGGCGGCAAAAGTACGGAAGAAGCCCGAGAGGAAAGGTTATGGTCCCTTGCATCAATGCAGCAGAATTAATATTTCTTTATAGCGGTAACAGGGTCATTGATTGCATTTATCTCTGATTAATGATTATTTTGTTTACAGACTATGGAAAGAAAAAAATTTTTGTCCTCCCTTTTTGCCGCAGGAACTTTTGTACCCGGTGTATTGAAAGGTGTAGAACTGAATGATGATCCTTCTGTTCAGATAGTCCCTCCATACCTGAAGCAAGGCGCGCTGATCGGCATCACGTGTCCGGCCGGAGTTATAACTGCAGAAGAACTTCAACCTGCGATAGAGAAACTCACAAGTTGGGGATTTCAGGTAAGAATAGGAAATACCATCGGGTTAAGGGACAATTCTTTTGGAGGAACAGATGAACAGCGGGCAGCAGATCTTCAGCAAATGCTGGATGATGAATCTTTAGCCGCGATTCTTTCAGCACGGGGAGGATATGGTTCGGTGCGACTGATCGATTCACTGAATTTTGAAAAATTCAAAAAAAAACCAAAGTGGATCATTGGTTTCAGTGATATTACCGTTCTGCATTGTCATATAAACCGCAATTTTGGAATTGCTTCTATTCATTCGAAAATGTGTAATAGTTTTCCGTCGGACTGGAGCAAAGCAGAACCGGAACAAATAAGCAGTATTGAATCAATCAGGCTTGCACTAACCGGTAGTTCGATGCGATACAACACAAAACCGAACATTAACAATAAGATCGGAAAGGCGGAAGGTGTATTGATCGGCGGCAATCTGAAAACAATCGAAACACTCGCAGGAACAAAATCAGATATCAAAACCAAAAATAAAATTCTTTTTGTGGAGGATACAGGAGAATATTTGTACAGCATAGACAGGATGTTCTGGAACCTCAAACGTACCGGTAAACTGGAAGAATTGAAAGGACTGATCATTGGCGGATTCAAAATCAAACCAGATGACCCCGGTGAAGAATTTGGAAAAACATTGTATGATATTGTTCTGGAAAAAGTGAAAAAATTCAATTATCCAGTTTGCTTTGATTTCCCGGTAGGACATCAAAAAGAAAATTATGCATTGAAATGTGGTAGTAGACACAAGCTGGAGGTAAGCACCGCCGGAACACAGCTTTCGGAATTTTAGATTTTAGATTTGCGATTTTAGATTTTAAGCGAGTGAACTAAAAAACACTAAAATGCTTCAATCAAAATTGACATTCAAAATTGAAAATTCAAAATCTTAGATATAAAATCGCAAATCTAAAATCTGAAATTTGGTTAAGCTTCCTCCTTCATTAAAACAAGGTGATACGATTGGTCTGGTATGTCCTGCCGGCTATATGGCCCTGGAAAAAGTCCAGTCTTGCATCGATTCTCTCCGGAATTGGGGGTATCAGACCAGGACCGGGAAAACCGTAGGCAATGTAACCGAAAATTATTTTTCAGGAAGTGATCGGGAGCGATTAGACGACCTTCAATCCATGCTGGACGACGATACTATCCATGCAATATTTTGTGCACGTGGCGGGTATGGATTAACGCGAATTATCGATCAGCTGAATTTCAAAAAGTTCAGAAAAAATCCAAAATGGATCATAGGCTTTAGTGATGTAACGATTCTTCACGTACATATCTATTCCAACTACAAAATAGCTACACTGCATGCTCCGATGGCGGCGGCTTTCAATAACGGTGAGTCCGAAAATCCTTTCGTACAATCATTGAAAAAAGCATTGGAAGGAAAGAAAATGAAATACCAGGTCGATCCCCATGAATATAACAGGAAAGGTGAAGCGATAGGAGAACTGATCGGCGGTAATTTGACACTGCTGGCCCATCTTGTGGGAACCGAGTCTGACTTCAGCACAAGAGGCAGAATCCTGTTTCTGGAAGATGTGGGTGAATACCTGTATAATATTGACAGAATGTTGTACCAGTTAAGCAGAAGCGGCAAACTAAGCAGGCTTGCAGGATTAATTGTAGGAAGATTCACGGATAACAAGGACACGGAAAGACCTTTTGGAAAAAGTGTGTATGAGATCATACGGGCACATACACGAAATTTCGATTATCCTGTTGCATTTAATTTTCCAGTCAGTCATGAAAAAGAAAATTTCGCCTTGAAGCACGGGAAAGGATATAAACTGACGATTGGAAAAAATAAGGTTATTCTGGAAGAGTGACAACCGTTAGCATTCAATAATTAATATTAGTATTGAGGTTTGATATTTTAATTGAGAAAAGCTTTTGACTTCGGAATATTCTTCTGCTAGAAAAATTTTATCTTTTTCGTTGTTATGAAACTTTACCTGATCCGGTTTCTGAAGTCATTTTTCATTCGAATGCGGCTGCATCTTTTTTTCAGATATTTTACCGGGATTCATCTCAATCTCGTTTATCTGACCCGCTTTTCACAATGGGCTTCTAGTCAAAATCCGGCGATCAATGACTTCTGGTCGAAATGGGATTATAACAAACGCTACCCTTTTTACGAGAAGATAATTAATATGGCGGCTCTTGATGGTGCGATCCGCTACCTCGAATTCGGAGTAGCCACCGGCAAATCTTTTCAGTGGTGGTTACAGCAGAATCGACATCCTGATTCAACATTTGATGGGTTCGATACGTTTGACGGACTTCCGGAAGACTGGGGGCCATATAAAAAAGGCTCCTTCGGAACCAATTATGAATTGCCACAGACCAATGATCCCCGTGCACATTTTCATAAGGGATTATTTCAACAAACACTACCTGTTTTTTTGAAAAATTTTACGCCTGCAAAAAGGCTGGTTTTAATGATGGACGCTGACCTTTTCAGTGCAACATTATACGTGCTCACATCGATGGCGCCATTTCTGAAGAAGGGTGATATCATTCTCTTTGATGAATTTGTTGTTCCGACGCACGAATTCATGGCGTATTACCATTTTATTCAGTCTTATTACATCGATATGGAATTGATCGGGGCGGCGAACAATTATTACTTTGCAGCTTTCAAGGTCAGATAAGAATGATATTTTACTTTTTTAATTTCATTCATTCATTCAATCAGTTTTTTCCAGCATAAACATTTCTTCCACATTCTTTTTGAACAGTCTGGCAATTTTCAAGGCAAGGACGGTGGAAGGAACATATTTATTACTTTCTATCGCATTGATGGTTTGCCGTGATACACCGATCTTGTCTGCCAACTCTGCCTGAGTAATATTCAGAATGGCTCTTTCTATTCTGACATTATTTTTCATACGAAGGGATTGAAGTATCAGATTTTTGGAAACGTCTGAGCACAAAATGAAACCTGATGATGAAAAGTATCAATACAGTAAGCATGTTATACATCATTACATCAATGAAGGCGAAACCGTGAACAAACCAGGCGGCAAGGACAAGCAGACTGTAGTTAATAATTACTGCCCATTGCAATGAGTCCAAACGGGTCCGATTGATAAATTCGTCTTCGTGTTTTTCTCTCGCGAATGCAATGAATAATAAGCTAACGACGATTCCGGTTAATGCGATCTCGTCCGTGAAATTCACGGTTTCATCAAGGTTGATGTTCTTGCTCCTGATGAGGGTGGACTGCGTATCCCAATTGGCAAATCCAAATTCAAAATCACTGAATCGCCAGAGTATTCCAAGTAATAGAAATGGAATGAAAAGGATCCAACCAATCAGCTTGTAGCGGTGTGGAAGAAGGAAGGGAGCTTTCATGATGTAAAATTTATTTTACTAAAAGTAAAGTATATTTTACAAAATGACAACTTAAGTTGACTTATTTTGGATAAACGGCAGTAGTCATCAGAAGGGAGTCAATTGTTTTCGTATAAGTGGTAAAAGAAGTGACGTCGTTGTGTGAAGCACCTGTTACTTGAATGAATCGGTCTGATTTTTTCAGAAAACGAACCAGTTTTTCTGCATTTCTGAACGGAATGATCCGATCGTTTGTTCCATGGAAAATAACGACAGGCGCAATAGTTTCCTGAAGAAATTTCCAGCTGGGGAATTCATAATGAAGCATTTTATTATATGGATACAGCGGTAACCAGCTGTTGAAAATGGAAGGAAAACTATAATAAGGTGTTTCAAGGATAAGCACTCTGCAGTCACGGACAGAAGACAGCTGTGCAGCTACAGCAGTACCCATACTTCTTCCATACAGTATGATATTACCCGGTTCAAACCGTGTCCTTGCGAGTTTGTAAAAAACCAACGCCCATTCATACAATCTTTTTTCAGTAAAGGGTCCGGTACTTTTTCCGAAGCCCGGGTAATCGAGCATCCAGACTTCATATCCGTTTTTTGTAAAGAGAGAAGCAGCAGTGGCATAATGGTTAATATTTTCCCTGTTACCATGAAAATATAGCACGACACCTTTTGGATTTGCATGTGCGGTTTGAAATTGCACCACATTCATATTCGATCCTGTGCTGTAAGGAATATTCACATCACGGTACGGAACCGCAAATTCCCATCTGTATGAGGCAGGTAAAGATTTTGGATGAAAGAGCAATAGCTCCTGGGTATAATATAACACGATCCCCAGCAGACTATAAATGATGATCACGATTCTGATCCAGCGGAACAATTTTCTTTTATCAACCATGTGATTGAATTACCGGCCTTTTTCGGCGCTGCAAATAAACCTTTTTATTTAATAACATTGCCATTGGATCTGGGAGGCTGGTGAACTCCGTGTTTTGACTAACTTCATTTTTCAATAATCCCGGTAACTGTCACTCACCATTCTTTATATCATCGGCGGTATCGTTGTCTTGCTTGCAATTGTATATTTTTTGCAGGACAGATTTTTTTTTAAACCGGAAAAGCTCAAACAGGGATTTGAGTTTAAATACGATGCTCCCTTCAAAGAACTTTTTTTTGATGTCGCTGCAGACGTGCGCATTAACGGACTTCATTTTTACCGGCCACAGGCAAAGGGTCTCATCCTGTATTTTCATGGAAATAGTCGAAGCATCAAGGGATGGGCGAAATACGCAAAAGATTTTTACCGTTATGATTATGATGTTCTGCTGGTAGATTACAGGGGATTTGGAAAAAGTACAGGCAAGCGTAATGAAAAAGACATGTTGCAGGATATGCAATTCATTTATACTTCCCTTCTCAAAGATTATGGTGAACAGCACCTGATCGTATATGGTAGAAGTATGGGAAGCGGTTTTGCGGCAAAAATTGCATCGGACAACAAGCCGCGATACCTGATTTTAGACGCACCCTATTACAATTTCAGAAAAGTTGTCGAAAGGTTTATTCCTGTATTGCCTGTCAGATGGGTTTTACGATATCACCTGCGAACCGATAAATGGATCAGACGTGTGAATTGTCACACTTATATTCTTCATGGTACAAAAGACTGGTTGATTCCGATTCGTCATAGCGAAAAACTCCGGTCGCTAAGCCCGCATAAAATTACACTCATCAGAATTGAAGGCGGAAGACATAACAACCTGCCGACATTTCCGGAGTATCATAATTTCATTCGCGATATCCTTAAAGAATGATTTACGTTTATTGAATCGGAAAACTTTCCGGTTCTACCGTTTCTTCGAAAATGCGTTTCAACTTAAGCGAAGTAACCGGTGCAACGATCAGCGGAAATTTTTCCGTAGTAACGGTGGAATGGTCAAGTCCGAATCCTTTCTCTTCTGACAAACTCCATTCCTTGATCCAGAAATAAAGTTTCATGATCACACGCTCGATGATCGGAAGTTCATTATCCTGACTCAAATATTTCTCCATAACGATGAACTGGAAATCGCCTACCACATTATTACGTTCCAGGCTTTCATAACGACTGGTGATATTTACTTCCTTGTTTTGTACAAGATCGGCTACTACTTTCCTGAAAAGCAAATTGATCTTCGGTTCCATTCTGAATCCTAAACGGAATTCGACTCGTATTATATCATTCGGAATAATGTGTTCAACAACGTATTCGCAGGTATAGGGATCATCTAAAGTGTCCACGTGCACCAGCCAGTAGATATCAGCCCGCTTGGGCTTCCTGTTCAGGATTGAATAAATGATTTTATGCTCAATTTCCTTTGGGTTGTTGGCACTGGTGAGATAGACCAGGTGGGTTGCATATTTAGGAACCGTTTTGTCATTGCTCAACTCCTGTATCTGAGGAATATAATGTTCGAGCCGTACGAATTCGACATACCGGTTCTTGATTTTGCGACTCCTGAACCATACATACATTACACCGAACATGACACCGCCGATCAGGAGTGTGATATAACCACCATGTGTGAATTTCTCCATCAGAGCGATGATGTATCCTGTTTCAATGATGAAATATGCGAACAGGAAAACGTAAATGTAAATTGACTTGTATCTACGGGCCACCATATAGTTGGCAAACAGGATCGTCGTGGAAATCATGGTTACAATGATGGCAAGACCATAGGCTGCTTCCATCCTTTGCGATTCGCGGAAATATAAAACCATTCCCACACAACCTATGAACATCAGTCCATTGATGGCCGGAATAAACAGTTGTCCTTTTTCTTCGGAAGGATATCTGATCTTCAGTTTCGGCCATAAATTCAGACGCATGGCCTCACTGATCAATGTAAACGAACCTGATATCATTGCCTGGCTCGCGATGATTGCAGCTGTTGTCGCGATGACAACACCTGGTATGATGAACCATTGTGGCATGAGATCGAAAAACGCATTGATACCAAGTCCTTTCATTGTATCCGGGGTCATTGACAATCCTCTGTGATGACCGAGTAGCGAAGCTCCCTGGCCGAAATAATTTAAAAGAAGACATGCCTTGACATACATCCATGAAGCCTGAATATTTCCACGGCCGCAATGTCCGAGATCTGAATACAACGCTTCTGCACCGGTTGTACAAAGAAAGACGGCACCCAGCAGCCAGAACCCTCCCGGATAGTTTGAAAGAAAATCCACTGCATACGTGGGGCTTATTGCGCGAAAAATGGAGAGGTCATCACTTAAATGATAAATTCCCAGGATGGCGAGCATGGTAAACCATATTCCCATGATCGGTCCGAAAAGCTTTCCGATTGAGGCTGTTCCAAATTGCTGCAGGAAAAAAAACATCACCAATATCCCAAGAACGATATACACAATGGTGTTATCAGTTTCGCCCAAATGCCGAAACACAGGCAATTCCCGTAAGCCTTCTACAGCTGAAGTGATAGAAATGGGCGGTGTAATAATGCCGTCTGCAAGCAATGCAGCACCGCCGATCATTGCAGGTACAACCAGCCATTTTTTTTGACGTCGTACCAACGCGTAAAGTGCAAAAGTTCCTCCTTCACCACGATTATCAGCTTTCAATACCAGGAACACATATTTGATTGTGGTTTGTAGCGTAATCGTCCAGATGATACAGGACAAGGCACCCATGATCAGCTGATCGCTGATGATACGACCTTTTATAATAGCATTGAAAACGTAGAGAGGGGAAGTTCCGATGTCACCGAAAATAATCCCGAGTGCTATAATAAGACCTGCCGCTGTAACTCTTTTAGTCTGTTTACCCACGATTGACGTTGTTGTATGTTACTGTCAAAGTGAAATCAAAGTGATAAGGTAGGGTTTGATCCTTTGGCAAAACAAAGTAAAAGTAAAAAAAAGCAGGTAAAGGTTGTACGAATTGTTCGGGCCCGGATTTAGTCGTAAAATTTTTTTTCGTGTAAGATGAAAAACTCAACCAAACGGCCCGGAAACAACAGCAACAAAAGCCTAAATTTCACCTCAAAGTTTGTGCGAGGGACTAACAATTGTTAATTTGCCTGCCAGATGGACAACCACATGAAGACAACTCTGAACAAAAAGGTCAGCTATATCATCGCACTGTTCCTTTGTTTCTTCTCTTTATTTTCTTACAGTCAGAAGATCGCCTACAGTGATCCGGAAAGAGACGATAACCGACGTACCAATTTCGAGATTATTGGAAAAGTCGGGGGGAATATTCTCATATTCAAGAACAACCGGTCAGACAATGATATATCCGTATACACACAGGATATGAAGCTGATTGAGCGGGTAAATCTTGACTACATGGATGACCGGTGGATCAACGTGGATTTTGTGCCTTACTCCGATTACTGCTGGATGATTTACCAATACCAGCGCCGCAATGTTGTGTATTGTATGGGCGTAAAGATCGATGGGACCGGAAAACCCGTTTCGGAACCGATCGAGCTCGACACTTCACGGATAGGCTGGGCTGCTAATAATAAAATCTATTCTACGATTTTTAGTGATGACAAGCAGCAGATCATGGTATTCAAAATCAACAGTAAGAATCCCAAGAATTTTGTATTCACCACTTTATTATTAGATACGGACCTCAGGCAGAAAGCAAAACATGTGATGCATATGCCGATGGAAGAACGCAACGATTATTTTACTGATTTTCTTTTGGATAACGAAGGGGATCTTGTTTTCGGAAAATTCATCCGGAAAAGCGGGAGTGATTATGTAACTGACCTTCGACTCGTAAGAAAACCTGCCCAACAGGAGAATTTTGACATTCATGATTTTCGTACCGGAGATAAAGTGCTCGATGAGATAAAAGTCAAAATTGACAATACGAACAAGAGATATCTTTTCACTTCCTTATTTTACAAGCAAAAGCGGGGAAATGTGGAAGGAATTTATACTGTAATCTGGGATAAGTCGAGTTCCGGTGTGTTGAAAGAAACAATCCTTCCGTTCAATGATGAGCTTCGCCGTCTCGCGAAAGGCCCCGATGCGAACCTTCGACTTGCATTCAACGATTACTTCATTAAAAATATCGTCACCAAAAAAGATGGTGGATTCATTTTGATAGGTGAATCGATGTATACAACGGCCCGGGGGAGTTCCTTTAACCGTTGGAACTATTTCAATTATAACAATCCGTGGTCTTCGCCACTCGACTATTATTACTATTCTCCTTACTATAGCCCCTGGAATTCTCCTTGGAACCGATGGGGTCAGAACCAGGCAACCAGATTCCATTCTGAAAATGTGATGATCCTTTCATTTAATAAAGACAATGAGCTTGAATGGACCAACGTGATACCGAAAAGTCAGTTTGATGATGAAAGTGACGTCCTTATTTCCCACCAGATCATGAATACCGGTGGCGAACTGCATTTCCTTTTCAATTTATATGAACGCAGAACATTGCTGTTGAATGATCACAGTGTCGGACCTGATGGTAAAATGTCGAGACATCCTACCTTGAAAAATCTCGATAGAGGATTTGAATTTATGCCGCGTTTTGGTAAGCAGGTCAGTGCGCGCTCTATAGTAATGCCATGTCAATACCGGAACTATCTTACATTCGCTAAAATTGATTTCTAAAATTCCCTGCGAGTGATAGGAATTTTCAAACAAAAAAATCCGGCCAATACTTTACTGCTTCTCGTTTACGGGCTGATTTTGAAGTTCGGATTATTCCTGCATCCGCAATACCCTTTGAAACAGGAGGGCGATCACTTCTTATATACCTGGATCATCGATTTTTTTTCCAGGATGGGGTTGCATTCAGTTTTTTTTTCTCTCTTTACTTTCCTTCTTTACTACGTTCAGGCAATCTTATTCAACCGGATTTGTAATGCACAGAAAATGCTGGCAAAGACGACGTACCTGCCTGGAATGAGTTTTCTTCTTATCACTTCATTGCTGGTTGAATGGAACCGGTTTTCTGCGCCGCTGCTGGTAAACACATTGATGGTGTGGGTTTTCTACCGGATGGTGGTAATGTACAATGCACCAAAATCCGGATCTGCGATTTTCAATATCGGATTACTATTAGGTATCGTATCACTTTTATATAAACCTGCGCTGCCGCTTTCTCTCCTTGTTTTTTTTACATTATATATTATGCGTGCATTTCGGATGCAGGAGTGGTTAATTGGTTTATTAGGCATAACGACGCCCTATTATTTTCTCGCTATCCTTCTTTACCTGGGCAACCAATGGAACTGGTCATACCTGAAACCATCTATTGATTTTAGTTTTCCGGGAATCCCATCATCAGTGTTTATTACCATCAGTATTACATTGCTTGTTATCCCTTTTATCATTGGCGGATTTTTTGTACAGAACAATCTTAATAAAATGCTGATACAGGTACGCAAGGCCTGGAGTCTCGTTTTGATTTACCTGATTATCGGTATCACGATTATTATGATCAATGGCGGCAACGATTATTCAAACTGGTTGCTTTGTGCAATTCCGTTGGCTGCCTTCCATTCCGCGGCGTATTTTTATCCACTCAATCAAACGTTTTCATCCGTGATGCATTATATCGGCTTTGCTTATGCATTGTATGTGAATTACTGGCTGTGAACTGGAAGCAATTAGCAGTCAGCGGTCAGCAAGCCCATCTCCATAAAATGTAATGCCTTTGAGATTATGAATTATACGCTTTCCGATAGTTTGGGTGGGACAGCTGTCAGCTGATTGCTGATACCCTTTCATTATCTTTGACCGGTTAAAAATTCTCACTGATGAAATTTGGCGTCGTCGTATTTCCAGGGTCTA
>DATLDA010000246.1:0-6885 GCA_035526135.1 Flavitalea sp.
ATAAAATATGAATGGAGAAAACAAAGCGGTCCCACAGCAAACATTACAAGTATCAACAGTGCTTCTACCACAGTAACCGGCCTTGTACCAGGATCATACACTTTTGTCCTCCGGATCTGGGATAATCAATGGGAGCCTTCCGAAGATCTAGTGGCGGTGACAGTAAATACTACTGCACCGGCACCACAGCCAAATGGAAATACACCACCGGTCTCAAACGCAGGTTCTGATATTTCGGTGGTATTACCGAATTCTGTTGCAACGCTGAACGGAACAGGATCTTATGACCCGGATGGTTCAATCAATAAATTTGAATGGCGGAAAGAAAGCGGGCCTGCTTCATTTACGATCAATGGTGTAAATGGTGCATCAGCAACAGTGACGGGATTGGTACAGGGAACCTATGTATTCGTGCTGCGAATATGGGATAACCTTTGGGAACCTTCTGAAGATAAAGTTGTGGTAACAGTAGGATCCGGAATCGGATCAACAACAGGGGCCGGAATCGGAGAACCGGGTAGCCTGATTACCGCAGAACAAAAATTAACTGTGTATCCAAACCCGGCGTCTGTTATGATTCACATAAGAATGGTGAATAGCGATAAAGGAAAAGTATTGATGAATATGTATGATGTTTCCGGGAAACTTGTCAGAAGCCGGCAATACCAGAAATCGCAACCAATATTTCAGGAAGAAGTTTCCGTTAGTTCGCTTATCCCGGGCGTTTATATGATTGAGTTGATCACCAACAATCAAAAAAAATCACAGACAAAATTTATCAGGAAGTAATTTCAGATGAATTGTAATCAGACTTACTAATAACACAATACGCAGATTCTGCAGAGTGCCCGGTCTATTAGCCGGGCATTTTTTTAATTTTAAAAATTAAAAATTAAAAAATTTGATCAAGCACGATTATGCTAATTACTTTTTTGCATTTTTGATTTTGCATTTTTTAATTAAAAAACAAAAATCTTTACGCCTTAATATGGCAAGCATAAGGCGTAAAGATTTAGTTTGTTTGTGTTGAGTTGTTAGACTGAAAGACCACTGCTACCAGTGCGGCTATTCGAATCCTGATCGTCAGTCTCTTCTTCATCTTCGTCTTCAGAAACATCAAGATCCAAATCTTCATCATCTTCTTCTTCGAGGTCAGCATCTTCAAGATCACTTTCGCTGCTGTCTCCGCTCATGTTAGAACGTCCTTCATCACCCATTCCTGATTGTCCTCTTCCACCTGCATTAGAACCCATTCCTGAACGACCCTGGTCTTGTCCTGATTGTCCTCTTCCTCCTTGCATTCCACTTTCAGAATCTAAAGAACTTTCCTGATCCTGACCCCAGCTGCTTCCGCTTCTTCCACTGTCAGAACCCTGGTTAGACCTGTTTTGGTCCTGGCCTTGTCCCTGGTTTTGGCTGCCTTGTCCGAAGCTCTGCTGGCCTTGTTGGCCTCTTTGATTTTCCGCCATAGTTTTAAAATTTAATCTATTTAAAAAAGTAATTACTTTTTTATTGGTAAAAAACTTATGCCTTGCAGTTCAATAATATACAAATGAAATAATACCTGAAGTTGTGGAAGGAAATCAACATAGCCCGACGGTTAAAAATCAGAAAGGATATCCGATCGCAAGGTTAAAGATCATGTTGTTCTTTCTCCATTCCTTACTTTTTGGATCCACTTCCCGCAGCACCCATTGTTCTCCCAATGGTAAATATGCTTTCTTGAGCGGTATGCCCAGATCAATGCGAAGAATCAGTATCGAGAGATCAAATCGGACTCCGACACCAGTGCCGATAGCCAGCTCCTTAAGAAAATCCTTCGTGAATTGTGAACCGGGTTTCAAAGGATTCTCATTATATAACCAGATATTTCCGGCATCAACAAATACGGCGCCCTCGATAACGTTATTCAGTTTAGCGCGGAATTCAGTATTCATCTCCAGCTTAATATCGCCCGACTGATCCGGGAAAAATCCAAGTGATCCCATATTCACGGGAACATAATGTCCTGGCCCCACAGACCGGCTCCTGAATGCACGAAGGCTGTTGTTGCCTCCGATGAAAAATTGTTTTATAAAGGGCAGTTCCGAGGAATTTCCATACGGAAGTCCAAATCCTACGATGATCCGGTTGGCCCAAACATTTTGTAATCCGATTTTACGGTAATAGCGGAAATCTGCTTCTGTTTTGATGTATTGGGAGAATTGTGCCTGGAAAAGCCTGACTGTGTCTTGTTTTTTGACATTCGCTCCTGAAACAAGTCCTGCAACATTGCCGGACAGGTCGATCAAGCCATTGAAGTAAAAACCATTTGTTGGACGATTCCCCAGTAGCTGATTGAAATTGTAATTGAAATTAGATCCGAGAATAAATTGCGTATCAACAGCTTTCTGTAAAGTGCGATTCACCAAAAGACTGTCCCGATAACGGGCAGTAATATTGATCGGTTGCACATACTGAATGCTGATAGGATTGAATTCATATTCTTTATTAATGCTTTCTTTCCATGCGTAACCGAATGATCCGCGGAAAGAATTTAGTGTGTAAAGTTTTTGGCGCGTCAGTACATCATACCCAAGCTGGATATTTGTTCTCGGGACATAACCGCTTTTTGTATTGAGGGTGATGAATGGAGTTACGAAACGGGGAATGGAAAATTTTGCATCAATGCCATAGCGGAAAGTATTGTATCCTTTGAATTGCCCGCTGAACTGGACTTCCGATCCAATGTTTGCATTCAGGTTAAAAATTTCTCCCCCTTTAAATGTATTCCTGTTGGTAAATCCAAAAGTAACCTGGGAACCCGTGAGGTTATTGGATTTTGTATTACCCCCGATCTCCGCGCGTATCGATTTTCTGGGAAACGGGGTAAGATAATAGATCGCATCAAGCTTTGCATCTCCATGTGAGCCATTAGAAATGTCATCAAATTTATTCTTTACGAATTTGAAGATGTTCAGGTTGATCAACCGGTTTAAAGTCTGGTTATGATCGGTACGATTATATATATCTCCTTTCTCAAACTGCATTGCCTGTTCAAACAGCCGGGGATTATACAGTTTGCGACGATCCACTACATAATACCCACGATAAAGTTGGGAGTGTGCACGGTTGGTATCGACTGCTGCTGTATTCAACCGGTAGTTCGGATAGATGTATACGTTATTAATAGTGTATATTGATTTTGCTTCATCAGGAGTTTCCGGTTTGACGCGTAAATACATATCTACTTTAGCATTGCCTATTGTACTGTCAACCTGTAACAGTAAAAAATCCGCATTGAAATAATAGAAACCGTTCTCTTTCAGAAATACATCAATTCGTTGCCTTTCCAGTTTGATGATATCCAGATTGTACGCCTCACCCTTTTTCAGAAGGGATTTTGCTTTTGTTTTCAGTATGGACTGTATCAGCACAGTCGTATCATTGGGAAAGATGACATCATTGATCGTATACTCCACGCCCGGCTTCACAAAATAATTGGCCATGGCTTTCCGGTTTTTCACGCTTGTATCACCTTCTGCCGATGCATGAAAAAATCCACGGTTTTCCATATGATTCCGTAAAATGTCCGCATTGTTTTTCAAATTCACATCACTCAGCAAAACAGGTGCTTCGCCGAGGCTGCGTAACCATCTCCTGAAACCTTTTTCTTTTTTAGGATCATCCTTAGGATCTGGTTTCCCTGCCAGATTATACAACATCAATTTGAACGGTATACCGAGGAAGCGGGTATTCGGTCTTGGACGAGTCAGTGTACGCAATTCCGCGTTCACAATTTTTTTCTTTTGTTTTGATAAGCCCGCTCCTTCAATCTTTATAGAAGCACCCCGGTAAAGTGCGTCACCCGCCGGAACATTTTTTGTGACATTACATCCGGTACTGACAACCAGGAAAATACAAACGGGAACCAGAAAGAAAAATCGCTTCAGAAACATTTATTATTCGTTTGAGTTCGTTGCGGGTGCAGGTGGTATCGTTTTATTTTTATTATCAATGGAATTATTAGGGTCTGTTGTATTCACGGGCCTTTTTCTTTTTCTGAAAAGATCGCGGAACCGGTTATAATCCATTGTAATTGCAAACCCGATGCCTGTCTCCACTATATATCCTTCCACCACCCCCTCAAATTCATTTTTCCGGTAAGCCCGCAAGCGATAACGGCCATCCTGACTTAACTGATAATCGATGGCAATATTTCCGGCAAGGTTACTACCCGAATTTGACGTTGATTTTTGAGGACCCTCCAGTTCGAAGTTACTGCCAACGGTTACGGTCAACCGATCATCAAGCAACCTTTTAGAAAGCGATACATTGAAATCAGTCCGGTTATGCATTTGGCCTGTGGTATAATCTTCCGAAGTAACCAGATCAAAATTGATATCAACACCCTGAATAAGGTTTCCGGCGAGCTGATTCAGTTGTTCGGATAAAAGTTTGCTGACACTCTGCCTTGCAAATGTTCCGGCATTCAAACCACCGCCGCCACCACTGCTTTCAAAGGGATTTTCACCAACGAAACGGTTCAACAACAACAAGGCAAACACTTGTTTATTTAATTCAGAAGGTTCGCTCCTGATTTCATCCAGCCTGAATTGTACCGTGGTAACAATGTCGTTCGATACACCGTAATTCTTTTCAGGCAAAGTGACGTCGAATGTGATCTCGGGATGCAGCAATTGTCCTTTCAATATCAGCGACACTTCAAAGGGCAACTTCTGCCTGTAAGTATTTTTGATTTGTGTTGACGTTTCGCCCAGGTAGTTGTCAACCAGATCTAACGGTGAAGTGTTCGCAACATAGACAGCTGTAAGGCTAAGATCGGCATCGGTGGGTTCTCCGGTCCATAATATTTTACTACCCTTCTGCAGATTGAATTTTCTTCGCAAAAAATTAAATGATAATTCATAGGCGCCTTCCTCTATTTCATAGGAACCGGATAATGTAATTTTTCCACTCGGATCGATGCCGCCTGTGAGCAGCCCTTCGCCACGCATCTTTATAAAATCACCTGAACCCTGGTCGATGATGAGACTTAACTCAGCTTCTTTTTTCACTTCTATATTCACCCCGATATCAAATCCAACTAGAGAAGATCTATTTACGGAATCATAAGCAAGAAAAACGGAGTCTCTCGAAAGCGAATCCATATCAACAAATTGAACGATGCCTTCCCGGTCGACCATGCCAACCTGTTGCTGAGGAAGTACAACCGACAACTTTGTTTTTTCATTGATGGTTATGCTACCATCGATCACCGGAGCTTTTTCAGTTCCGGTAATTCCAAGATTACTGCTGAAATACAATTGACCAAAGTATAATGGGTTATCTCTTTTGGTTGTATTCAAACCCTGAAAATCATTCGCACGTAGTTTCAGATCGAAATTATAATTCAGGAAATTTTTTGTATAAGCCATTCCATCGAGAATGGCTGTACTTCCCAAATTATCTTTTACGGTAAAAGTGTTGAACTTTACGCCCTCATTGTTAGCAAATAGAATACTCTCTTTTTCAATCGTGAAATGACTTCCCAATGCAGTCGGTGTAAAACCTGCGTCAGTAAATCCGATGCTACCGTCGATGTTGGGATCTTTGATCGTTCCATTGAAAACAAATTTTCCGCTGATATATCCGCTGCCATCCGTGAAAGCTCCCATGCTGGCTCCTTCAAGCGTATTGAGTTGTAATTGGCGGATATCAAGCTTCAGATCGAAGTTGCTGTTGTTATTCGGCTTCACATAATAGTTGCCTGCAAGTTGCAGGTCGTTGCCATGACCGTTGAGTGTTACATCCGCGGTGAATGTATTAGCAGTGGTATTATTTACCTGCATTCTCAAATTACCTAATGTATCACGACGGATACTCAGGTCATTTACTGTTAGATCACTCGTGAAGGTAGGTTGTGACATCAGGTTGTTGAATACAACATTTCCATTGATGGCGCCGTCAGCCAGCAAAGTATCTGATTGAATGAAGGCAGTGATCGTACCAATCTGGAAGTTTGCAAATTTTACTTCTACAGGGGCTTTACCTGATGGACTGAGGCTGTTAATGCTTAGACTTTCGATGTCGCGCGATAAAATAAAGTTTCTTGCAAACACACCTGCTGATCCGAAGTTGATTGAATTGCCATCCGAAATGGACCATCTTTGGTAATTTAAAAGCAGCGAATCTTTGCTTAAGGAAACAGCATAATTTCCGGTTGAAGGTTGTTCAAACAATCCTCCCAACTGGTATTTATTTTTGGCTGCTTTATCTTTTACATTCACATTAAAATTTATCTGGTTGTTTGCGACAGTGCCGGTAATTGATGCACCATACACATTCATTGCTGTTCCACTATTGAATTTTGTAAGATTTGTTGAGAAAGCAATCGCGCCGTTTTCAGTTCCGGCCCTGAAGGTGACACCCTGGATGCGGTTTGCCCCCATCAGAATAAGCGGTGAATTCAGATCAAGTTGCCATCCATTCGTATTTGAAAATCTTCCGTCAACAGTTACAGGATCCAGTCTTTGAAGATCTGGTACAAATGCCTGCAGTGTCGGATGGTTTACAATGGTGCCATGGAGAGTAAAATCGTATGGATCGACTGCTGTCACTTTATGCGGAGGCAATACAGCGAAGTAAGGTTGAATGGCATCCTGGAAAATAGTACCAAGTTGCAAAAGATTATACTGACCTGTCATCACAAGGTTAATTGCATCACTGCGCACGCGCATAAAATGTCCACTGTCGCTTTTGCCGGCAAGTATCTGGACTGAATCGAATTGGATCCGCTGACCATCATTAACCAATACAGATTCCGTTACTGTTAACTCACCTTCCAGGTTTGCAGGATCAGTAATAGGGAAGTCCGCCTTGATTCGACCA
This sequence comes from Flavitalea sp., assembly GCA_035526135.1. Lineage (GTDB taxonomy): Bacteria > Bacteroidota > Bacteroidia > Chitinophagales > Chitinophagaceae > Flavitalea. The sequence continues at coordinate 6,871 of DATLDA010000246.1, forward strand.
TGATAAAATACAGAC
>DATLDA010000247.1:0-3963 GCA_035526135.1 Flavitalea sp.
TTCAATGAAGGGGATATGCCTTCGGTACAATTTGTTTTTCAATTTGACGGAACCGAAAGAGGGGTATTCATCCGGGATTTTTACGGGAGGATTTTTGAAAACAAATGGCACCTGTTTTCATTGTCAACCGGAATGTTTGCGAGGCCCTTTGGCTTTGAAGTAAACCTGTCTTCTTCCGACAGGGAATCACCGGAAAGAGGCAGAATGTCGCAAATCCTGATGCGCACAGAACGGGACCTTGGCGCTATGATTTCGTTTGAACCGCGGACGGGTAAACACAAACTCCGCAAATTAAAAATGGATGTAGGAATATTCAATGGACAGGGTCTCGCCAGTCCGGCGGAATACGATAGTTATAAAGATAAGATCGGCCGAATTTTCCTGAAACCTTACTCTCTTTCAAGATCATTTCAGATTAGTGGTGGAATCTCCTATCTCAATGGAGGATTTTACCAGAACACGAAATACGTAAACAAAATGGGAAATGGTGGTGACAAATTTCGGTTCACTACGGATTCATCTGCATCAAATATCGGAATGAAAGCACCACGTATCTATCATGGGATTGATGTGCAGTTGAAACTTAAAACCGGCTGGGGCAATTCTGAGATCCGGGGTGAGTATTGGAGAGGAACACAAACTTCTATCGCTGAATTGACCGAAACCCCGCCCGCTCTGCTTTCTGAAGCTTCCTATATTCGGTCATTTGATGGTGCATTTTTCTATTTTCTTCAAAGCGTAGGCAATCCTCATCATCAGCTGGGAATCAAATATGATTGGTACGATCCGAATATCAAATTGAAATCTGATATGATAGGAATGGCTGGTTCGAATACACATGGGGGTGATGTCAAATTCGCGACGCTTAGCTTTGGCTATAATCACTATTTCCATGAGAACCTGAAACTGCTTCTTTGGTACGAGATCGTACGAAATGAAAAAACTCAATTAGTGGGAATGACGGAGGATCTGAAAGATAATGTACTCACCTGCCGGCTGCAATTCAGGTTCTAGTAGTTCTTAGTTCAACGTTCTTAGTTCAAAGTTCCTAGTTCAACGTTCCCTTTGTTACTTTACTGTCCTTGCTTCTTTGCCGGTCCGACCGTTATCCGGGCAGGTGTGAAACGCATCTACTTCACAACCGTTATTGTACCTCGTTCTGGTCCACATTGATGATCGATTGTATATCGTACATCACACACCGTACACCGTACACCGTACATCGTACATCGTACACCGTACATCGTATATTTCAATTACCGCGGTCTGTCGTCTGTGGTCTTCTTCACAATTCCTTAATACTGGCGTAACAAGACGGTAATACTCGCCAGATACTTTTGCGTTACAAATTCAACCCAGTGGTCAGAAAGATTTTTTTGTTGTGTCTTTGTTTACCGTTTAGCGCTTTATTGTTTTCGCAAACTATTCGATTGAATGGTAAGGTGGTGAATAAAAAAAATGAGCCAATTCCGGGCGCCACGATTTCAGCTCCGGGAATTGTTCGTGCGATAGCGGCTGATATAGAAGGTAGATTTTCAATTAATCTTACTTCAGGGACCAAACACGCAATTACTATTTCGAGTGCAGGTTACAGCACCAAAATAGTAGAAGATATCGAACTAAAAAATAACCAGGAAAATACCCTTACGATAACGCTTGAACCAAGTGCATCGCTTGAACAGGTCGTAATCCGCTCTTCCGTACGCAAAGAAAGCACAGCGGCTCTCATCAATTTTCAGCGTAATAATTCAGCGGTATCAAGTGGTATTGCTGCAGATTTTATTAAACGAACACCAGATAAAAATACCGGTGAGATTCTGAAGCGCGTTAGTGGCGCCAGTATTCAGGATAATAAATTTGTAATTGTGCGCGGACTTGGAGACAGGTACAACACTGCATTCCTCAATGGTGCGCAACTTCCCAGCTCAGAGCCCGATAAGAAAGCTTTTTCGTTTGATATCATTCCATCGAGTGTGGTAGACAATATCGTTATCAACAAAACCGCAACGCCGGATCTGACCGGTGAATTCGCCGGTGGCCTGGTACAGGTTACTACACGGGATGTTCCCAACAAAAATTTTGTCTCATTTGGCGCCAGCCTCGGATATAATACAGAATCAACATTCAAAGATTTTGTAAGTAATCCGAGAAGCAATGCGGAATGGATTGGATTTACAGACGGAAGAAGAGAGATTCCCGCCGGATTTCCTACAAGCCGCCAGACTTACAATTCACTAATAAATCATGCTGACGGACAGGCAAAGCGATTGGAGCTTACCCGTTTATTCCGCGATGATGTATATAAAGAGGAGACTTCGCAAGCGACACCGATACAAACTTATAACCTTGCATGGGGTACAGGCAAAAGGTTCAAGAATAATTCTTCTCTCGGAACGGTTATCTCTCTTTTATACCGGAAAAGCGAAATGCTCTATACTGTCGACAGGGCTTTATATGAAGATGATGGAAATCCTTTGCAACAATTTCGCGACAGGCAGAATAAATTCAATGTCAATCTCGGTGCAATGGCCAACATTGCTTATGTAAGAGGAAAGCATAAAGTCTCTTTTAAAAATCTATTCAACCGTTATTTTGAAGACAATTATTATTCAAGAAGCGGACCTAATACGGACAGGGGCGGTATGGTTAGTTTGCGTTCATCCGTGTTGAATCAACGAACATTCTATACAGGTATACTGGAAGGAAATCATACTATCAATAATAAAGGTGTGAAGTTATACTGGAACGCAGCGTATTCTTTAAATGATAAAGAACAACCAGACCTGCGGACCTCCGCTTATTTTAGCGCCGGTTTTGCAGGTGGTCCATATGATTGGGACCAGGATGATACACGCCGCTATCATTCCAATCTCAGGGATCATGGGTTATCAATCAACGGCTCATTAAACATTCCTTTTACTGCACTAGGACAGAAACAAAATTTCAAAATTGGCGGATCAGGGTTACTCAGGTTTCGTGATTTCAAATCAAGAATATTCAGGTATGTGGAATCAAACGGAACCGATTTCGATAACAGCCTGCATACACTCCCGTACGATCAAATATTCAACAAGGCAAATATTAATCCGAACGGATTTGTGCTCGAAGAATTCACCAATAACCAGGATAAATATTTCGCAGTATCGGCGCTGGATGCAGGTTACCTGATGTTCGACAACAAGATTACGGATGCATTACGCGTGATCTGGGGCGCCCGATTGGAATTCTTTGAACAATTTCTGCATACAAAAGATCTGTCGGCGAAAAGAATCATCATCAATACAGAAGATTGGAGTGTATTGCCTTCGGTCAATATCACTTATACTCTCAATGACCAAAACGTTTTGCGACTCTCTGCATCGCAAACCGTTTCCAGGCCTGAATTCCGGGAGATTGCTCCATTCCAGTTTTATGATTACGAATCCACTTTCGGGATCACTGGTAATACAGACCTGAAAATGACGGATATCTACAATTTTGATGCACGGTATGAATGGTATCCTGCAGCAGGGGAAGCTATCACAGTGGGAGGTTTTTATAAACGTTTCGTGAATCCGATTGAGTTCAGACTTGGATCCGGAAGTGTACTTACGCGCCGTAATTATTCTTTTGAAAATGCTAAAGACGCAAACACCTACGGAATAGAATTCGAAGCAAGAAAAAACCTGAAGTTTCTCGGTGGCAATACTGATCTCCTGAGCAATTTCAGTGTCTTTTCAAATTTTACTTACATCTTTTCACAGGTAACATTTAATGATGAATTTTTAGGTAAAACTGTTTCTGCTGACCGGCCGGTACAGGGACAGTCGCCTTATCTCGTTAACGGAGGCTTACAATATTCAAGCAATAAAACAGGATTGAACGGAACAATTTTATACAACAGAGTAGGTAACCGGCTTACACTGGTGGGATATAATTCACTCGGATTTCCGGATGTGTATGAAAACCCACGCGATATCATCG
>DATLDA010000256.1:0-10203 GCA_035526135.1 Flavitalea sp.
TCTGGACTGCAACACTTGCCACAAACAATGAAGATTTCAGGAAACTGGTAGCGCCTGTTTATAAATTCAGTACTGAAACACCAACAAGAGTGCCCTTAAGTGACTGGCACGAAACAACAACAGGCAAACAGGTTGGCTTCCAGGCAAGAAGTGTTGTTGGTGGCTATTTTATTAAAGTGCTGGATCAGATGTGGAATAAATAATGCAATTAAAAATTAAAAATTAAAAATTAAAAATTAAAAATTAAAAAATGAACACTAATAAAATGCAAAATATCAAAATGTAAAATGCAAAGAAAACTTAGGATAACAAATAGCTTGCTTTTTTAATTATTAATTACTAATTAATTATAAAAATGCATTTGATAAAAAAAGCTGTCTCTTCTTTACTCTTCCTCCTTATATTCCTGTCTACTGTTGCGCAACAACGCATCTGGTCGGCAAAGCAGGCGAATGCCTGGTATGACAACCAACCGTGGTTGGTGGGATGCAATTATATACCGAATACCGCCATCAACCAGCTTGAAATGTGGCAGGCCGAAACGTTTGATACAGCTACGATCCAAAAAGAACTGGGTTGGGCACAAGACATTGGTTTTAATGTAGTGAGGGTCTACCTGCATAATCTTGTTTGGCAGAATGATCCGGAAGGTTTCAAACAACGCATAAACTCGTTCCTTAACATCGCAGATGCTAAAAAAATAAAAACCATCTTCGTATTCTTTGATGATTGCTGGAACAAGGATCCACATCCGGGAATTCAACCTGAACCAAAAAAAGGAGTTCACAACAGCGGGTGGGTACAAAGTCCGGGTGAACACATGCACAACGACTCACTTTCCTGGCCGGTACTGGAAAAATACGTAACAGATATCCTTACCACTTTTAAAAAAGACAAAAGAATTTTGCTTTGGGATTTGTACAACGAACCCGGTAACGGCGGATATCAGGAAACTTCGATGCCGCTGTTGAAAAATATTTTTAAATGGGCTTGGAGCGTACGCCCTTCCCAACCTTTGTCAGTGGCAACCTGGGATAAAAAATTAACTGCTTATAATTCTTATCAATTGACCCACTCGGATGTGATCACCTTTCACAATTATAATGATTCAGCAAACCTTGAGGCCGAGATCAGAATGCTCAAATCGAACCAACGTCCTTTCCTATGTACCGAATACATGGCGAGAACTAATAACAGCCGTTTTAGCAGTCACCTTCCGGTTTTTAAAAAATATCTGGTTGGTGCGCTGAACTGGGGCTTTGTAAGCGGAAAGACAAACACCATCTATCCCTGGAACTCACCTGAAGGCACAACCGAACCGACTCTATGGTTTCATGATGTCTTTCGTCCAGACGGAACACCTTTCGATGAAAAAGAAGTAGCGCTAATTAAACAACTAACAAACAGAAAATGAAAAAAATGATTACAGCCGCAATGGCTGTTTTCTGTTTCAATGCGTTTGCACAACAGGATTACCCCATCAAAGCTGTTCCTTTTACGCAGGTACAACTGACAGACAATTTCTGGTTACCTCGTCTTGAAAAAAATCGTACGATCACCATTCCCGCATCATTCGAACAATGCAGGATCACCGGCCGTATACGGAATTTTGAAATGGCGGCGACACGTTCGGGTGCATTTTGCACCGCATATCCTTTTGATGATACTGATATATACAAAACCATTGAAGGCGCATCATATACGCTCTCTCAACATCCTGATGCCTCATTAACATTATACCTCGACTCACTTATCTCCCTGATCGGAAAAGCCCAGGAACCCGATGGATATCTCTACACGGCAAGAACAATCAATCCCACAAATATTAAAGACAGCAGGGTCGGTAAAGAAAGATGGGAAAAGGAACAGGAGCACTCGCACGAACTATATAATGCTGGTCATTTGTACGAAGCAGCGGTCGCTCATTTCCTCGCAACTGGAAAAAAAAACTTACTTGACATAGCAATCAAAAACGCAGACCTGATTGATAAAGTCTTCGGTCCCGGCAAACGCCAGGTTGCCCCGGGTCATGAAGTGATCGAGATGGGACTGGTAAAATTGTACCGCGCAACAGGAGAAAAACGGTATCTCAATCTGGCCAAATTTTTCCTTGATCAGCGTGGCAGGAAAAAATATGATGTGCGAAGCAAAGATGTTTTTAAAAACGGCGCTTATTGGCAGGACCATAAACCAGTAACAGAGCAGGATGAAGCTACGGGTCACGCAGTGAGGGCTATGTATCTCTATGCCGCGATGGCGGATATTGCTGCAATAACGGGGGATACACTTTACCTGAAAGCGATTGACAGGATCTGGGAAAATATGTCCGGTAAAAAAGTGTATTTGCATGGTGGGATTGGCGCTGCAGGGGATGGCGAACGTTTCGGAGACAATTATGATCTTCCCAACCTGACGGCATATTCAGAAACCTGTGCGGCCATCGGGAGCATTTTCTGGAATCAACGGATGTTCCAGTTACACGGCGACGCAAAATATATCGATCTTCTGGAAAAAACTCTGTATAACGGAATGTTATCCGGTGTCGGATTGGATGGCAAATCTTTTTTTTATACCAATGCAATGGAAGTTCGCAGCCATTTCAACCACCCGGATCTGGAAATCTCAAGAGCCGGTTGGTTTGTATGTTCGTGTTGTCCTACCAATGTTACCCGCATGATCCCGTCAATTCCCGGTTATATATATGCGACAATTAAAAATGATGTATTCGTCAACCTGTATATCAGTTCCTCAGCTAGTATATTCACAGGGAAAAATAATAAGCTCTCCATTGTACAGGAGACGCAATACCCCTGGAATGGATCCGTCAAACTGTTATTGAAGCAACCTCCGTCTTCACCGTTCCGCCTTTTTTGCAGGATACCCGGATGGGCCCGTAATGAAGCGGTTGCGGGAGATCTGTATACTTTTTCAGATACATCTGTGCGCCCTATACGTATACTGATCAATGGAAAAGAAATCCCTTATAAAATTGAAAAGGGATATGCTATTATTGAAAGAATCTGGAAATCGAATGATTCCATAACCCTTTCTTTTCCGATGGAAGTGCGGCAAGTTCGTGCAAACAAATCTGTAAAAGATGACCTGGGAAAGGTTGCTCTACAATGCGGTCCTATCATTTATTGTGCAGAATGGGTGGATAATTCAGGAAAAACAAACAATTTATTTTTACCAGGCCGACCTACATTTATAAAAGAATACAGGAGCGATTTGTTGAATGGCGTTATGACGCTGAAAACAGAAGCGAAAGCAGTTGAAATAAATCAGCAAGGCACAGAAATTCACACCGTCCAACAACCGCTAATTGCTATTCCATATTATTCCTGGGCACATCGCGGAAAAGGGGAGATGAAAATCTGGCTTCCAGTCAAGATTGAGGCGGTAGATCTGATCAGCGGGTTACGGGAATGATTGTACGAAAAAACACGGAATGCATCATTCTAAGGCAAAAGGCCTTGTAAAATCTTCAAAAGTAAACGGGATCATTCGTATCCCAGCGGCGGCAACCTTATCCCGCACCAAACTCTTTCCTTTCTCACGACCATTCAAATACCGGCATTCATATACTATTACAGACAATATCGATCTTTCAACCGGTCCAACACTACCAATGAAAGTGTCGCTTAATGTGCAGACGGATGTTTTTACTATGACCGGTTTTAAACACTTATCCGAAGGCCTTGTAATGGGAAGTACTTATTATTGTTACAAACATATTAATATTGGTTTTCGTCGGAACAATAGAGGTAGTTTTATGAATTGAAATGAATTATTCATTTTGATATAAATACAAGCTTTTCATAAAATAAATGCACAATGACATCGTTCAATAAATGTCATCCGTCCTTTTGATTATGAAGCCTATTTTGATCTTCAAAAATCCTTTTTCTTCTTTCGCCGAAAGGCACAATACCCCTGACATTAATAACGTTGGGTATTATCTATTCTTTAACACACTTTCTTTTAATTCACCACAAAATACAGATTCAAATAGAAGACAGTGAGACGTATCACGGGTCCTATTCCAATCTCATTATTCGCCTTAAAAAACTAATACTAATACCTATGTTCCAGTTGAATTCGAAAGTTGATACGATCCCGTCAACTCGATGGTCTGCAGAAAAAGCCAATAAATGGTACGCAAAACAACCCTGGCTGATCGGGTGTAATTTTGCACCAAGTACTGCAATTAACCAGCTTGAAATGTGGCAGGAAGATACTTTTGATCTTCCTACGATGAGACATGAGCTTACTTTAGCACAATCTCTCGGTTTCAATGTTGTCCGTGTTTACCTGCATAACCTCTTATGGGAAACTGGCGCAGAAGGATTCAAAAAAAGGATCAACATTTTTCTTGGCCTGATCGCAGAATTCAAAATCAAAGTTGTTTTTGTATTGTTTGATGACTGCTGGAATCACAACCCGGAACCGGGAAAGCAACCAGAACCTAAACCTGGTGTACACAATTCCGGCTGGCTGGCGAGCCCCGGTAAGGAAAGAATCCTTACTAAATCAGGATGGGAACAACTGGAAGCTTATACCAAAGACATTCTTCACACCTTCCGCAATGATGATCGTATACTCATGTGGGATCTGTATAATGAACCTGGCAATGAAGGTATGGGTGATCAATCCATGCATCTTCTTGAAGACGTTTTCAAATGGGCATGGCAGGTGCGACCCTCGCAACCACTGACGGCTGCCTCCTGGAATGGAGAACTGAAAAAACTCAACGATTTCAAACGAGCACATTCAGATGTGATCACCTTTCATAATTATAAAGATGCAAGTACACTCGAGAACGAGATAAAAGAATTACAGGCGCTGGGACGTCCTGTGATCTGTACAGAATATATGGCAAGAACGTCCGACAGTTTCTTTCATACGCATCTTCCTATCTTCAGAAAATACAAGGTAGGTGCAATCAACTGGGGTCTGGTAGCCGGAAAAACGAATACGATATTTCCCTGGGGTTCCCAGGAGGGCACGCCCGAGCCGGCGGTCTGGTTCCATGATATTTTCAGAAAAGACGGAACGCCATACGATGAAAAGGAAATTCACGTTATACGTTCCATTACCGGTCGAAATAACTAACCCTTTTTCGATATTCAAAGAAAAGCCTGCTGAGTAAGCGGGCTTTTTTAATTGGTTCCACGCCTACATGCAATGAAGAGTATGGCTGTCAGCAGTCAGCAGTCCGCTGTCCCAACCTGCTTAATTCTGCGTTTCATTAAACTCTCAAAGAGGTACTTGGGTAGATATGCATTTATTGAACAGAAAGATGGTTCAGGATGAGACAGCTGACTGCTGATTGCTGACTGCCTTCGACTCTCCTTGCATCTTTGCCTGAAATTGCATTTACAGTATTTTCGAGCCATGAAACAGGATATCGTGATCGTTGGGGGAGGAGTAATTGGTCTGTGTTGTGCCTATTATCTACAAAAGAGAGGATTTAGTATAACGGTCATCGACAGGGGAAATATTACTTCCGGAACTTCTTTCGGTAATGCGGGATATGTTTCCCCGAGTCATTTCATGCCGCTTGCATCACCGGGCATTGTTGCGAAAGGACTTAGATGGATGCTCAGTGCAGACAGCCCATTCTACATTAAACCGCGTTTTGATTGGGACCTGATCCGGTGGGGTTTGAATTTTTATCGCAAAGCCAATGCCTCTACCGTTAAAGTAAATGCCATCCATCTCAATAATATCCTTCAACTAAGCCGTGAACTTACTTCTGAAATGAAACAGGAAATGGGAAACCATTTTCGTATGGAAGAAAAAGGATGCCTGATGTTATACAAATCGGCATTGACAGAAAAGCATGAACTGGAACTGGCCGAAGAAGCCCGGAAATTCCATATTGATACTATACCAATGAGTGCGCAACAGGTACAGTCCCTGGAACCGGAAGTTCAAGTGAACGTGCGGGGTGGGGTACTATACCCGATAGATTGTCATCTCCATCCGGGTGATTTTATGTCTACTCTTCGCAGACATCTGGAAAAGCTCGGCGTATCTTTTCTATTAGGAGCGGAGGTTCGTGCTTTTGAAGTGAATGATCACACAGTTCGTTCTATCATTACCGACAAAGGAAAAATTGAGTCAGATGAATTCATTCTGGCGGGTGGATCATGGTTACCGGCGATTGCCTCGCTTCTGAAAATTCATATTCTCATCCAGGCGGGAAAAGGTTACAGCATCACCTATCCTGATATCAAACGAAACCTTCATTACCCGGCGATCCTTGTTGACGATCGTGTAGCGATGACACCAATGGGGAAAGATCTTCGTATGGGAGGGACCATGGAAATTGCAGGTATTAATAATCAGGTACTCATTCGTCGTGTACAGGCGATCTTTAATGCAGCCCGTAATTATTATCCTGATCTGCCGGTTGAATTTCCCGTATCAGAAAGGATCTGGCAGGGATTACGGCCGCTTACCCCTGATGGTCTACCCTATATCGGAAGAAATAGTAAACTCAAAAATGTTGTAATAGCAGGAGGTCACGCAATGCTCGGACTGTCACTTGCGGCGGCAACCGGAAAGCTTGTTGAAGAGATCATCACAAATAGTAAAACTTCCATAGACATCAGCGCTTTTGACGTTGAAAGATATAACTGATGTCTCTTAATCTGCTCTTTTTTTGAAAGCGCATTGTATCTTTCCTGCTGAAATAAAATGTATATGAAAAAAAATCTACTATTGAATTCGCTCTTCATCCTATCAGGATATTTTGCTATGTGCCAGCATCAGTTGGTAAAGAAATGGGAAACGGACACTTTGCTGAAAATACCTGAATCAGTACGATATGACAGCAGGAATCAGATTTTATATACAGCCAATATTGACGGTCAGCCCAACGAAAAAGATGGGAGAGGATCTATTGGTAAAGTGGGTCTTGACGGAAAAATTATTTCAGCCGCCTGGGTCCAGGGATTGAATGCGCCCAAAGGCATGGCTTTATACAAAAAAAATCTTTACGTGGCAGATGTTGATGAAGTAGTCGTGATCAATACAAAAGATGGAAGTATCACAAAAAGATATCCGGTACCAGCGTCAGTTTTCTTGAACGATCTTACCATTGACAGGAAAGGTGTCATTTATGTTTCTGATTCCCGCACAAAAAAAGTTCACCGGATAAGAAAAGGAAATGTAACAACACATCTTGAAAATCTGCAGGGCCCGAACGGACTGCTGATACACGAAAATAAATTGTATGTCTTGGACAATGGAGGTTTGTACAAGGTAGAAGATGATAAAAAGCTTACGAAAATAACTGATGGAATGGAGGGGGGAACAGATGGAATTGAAAACATCAGTGGCAATGATTTTATCGTTTCCTGCTGGGGAGGCGTTATTTATTATGTAAAGGCGGATGGAACAAAAGAAAAACTGCTGGACACACGCGAGCAAAAGATCAATTCTGCTGATATTGGTTACGATCCGAAAACCCGTATGGTGTACGTACCGACATTCCTAAAAAATAATGTCGTAGCCTATGAATTGAAATAATCCGGAAATAGAACGTTAAAAGTGAACCGTAAAGAATGTGTTCACTGGGGACATTGTATTTTTACTGCAATGCTTATGGATTCTTCGTGTACACACTTATCATATAAGGAAACAGGTTACTTTTCACGGATTGTCTGTGATTATCTGGATAACCACACTGCATTACATCCTTTCATAGAACACGAGGTCTCGCTTGAAGGTCTCCGTGCGTCAATCGCGCAGCGTAAAAAATTTCCAACGAACCGAAATGTATTGACAACATACCTGGAGAAGCAATACAAAGAAACAGATTATCCTATCGTTCAGAATAATATTACGCTATTAAGTGAAGAGAACACTTTCACGATCACCACCGCCCATCAACCGGCCATATTTACCGGCACGCTTTATTTCATTTATAAAATCCTCCATGCTATCCGGCTCGCAAAACACCTTGCAGAGAAGATGCCCGGATACAATTTTGTTCCGGTATTTTATATGGGATGTGAAGATGCTGACCTTGAAGAGTTAGGTAAGATCTATTTGAATGGAGAAAAAATAACGTGGGATACAAAACAAACGGGAGCTGTCGGAAGAATGAAAACTGCCGGACTGGAAAAAATTGTTCACCGCATAGAAGGCGAACTGAATGTAAAACCATATGGCCAGGAATTATCTATCCTGATCAGGCAACATTACCTGAATGCGCCCAACCTTCAAACGGGTACATTTCACCTTTTGAATGAATTGTTTTCAGCTTACGGATTAATTGTACTCGTACCTGATGATGCCGATCTGAAACGATTAATGATCCCCGTTTTTGAAGATGACCTGTTCAAACAAACGGCAGCAACTATAGTGGAAGACACCGTTGAAAAACTTCATGAATATAAAGTGCAGGCGAATCCCCGTGAGATTAATTTGTTCTACCTGGCTGATGGAATTCGCGCAAGGATTGTACAACAGCAGGATAAATGGATAGTAGTCGGCACGTCTTTATCTTTTACTTCCTCAGAATTAAAAAATGAATTGAATGAGCACCCGGAACATTTCAGTCCCAATGTGATTCTGCGTGGTTTGTTCCAGGAAACCATATTACCGAATATTGCTTTCATCGGGGGTGGTGGTGAATTGGCTTACTGGCTTGAATTAAAAAATCTTTTTCGCCATTTCGGTGTACCCTATCCGGTTTTGGTTCTCAGGAATTCTTTCCTGATCCTCGAAAAAAAGTGGAAAGAAAAAATGCAGCAGCTCGGCTTAACGGAAAAAATGATGTTCTTGTCTGAAAAAGATCTTATGGACATTATAGTAAAGCGTGCATCGTCTCACCAGTTATCGCTTGAGGAAGAAATTTTGACGGCAGGGAAGTATTATGATCACCTGAAAAAAGTGGCGACGACCGTTGATCGTACACTGGAACAGCACGTCTCTGCCTTGCATGCGAAAGCTGTGAAACCTTTGCAGGTGCTTGAGAAAAAATTATTGCGTGCCGAAAAAAGAAAATATGAAGCGCAGGAAAGATCCATTGAAGCGTTGAGACAAAACCTTTTTCCGCACGATAGTCTTCAGGAAAGAATTGAAAATTTCATGCCTTTTTATGCAAAGTATGGAAGAGAATTTATCGAAACAATTGAAAAAAATTCTTTAGCGCTGGAACAGCAATTCACGGTACTTACCCTTGAGTGATCAGGTTTGCTTTAATCTTAACTTGAATAAATAAGTAACACCGGTATCATTATCAGCTACGAGATGGACCTTGAGCCGTGATGCTCTGTCACTTTGGATGCAAACCGATTCAATTTTTTTTCCGGCAAGCGAGGGATCAATACCGGATAAAGGAGCGAAATCACTCACAGTCATTTTTTTTCTGCCGATTTTCCTCGAAGCGTTTTCAATAATACCGATATAGCTTTCGCCGATCTCACCATCTTCATAGGCACTTGCCGTCACTTCTGTGGACGCGGTAAAAACCAGCCAGTCGTTTTTCTTTGAATAAGTAATTCCTGAGATGCCCACAACAGTAGGTCCGGCTACAGGCATTTCAAATTTGAATACAGAAAGTTCTGCCGTTTCCTGATTTTTCCAGAAGTCGCCTGATGTAATAATAAAATGATTATCACGATTTGTCAGGTTCCCACGGTTGCAGAATATCAGGTATTCCTTGATAGAAGTTGCGGCTTCTATATTCAACTCGCGTATACCTTCCCTTCTTATCCTGTCATAAAATACGTGAAGGTCCTTTTCCTCAACCACTCCGGTAGAAGGCTGCACAAGTATACATTTGTTTCTTGGTTCAAGGGAACCCGAACCAAGCAATACCAGTGTCGGGTGATCTTTTGCGCGGTCGAGGTATGATGCTTCCAGGTCAGCTTTTTTTTCTTTTGGTATTCTGACTTCAGGATAATCAAACAATTTTATTCTTTCAATCTCCTTCCAGCGCTTATTCAAAACAAGTACCTGCCGGGCATCATCACCCACAACATACAAACGGCCATCAAAAAATTCAAGTGCAGAACCTGATGGAAAATCTTTCAGTTCCCTGCTTCGGATCAATTTGATTTTCATAAATGGAAACGATAATGCTAAGCCTTGCAGAATTATTGATCAAAAGTATTTTTCCAGCCCTCAGATTTCAATTTGGCAGCTTTCTTTATCACGTCTTCTTGCAATTTTGATTTATATGCTACG
>DATLDA010000260.1:0-3205 GCA_035526135.1 Flavitalea sp.
ATCAACACTAAAGTATTTAGCAATGATAAACTAATTATTTTGGTCTTCATGCGAATCAGAAATAAATTTTAAATAAAGTTATCCTTGCAGATAGGTTATGACAACAGTGAATAACGGTAAGGTGTATGGAATAAAACAATGAAGTCAAAGCGTTTTTCCCTTTACCGGTTCTTATATGTATCGACTGAAGATATTCATGCTTCGCGCACGCATTCTTTTGGCAGGGCCGTGAAAAGATTGCATTTTGCGGCATAAACTAAAACCATGAAATCTGCCATTTTTCTTTCTTTCAGCCTCTTTTTGTCAATAATCCTTTCTGCACAGGAACCAGCGCCGGCTGAAAAAGGAATTGTGTACGGCAATAACCTTACTGCGGCAGGCGCGATACCGGAATCGCAATTGGAAAAAAATTTGAAGAATAACCGGTTCGAAGGCAAGATTACCGCACGGGTTGTCGAGGTGTGCCAGGAAAAAGGCTGCTGGATGAAAGTGGAAAGGAAAAATGGTGAATTGCTGATGGTAAAGTTTAAAGATTATGAATTCTTCATGCCTAAAAATATTGTAGGTAAGGAAGTAGTGCTGGATGGTGAGGCGATGGTAAAAGAGGTGTCAGTGAAGCAACAAAAACATTATGCCGAAGATGCAGGGAAAAGTAAAGAGGAGATCTCGAAAATAAAAGAATCCAAAAAAGATTTGCAGTTCATTGCAAAAGGAGTGCTTGTACTATAGGATTTGGATTTGCGATTTTAGATTTTCAAAGCGGTACGATGTTTAATAAATCTGCAATCTGCAATGTAAATTCTACAATCAAATAAGCATGGCTATCACCTGCGATGCGATGCCTAAAATTATTCCCGCATAAATTTCAAAGGGCCGGTGGTGACCTAACGCCAGACGTGCAGAACAAACAACGCCAACAATCAACCACGCTACCGAAAGGTATTGTCCGGGGCTGCCTTCTCCGGTGAGTGCGATCTCCGAAACAAAAAATGCCATTCCGCTTACTGCAAGGGCATGTATGCTGATCTTAAAATAGATATTTGCAAGCCAGGCTGCAATCACGGAAATGAAACTTCCGAGTAAAAACAATTTCACTTCTTCAGGCACATTCCTTTCGTGATTCAATACATACCAGCTCCAGAAGTAGAATATCATCGCTGCAGCATAAGGAATGAGCCGTTCTTTTTGAGTATTCAGGAAAACGGAGCGAATTAATTTGAGTCTCCACATTAGCAATACACTGATGGAAGGCAATAAGGTGCAGTTCACAAAAACAGAAATCAACAGGAAAAGTTTTTGTAAAGTATTGTTACCAGCCGCCACCAAGGGATGCCAATAGATCAGGAACAAGACAACATAAACAGGGATAAGGACAGGATGGAAAAGATAAGATACAATCAAGGCGGGCACGCGACCGAATAATGTGCCCGGATTTCTTTTTTGTTCTTCCGCATATGTTGTTATTCCACTTTCGGGTATCATATTTTTGAATCAGATGAGTAACAGGTAAAATTCAATTGCTATAATTCTTTTCGGAGACGCGCTACCGGGATATTCAATTGTTCCCGATACTTAGCGACAGTTCGGCGTGCAATATTGTATCCTTTTTCCTGTAATAATTCCGTGAGCTTCTCATCACTCAATGGCTTCTTTTTGCTTTCCCCTTCAATCAGGTTACTTAGTATTTTTTTCACTTCCCGTGTAGAAACTTCCTCGCCGCTATCTGTACTCAGTGATTCACTAAAGAAGAATTTCAAACGATAGGTGCCGAATTCTGTCTGCACAAATTTACTGTTGGCAACACGGCTCACCGTACTGATATCGAGCATGGTTCTTTCGGCAATGTCTTTCAGGATCATTGGACGGAGTGTAGTTTCATCCCCGGTGGCGAAAAATTCATGCTGATACTCCATGATGGTCGCCATCACACTGGTTAGGGTATGCTGGCGTTGCTTGATAGCATCGATAAACCATTTTGCCGCATCAATTTTCTGCTTTATGAATAGTACGGCTTCCTTTTGTCTTTTATCTTTTTTGGCCCCCTTATCATAATCCCGCAGCATATCCCGATAGCCTTCGCTGATACGCAGGTCCGGTGCGTTCTTTGAATTGAGGGTTAATTCCAGTTTTCCATTATTATTGAAAATAAAAAAGTCGGGGATGACATAGCTTTCTGCTTTATTGATATCGCTGTGGTTGCCACCCGGTTTAGGATTCAGGCGGATGATCTGGTTGATCACATCTTTAAGCTGGTCATCATCGAGGTTTAGTCCGCGTTGGATTTTATCATAATGCTTCTTGGTAAATTCATCGAAATAGTGTGTGAGCACATCGATAGCCATTTCCACTTCCTTACGCTCAACTTTTTGTCGGTTCAGTTGAATGAGGAGACATTCCTGCAGGTTCCTTGCCGCCACACCGGAAGGATCAAATTGCTGGATCAGATGGATGATCATCTCCACTTCCTGCTCATTGCTTTCTATATTCTGACGGAAGGCCAGGTCATCGACAATCGCAATTGTTTCCCTTCTCAGATATCCATCGTCATCAATACTTCCGACGATTTGTTCGGCGATTTTACGCTGTTTATCATCCAGCTTCAACATGCCGAGCTGCTCAAGCAGGTGTTCATGGAATGACGTCTCAATCTTATAAGGAACGACCTTATTTTCATCGATTTCAGGATAATTATCATCTTTCATTTTATAATCTGCAATCTCACCATCTTCATCGCCTACATATTCACTCAGGTCGAGATTATCATATTGCTCTTCGCTGCCATCGGCTTCATATTCCTCCGAATCCGCCGTTTCAAATTCATCTTTTTCTTTATCAAATTCATCCTGGTGATCTTCTTCCGACATTTCGAGGGCTGGATTTTCTTCGAGTTCTTCCTTGATCCTTTCTTCTAAATTCGCAGTAGGCACCTGCAATAGCTTCATCAGCTGAATCTGCTGTGGAGACAGTTTTTGTAAAAGTTTCTGCTGTAAACTCTGTCCGAGTGCCATGTTCGAAAAAGGTCTTTTAAAGGTGCGGAGGTATAAAAATTTGAAAAATCCGCGCGATCCACAAAAATCAGGCCGTAAATTTACAATAAATTGGGCTGTGATGGGACAACGATTTTATAAAATTATTGTTGCGGTGCTTTTCAGTGCAGGATGGGCAATTTCTTACGGGCAGGATCAACCGAAATATGTGGTGTCTG
>DATLDA010000282.1:0-13706 GCA_035526135.1 Flavitalea sp.
TATAAAAATTTCAGTTCTGCCGTTGACAGTATCCTGCGTATGCATCCATATTGTTTGCGCGTAGCGGGTCATGAGCATACACTGCAGATGATCGAATTGCAAAACCAGTTCTATATCGTTAGCGGCGCCGGATCGAAAATGTCTTCGATTTCAAAGAAAAAACCCAGTTTGTTATACGCTTCCGATAAAACCGGTTTTGCGGTAATTGAACGGAATTATAACGGTAATGTATATGTGCGTTTTTTCTCTTCCATGAATGATACGGCTCAAAACCCGATCTATGCAAAGATGCTCCCTTCGATAGATACAACTGCTGTGAAAGTGAAGCCGTATACGATTCCCCTGCTTCCCGATTCTATCACGATTGCAGGAAGGGATTACAGTGCGGGGAAAATAAAAAAATTGTTTTTGGGTTCGAACTACCGCAAAGAATGGGGCGCCAGCTTACGCATTCCGGTATTTAATATCGGTAAAGAATATGGCGGATTAAATCCAAACAGGAGGGGAGGAGGAATGCAAACAAAATCATTGCGGCTCGTTGATAAAAACGGGCAGGAATTTGTGCTGCGAAGTATAGAGAAATTTCCGGATAACGCGATCCCCGAAGAATTCAGGGAAACATTCATCAAGGATCTCGTGGTCGATGGTATATCGGCCTCTTATCCATATGCAGCATTGTCTATTCCTATTCTTTCGGAAGCCGCCCATGTACCGCATGCAAAACCCCGCCTTGTTTATGTTCCTGATGATCCTCGTTTCGGATTTTATCAATCCGAATTCAAAAATTCAATCGCCATCTTTGAAGAACGCGAACCCGGGAGGTACGGCAATAATGTCGGTACGGAAAAAGTATTGGAGAATATGATCGGCGATAATGATAACCGCATCGATCAGCGCGCCCTGGTAAAAGCGCGGTTGCTTGATCTGTTCATCATGGACTTTGATCGACATGAAGATCAATGGCGTTGGGGCAATATTGATACCGGGAAAGGCAAAGTATATTTTCCAATTCCGCGTGACCGTGACCAGGCGTTTTTTGTTAATGAAGGCATCATCCCGCGGCAGGTGCGCAAACCCTGGTTTCTTCCAAGCATTCAGGGCTTCAGGGCGAAAGCGCACAACATCATTACTTTCAATTATAACGCCCGGTTATTCGACAGGGTGTTCTTAAATCAGGCGACCCGTAAAGTCTGGGAAGACAGTACAGATGCTCTTATTTCTGAGATGACCGATGACGTAATAGAAAAAGCGCTTCGCAGTCAGCCACCGGAAATCTTTGCCTACTCGGGGCCAAAGATCATTGAGACACTGAAGAAGCGAAGAAATTACCTAAAGAAGGAAGCTATCGAATATTATAAATATCTCGCAAAGGAAGTAGAAGTGACCGGCAGCGATAAAAAAGAATTCTTTGACATATTAAGAAAGGATGATGGGACACTGGATGTGACGGTGCACAAGATCAATAAAGAAGGAAAGCTTGCTGGGACCATGTATCAGAGAACATTTTATCAGAAAGAAACAAAGGAGGTACAGCTTTTTGGAATGGGAGGTGCAGACAGTTTCCGCATTAGTGGAAACGATGCGCGTGGCATTAAAGTGCGGTTGATAGGCGGCACCGGTGATGATGTGTTTGAAAATGTTTCTCACGTTTCTAAAAAGAGAAACATCCTGTATGATCTTAGAAGCGAAGACAATGTTATCAAAGGCACATTCAGGCAGGAATTGTCATTCGATCCCAGCGTGAATCAGCCAAACCGCAACAGGAAATATGTCCGCTACAATCTGTGGCATCCGACATTGGCGTTTACCTACAATCGGGATGACGGAATATTTGCCGGTGGGTCCATTCGCTTTACAAAGCAGGGTTTCCGCAAATTCCCTTTCAAAGTAGAACATCGTCTATCCGGCACCCATGCGCTTGCAACAAAAGCTTACCAGTTCAAATACACCATGGAGCGGATTTCCTTTTTCAGAAACAATGATCTCCTGCTGAGTGGACTGCTCCGCGCTCCCAATTATACTCTGAACTTTTTCGGATACGGAAACGAAAGCAATTATAACAAGGAAAACAGCATCCGTTTTTACCGCACCCGATTCGACCAGGCAGAAGCTTCTATTATGCTACGGAACAGGGTCGCCGAATATGTAACAGTGGCAGCAGGGCCGGTATATAATTTCGCGTCTGTTAGTCGGGATGATAATGAAGGGAGGATCGTATTTCATCCGGCAGCCGTGAACCTCGATTCCGCTCATTTATATCAGGATAAAAACTATCTGGGTGCGCAGGGAGTAATTACGGTTGATAACCGCAATGATCTGATCATGCCCTCTCGGGGAGTTTACTGGGTTACTACTTACAGGAACTTTGGGGGATTAGGTCAGAGTAGTAATAAGTATTCTCAGTTGAATTCTGATATGACGGTGTATATCAGTTCCAACCAACCGGCACGGTTCATTTTTGTTGTTCGTTTTGGCGCAGGATGGAGTTATGGAAAATATGAATTTTTCCAGGCGCAAACCCTCTCCGGCACGGATAACCTGCGGGGATATAGAAGATCACGATTTGCAGGTGACAAAGTGATGTTCAACAATACTGAAATCAGATGGAGAATTAAGGATTTCCGGACTTATTTGTTTCCCGGCACATTCGGCTTGCTTGCCTTTCATGATGTAGGAAGGGTTTGGTTAAAAGGAGAGCATTCTTCGGTGTGGCATACCGGCTATGGTGGAGGATTCTGGCTTTCTCCAGCGCATCGTAGTGTGTTATCTGTATCCTATGGTATATCGAAAGAAGGCGGGTTACCGATTATATCACTCGGATTTCAATTCTAACATCGAAAATTTCGGAAATTATAATTTGGCAGATTTCTTTTTTTCATCTTTCTTTTCTTCAATCGGTTCTGCATCGAGATTCACTGCTACGCGCAAAGCTTTGAGGCCAGATACTCCCTGCAATTCTTCCAATTCAAGTTTTTCAATGTCCTGCATCAAAAGCCCCTGCGTTTGTAAGTATTCAATGTACTCCATGTATTCAGTCGCCTCCTTTGGCTGTGAGTATACGATAGCGATCTGACCGGGTTGTGTAAGCCTTTCATTCGTGTCTTTGATACGGACTTTATCAATACGCTTCTTCACGATTTCATAGCGGATGTTATACGCGCCGTCTACATCAAATTTTCGTTCTGCGGGACGAAAACTTATTGAAATAGGAAATCCATGAGCAAGGATCAGTTGCGTGGTCTGTAGAGAGATCGGAATATTGTTTTCGAGTTTTCGGGATAGTCTTGCTGCTTTCGCCAAAGTGGTAAGTTGCCAGATCTTCAAATTTTTCAGATAAAATTCATCGAATGGGATGAGTGGCGTTATGGATTGACCGATATAAATATTGAAGTCGACACCATCTGTTACAAATCGTTCAAAGTAATGCGGATAAATTTGCTGTGCAGCCTGCTGTTCCCGGTCCATAAACCGCGCTACCGCCTTGTTGATATAAGTTATGCTCTCATCAAAATCTTTTCTGTGGTGATAGACCATCTCCACCCCCGCATTGATCGAAGAAAAATAAGATTCAATTTCTTTCTCGAGATGTGGGCTTACAATTTTCAGATGTTGGAATAATTGTACAATTTCTTCTTTGAGAAAATGATTGATGGCAATTTCATCATCTGATAAAATAATATTCGAAACGGAATGAGTATACTTTCTGATCTTGTAATCTATTTCTTCCAGTAACGGGTATTTGCTTTTTTCCTGGGCTTTTCTGACAATTGTTCCTGCCATTTCCAATTGTTCGAGCATGTCTTTCTGGATCGCCAGATTTCTTTCTGTCGAAGAATTCCGGATGTCAATTGCACCATACAAAGGGTGGACATTCTCGAATACAATGTTTTCTATTTTTGTATCCTCATCTTTCTGCACACGTGTCAGGTAATTCAAAGCCGCTTCGGTAAAACGCCATTCAACGGAAGATTGCACCGCCGTGAATTGCTCCTTGATCACTTTATCAATTTGTGAGTCGAGATTTTCTGCAGTTTTTTCAAGAGCCAGTTCAAAGAGCGGGATCGCCGGCTCCATCTTCGAAACAATTTTATTGTCCAACTTTCCTTCACTCTTCGTGACAATTTCCAAAATTCCGATCAGTCGTTGATTATGGTAAAGCGGACAAACAATTACTCCTTTCCATCCGGCTTCGCGGAGTGTTGAGAAGAATGGATAATTTTTAATTGCTTCATCATCCAGTGTAGGTATTACGAGCAATTCCTGGGATTTGCCGAATATCCGTTGGATCTGCTGGAACAATTTTATTTTTTCTTCAGACCCTTCCAGCGCATTCAGGAATATACTGCTCGCGTTATGGAGTTCTGAAAAAACATAATGACTATTCACGCGAAAAAATGGCGTAATGCCGATGTGAACGCCGGGTACTCCCACAAGGTTTTCAATCTGGTCCTGCAATTGCTTGAATCCTTCAACATCAGTGAAGGAATGCAATGTAAGCAGCGTGTTTTTTATATTATTTATGATTGATCTTTCGGTAACTTCTTTTATGTGAATGATTGCAATCCCTTCAAACCGGAATTTGTCAAGCGGTAACCAATCCATCAATTCCGGCTTATTAAGAATATCATCCAGCCGGTGACAATTGCTGGCGCAATCTTCTGGCATTTCCGGTAACGGTTGATCGGTAAAGACGTCAATAAATCGTGCATCAATGGCAAGTTCAATGTACTTGTCAAGGCCTGTTTCCGGATTCTTATAATTATGTATTGATGCAACATTTCCTCCTAACTGAATATTGTAAAATTTTTTCAGGATCAGTTGATAAGCACCGGCGCGCTTTTCTTCGCGTAGTTTATCACCGGTTTTTTCATCCGGGATCTGCACCATATCTCCATCGGGTGTAAGGAATAAAGAACGAAACAGATCAGAAGAATGGATGGTGTGATACGTTAGCGGAACAGAGACAGCAAAAAGATCCTCTTTATAGGAAAGTGTGATCGGAAAAATGGTTGCCATCATTTCATCAATCAACAACTTGTGTTTCCGTATGATTTCCATATCATGGATAGGATCCATTAATTCAGGATATTTCTTCACTTCCTCCATCAATTGTTCATACAGCCTACCCGCGCCTTCTCTACCTTCTTTGATATTAGCGATCCACGCTCTGAAAAGAGGTTTGAAAGAAACTGCGCTGTTGAATGGTATCTCAGGCTTTTTTAAATTCGGTTTATCCATATAACTTATAAGAAAGAGATGTTGGCAAATTTGCTGCCTGCCCTTTCCTATAAAGTTAACTAAAATCATACCCACCCGGGATATCTGTACCTACAGGATGTTTGTATAATCGGGTTCAACACTAAAATGAAAATTATCTTTTCTTGCGGTTAAAGAGATACCCTATCGAGAGCTGGCAATCTAAATATGCATCCTTTTTCAAAGGATTTCCCCGGATCGTTCCAACGTTTTGTGTAGCGGTCTGTTTACTCCGATCGGCTAATTGTATTGCAATAACGGCCAGGTAAGGCGGTAGATTCCTTTCAAACGCCTTCGGGTCTACATAAGTAGTACTGACATCATCTAAATAATCGGTCCGGAGAAATCTGTATAATATTTCCAGCCGGCAATGAAAATGTGGTCCCGCATCCAATCGGATACCTGCTCCCAAAGGAATATTCCACTGGTTCAGGGAATATGTACGTCCGGTACTTTTGAACTCTTTGCCAAATCCCTGCCCTTCTGTATGCAGCGGATGCAGTTCGATCCAATGATGGTTCCATTTTGCTTGGGGATTGAAATGAAACCAACCACTGCCTCCTAGAAGGTAACATTGTATCTGTTTCAGATCTTCCCTTTCACGAAAGGAAAACGGATAAAACTCGATCAACAAAAGCGTTTCCATTATCCGGCTCCGAAAGTGAAGGTTTCTTTCATAGCGGGCTCTGCCAGGGCCGGTATCTTTTGCAACAAGACTGTCTGCACCACTGATAGTGCCTGAAGTAAATTGTATTCTGAAACCGATCCGGTGATTGTGGAGTGCCTGAATATAAATACTTCCCGCTGGCCGTGTTTCCGATAAAGCGATATCGGAAACGGGCCACCATCGGGCAGCTTTTTTACCGAGGTCCGTTTTACAGTTCATCACGCCGAACCGGATTCCTCCTTCCCAAAGCCAGGCTGGTTCGAGGTATCGTTCATTAAAAAAATACGATTGGCCTTTCGATGGAACATATAAAAAAAGGCCGGCAATAAGAGTTAATGCCCCGTGCTTCATAGCCGATAGCGGTTAAAGTCCGCTAGGGCAAGATATTTTGTCGAGCATCGGGGGCCAGAGTGTATTTACTGTAATATTTACAGATTTTTCTTAGTCCACAGAGGTGACATCGCGGTGTTCTGGCCACACATATATAACGGCCGTGCAGGATTAGCCAATGATGTGCCTTATGTATCAACTCTGTTGGAATGAAAGATATGAGTTGTTGTTCAGCGGCGAGCGGGGTTTTCGCTCTGTATGTCAAGCCAAGCCTGGCTGCAACACGAAAAACATGCGTGTCAACCGCCATGTTGGGTTGATTGTCTATAACAGATGTGATGACATTGGCTGTTTTGCGGCCGACACCGGGCAATGTCATAAGTTCCTCTACATTCAGCGGGATCTTCCCATTGAAATTTTCAACGACCATTTTTGCCATTCCCAGTAAATGTCGGGATTTGTTACCCGGGTAACTGATACTTTTAATCAGGGGAAACAGCTCATCATACGACGCGCGGGCGAGGTCCTGAATAGATGGATACTGTCTGAAAAGGGCGGGCGTGGTGATATTCACCCGCTTGTCGGTGCATTGAGCAGATAAAATCACTGCTACCAGCAACTGATAGGGGTTGTCGTAGATCAGCTCCGTCTCTGCGTCAGGGGCGTGATGCTGAAAATAGTCGATTACAAAGGCAAATCGTTCTTTGCGCGTCATCCTTTAACCTTCACTGTGTGCGAAGGTAAGCGGAGAAACCTGGAGAATTCATTGCTGCACGGAGACTGCGGTCTCACGGGCATAATCAAGTACTCTCAGAACAACTTCCATGCGGGGGGATTCGACAATTCTGTCCAGTGTTTCGGTAGATGCTTGGAGAACTTCCAGTTTTTCTCTAAGCGTCCAATCTTCAAGGAGAGCCGCTTCGATAGCAGCGGATGTTTCCGGCGAGGTTTCCTTATACAAATATTGTATAAGCTCCTCAGGTGTAAAGTGAAAAGTCATAAGCAAACCATTTATGTCCATTAAGTCCGAAAGAGTCAGTTTCGGAGTCCGTCCGGTTATTTAACGCAACGTGGTTTTCGTTATTGTATTGGATGGGAAATTTCGTAGGTAGGATGATTATGGCAAGATAAAGATTGCGTTCGAATGGCGAAAGAGTAAATGTACTTCAGTTATCGGGCGATGATGAACAGATCTTCATTGTCTTTGTGCATCCTGTATTTCTCTCGGGCATATTTTTCGAGAAGGCCGGGATTGGTTTTGAGACTGTCGAGCTCTGCTTTGATGAAGCTGGTTTCTGCTTTATAGTAGTTGCGGCTGGCTTCTAAACGTTGTAACTCCTGACGTTGCCGCACATGCGTAGTGATGAGGTCCTGACTGTCAAAGAACAGCATCCACACGAGAAACCCTGTTCCAGTCAGGATAAATTTATTGCGCATCCAGGGAGGTAAATGATCAAGTATTTTCATGGATGAGGTATTGATCCGAAAAGTTATTTGCCAAATTTAATTTTTCCCGCGGGAAACGAACCATTTGACCCCAGAATTTCTTCTATCCGGATGAGTTGATTGTATTTAGCCATCCGGTCAGTCCTCGAAGCACTGCCCGTTTTTATTTGTCCGCAATTAAGCGCTACCGCCAGGTCGGCAATTGTTGTGTCTTCAGTTTCTCCGCTTCGGTGGCTCATAATCGTATTGTAGCCGTTGTGTTGAGCCAGTGTAACAGCATTGATCGTTTCAGTCAGCGTTCCAATCTGGTTTACTTTCACCAGCAGGGCATTGGCGATGGACTCATCTACGCCTCGTTGTAAGCGCGTAACATTGGTTACAAAGAGGTCATCACCTACCAGCTGTACATTTTTCCCCATTGATTCTGTCAGCATTTTCCATCCGTCCCAGTCATCTTCTGCCATACCATCTTCAATGGAAATGATCGGATATTGTTTCACCCATTTTTCCCAGAATCGCACCAGTTCTTCGCTGGATAATTTTTTGCCATCACTCTTATGAAAAATATATTTTTTTTCTTTTCCGTTCCACAATTCACTATTGGCGGCATCCATGGCGATAGCGATTTGTGTTCCTGGTTTGAAGCCGGCAGCGGTGATTGCAATCATGACGGTATCGATAGCTTCTTCATTGCTTTGGATGTTCGGGGCAAATCCACCTTCATCTCCTACATTCGTACTAAACCCTTTTTTCTTCAAAACAGTTTTCAATGCATGAAAAATTTCCACTCCCCAGCGAAGGCCTTCGCTGAAACTGGTTGCTCCCACAGGCATCACCATAAATTCCTGGAAATCGATTTTGTTGTCGGCATGCGCGCCGCCATTCAGAATATTCATCATGGGTACCGGAAGGGTACGTGCATTCGTTCCACCAACATACCTGAAGAGAGGTAATCCCGCTTCCTGTGCTGCCGCTTTTGCTACAGCGAGACTGATCGCGAGGATTGCATTAGCCCCAAGTTTTGATTTATTAGGCGTGCCATCCAACTCTATCATCAGTTGATCAATCCCCGCCTGATCTGCAGCTTCCGATCCTAGTAATTTTTCCGCAATGATCTTGTTCACATTGTCTACCGCTTTCAGAACACCTTTTCCCAAATAGGTTTTCTTATCATCATCTCTCAATTCGACGGCCTCATGAATTCCTGTACTCGCACCACTGGGAACAGCTGCGCGTCCAAGTGCACCATCGTCGGTCAATACATCCACTTCTACTGTAGGATTGCCACGGCTGTCAAGAATCTGTCGGGCAACTATTTCGGTTATGTAACTCATTTCAAAAATTAAAAATTAAAAATTTACAATTAAAAATTAAAAAACGAATTAAGTATAAACTGGAAAATTCGAAGCATAAATGTGAATTATCCATTTTTTAATTTTGCATTTTTAATTTTTAATTTACTTCGTCAGTTCACGGAAAACTTCTTCGAGGCTTTGTTCTCCGCTTTGCAAAGAAAGTATATTCAGGTTGTCCTGCAAAGAATGGTGCAACAACTGTTTTTTAACGAGTTCGGGCGATTGCGTATAGATCCGGAATTGTGACGGCTGTACCATTTCTGTTTTGACAACTTCCGTTAGCTGTTGCATCCATTCTATTGATACTGGTTCTTTAAAGTGTACGGACACGAATTGCTGTTGCTGATTTTTCTGTTGCAGCTTGCTTAACCTGTCGTCGGCAACAAGCTGCCCTTTATTAATGATGATCACCCGATCACAGATGGCTTCTACTTCCTGCAGGATATGTGATGAAAATAAAATTGTTTTTTCTTGTCCCAGGTTTTTGATCACTTCCCTGATCTCGAGGATCTGGTTAGGATCAAGTCCCGTCGTAGGTTCATCGAGGATCAAAACTTCCGGTTCGTGGATCAGCGACGCGGCAAGGCCGACGCGCTGTTTATATCCTTTAGACAATTGTCCAATCTTTTTTCTGCTTTCAATTGTCAAACCCACTGTTGAAATCACTTCTTCGATCCGCAACTTTCTTTTTTCAACCTGGTGTACTTCTGCAATAAAATCCAGGTATTCACGAACATACATTTCATAATAAAGTGGATTGGCTTCGGGCAGGTAACCCGTCTTCTTCTTTGTGTTCAGGGGTTGTTGTTTGACGGAAAGTCCGCAAACGTATGCCTCCCCGTCATCCGGTTGGAGATAACCGGTAATGATCTTCATTGTAGTGGATTTCCCTGCACCATTCGGACCGAGAAATCCAACAATTTCTCCACCTGTTATACTGAATGAAATATCATTCACGGCCTTTTGCTCGCCATATAATTTCGTGAGCCCTCGTACTTCAATGGACATGAAAGCGAAAGTAGTAGAAATTAAAAATTTAAAATTAAAAATTAAAAAGAAGTGAGGTCAGAGATGGCTCGTACTTACTCATTTTTTTATTTTTTAATTTTTAATTTTCAATTGGCGATGTCATATTCACCCTTCCAGGCATAATAGCCAAAGATTGATAACCCTGCCGCGACCGGTGCAAATACTATCATGATAATGATCCAGGGAAGTGGTTTATTGATATCGCTTTTTCCAGACAGATCAATATTTACGACAGCGCTATGAACCAGTAAATAAAATAATACCGGGCCCAGCACCATCCATAATATTCCGAGATAACGTTTAAAAGAATTCATACGGGCTATTAAATTTTACTGTTATTTTCTTTTAAATAAATCAATCCGATCACAAAACATACGGAAGCAACAATGATCGGGTACCATAAGCCAGAAAGAAAATCACTTCCCTTCAGTGTTGTAATCAATGTGGCAGTGAATGGAACCAGTCCTCCAAATACGCCATTGCCGATATGATAAGGTAATGACATGGAGGTGTAACGGATCTTTGTAGGAAAAAGTTCTACCAGGAATGCGGCGATCGGCCCGTACACCATGGTAACGAACAACACCATGATGGCGATGAGCCCGGTTATTTTCCATCTGACCGAATTGTTTAAACTAATCTCAGATTTTGTTGATAAGATTTGCGCGGACGACAGGTTTTTTTTCAATGTGGTTTTCTCCACCGTACCGTCAGTAAATTTTTTTTCACCTGTCATAGTTACGATCGAATCACCATTGGCAACTGCTTCAGTCTTAACGACAGAAAGATTTTCTGTAGCCAGCTGTTTTTTTTGGATTCCAGCCAGTTGATACATTTCATTGAAAATCGGCCGGTAAAATAATACGCCCAACAGCATCCCTGCAAGCATAATATGTTTTCGTCCCCATTTATCAGATAAGCTTCCAAAGATGATGAAAAAAGGAGTGGTGATTGCCAAAGCGATCAGTATAATGGTATTGCCCTGTTCATATTCAACATTGCATCGCGTCAATAAAAAATGTTGCGCATAGAACTGGCCGGTATACCACACAACACCCTGTCCCATTGTTGCACCGAATAACGCAAGCAAAACCAATTTGAAATTTTGTCGATGACCAAAACTTTCTTTTAACGGGTTTGAAGAAGTAGTACCTGCTGCTTTCAATTCGGTGAACAGGGGAGATTCTTTCATCTTAAGGCGGATGATGATCGACACTGCAACCAACACAATGGAAAGAAGGAAGGGAATTCTCCATCCATCGCCATTTGTAAATGCATCAATGCCGGTGAGTCGACGGGTAACGAGGATAACGCCCAGCGATAAAAAAAGTCCAAGGGTAGCTGTTGTTTGGATCCAGCTGGTATAAAAACCTCTCCGGTGAAGCGGTGCGTGTTCAGCAACATAAGTGGCAGCGCCGCCATATTCTCCGCCCAGTGCAAGCCCCTGCAACAAGCGCAATACTAAAACAAGGAATGGTGCCCAATAGCCAATTGTTTCGTAGGTCGGTATACAACCAATTAAAAAAGTTGAAGCACCCATCAGTACCAGCGTCAATAGGAAGGTGTATTTTCTTCCGATCAGGTCTCCAAGCCTCCCAAAAAAAAGTGCGCCAAAAGGTCGTACGATAAATCCTGCAGCAAAAGTGGCGAGCGTTGAAAGAAGGGCCGCCGTCGGGTTAGTGGAAGGGAAAAATTTTTGTGCAATGATGGTGGACAGTGAACCAAAAATATAAAAGTCATACCACTCGATCAACGTTCCTACAGATGATGCCGTGATCACTTTCCAGATTCCTTTTGTTGAAACAACCGTTCCAGCCATAAAAAAAGGATAAATGCTTAAATTTTTACTGCCTACTGCTCCTTCACCGCGACTGCAATCTTTGAATCAGCGGTACCATAATATAAAAACCACTTGTTCTGAAATCTTGCGAGTCCTTCAACGAAGCAAACGTGATTTACCTGTCCGGTTGTTTCATAAGGTTGATCAGGATGGATGAAATAATTGTCGGATCGTGCTATTACATTCAACGGATCATTTTTATCCATCAGAATTTGTCCTGCAGCATACGTTCCCTCTGCCAATGCCTTATCGCCGATAGATGGAATGTTCCTGCTGTTGTAAAGCAACAGAATTCCTTTTTCAGTGATCATGGCAGGAGGACCTGATTCTACAAGATCACTATCGAACTTTCCATTTCGTGGTCCAAAAACAATTCTTACTTCCGCTATCTCACCGGCATTTCTTCTCAATGGTATCGTTGCTTTTGCTCCTCCTTCATACAAAACAGGTGTCCAGTTGATAAGGTCATCAGAAGTAGCCGCCCAAATATTTACATCGCCCCAGTACATCCAATATTTCCCGTTAATTTTTTCAGCTATGATTTTTCCATTGGTGTCGTACCTCGAAACAATCGATCCGGACTTTGACCATTTGTTGACATATTTACCGTTGAAGGCTTTTGAAAAAACAGACCCATGTTTTGTCCAGTGGAGAAGATCTTTTGATGAAGCGATCAACATACGCGCGAGGTTTCCATCGTAAGCTGTATAAGTCATGTAATAGGTACCGTTACTGTCTTCGACTACCCGGGGATCTTCACACCCACCCTCCCATTCAAACACTTTTTGTGCATCTTCATCAGGGTAAAGTACCGGATGCGGATGGCGGGTGAATTGAAATCCATCGGTACTCTCGGCAAGGCCTATGCGCGAAACTCCCGCATATTTTCCCACCGTATCTTCTGCCCGATATAACATGAATATTTTGCCGTCACGAACGACAACGGCAGGATTGAATACATCTTTTTGTTCCCAGGCGATACTTCGTTTTAATAAAGGACAATCAAAAGTGTTTTTTCCTGCAGAGAGGATCGGATTAAGTGAATCGACTTTTTTAAAAGCGACCAATTCCCAGCCTTCATCAATTTTTTTTGTGGAATCAGTTTTGTTTTCGGAACAACAGATCATGGAGAGGCATGTACAGGCAAGAAAAATATACAATCTCATGTAGCAGTCTTACGTGGTATTAAAAATAATCAAACCGGTTCATTGGAATAAGTTTCTTTTATACCTGCGGGCAGAGGTAACAGCAACTTTTTTCCTTAATAGGTTGCACAAAGATTTGCTTCGGATTTATAAGTTTTGAAACGTGTAAAGATGATCCAGATTCGTCCGGGATTTCATTTCGAAAACCGGATTGATGATCCCGTTTTTCAAACCATACACCCATCCATGGAGGTCGGGCCTGTTTTCTTCTTTCCAGGCTCGTTGGATGATGGACGTTTTCGCAAGATTGAACACCTGCTCCTTCACATTCAGTTCAACCAGCCTGTCTGTTCTTTCTTCCTCTCCTTTTATCTGTTCAAGTTCATCCCTGTGCAACCTATATACATCTTTGATGGTTCTGAGCCACATATTCAAAAGATGTTGAAAATCTAAATTGGAAGCAGCAGCACGAACACCACCACATCCGTAGTGTCCGCAAACGATTACGTGTTTTACTTTGAGATGATTCACCGCATAATCAAGTACTGACAACAGGTTCACATCTGTATTGATCACAAGGTTCGCTACGTTACGATGTACAAAAATTTCTCCGGGCTGTGTACCCGTGATCTCGTTCG
>DATLDA010000308.1:0-7214 GCA_035526135.1 Flavitalea sp.
GAAGACCAAAATAATTAGTTTATCATTGCTAAATACTTTAGTGTTGATAAGATAATTTCCACTAGATTTGGCAATCAATACTTTTGATCAAAATATTATAGCATATGTCAACCAATGAAAAAGCTAAAGCGCTCAAACTAACCATAGATAAGATTGAAAAAGATTTTGGGAAAGGGAGCGTAATGATGATGAATGAAAAGTCAATGGAGCCGATGGAAGTTGTATCAACCGGTTCTATCGGGCTCGACACAGCGCTCGGCGTCGGAGGTTTTCCAAAAGGACGTATTATAGAAGTATACGGTCCTGAATCATCCGGGAAAACAACTATTGCCATTCATGTTATTGCAGAAGCGCAGAAAAAAGGCGGAATGTGTGCTATCGTGGATGCCGAACACGCGTTTGACAGTGTATATGCCCGGAAACTCGGCGTTGATGTAGACAATCTCCTCATTTCACAACCTGATTATGGAGAACAGGGCCTCGAGATTGCTGACAGATTGATTCTGTCCGGTGCACTCGATGTGGTGGTGATCGATTCTGTTGCAGCTCTCGTTCCTAAGGGTGAGTTGGAAGGAGAAATGGGAGACAGTAAAATGGGATTGCAAGCTAGATTGATGTCCCAGGCTTTACGAAAACTTACAGCTACCATTAGTAAGACCAATACGATCTGCATTTTCATTAATCAACTACGGGAAAAAATCGGAGTTATGTTTGGAAACCCGGAAACTACTACAGGTGGAAATGCGTTAAAATTTTATGCATCAATCAGGCTTGATATCCGGAGGATGAGCCAGATCAAAGATGGTGAAGAAGCCGTTGGCAACAGAGTAAAAGTGAAAGTGGTAAAGAATAAAGTTGCGCCTCCCTTTCGCAGCGCTGAATTCGACATTGTTTTCGGGGAAGGTATCTCCAAAACTGGTGAGATCGTTGATATGGGCGTGGAACTGGGTATCATTAATAAAAGCGGAAGCTGGTTTAGTTACAATACCGATAAACTGGGTCAGGGGCGTGAAACGGTAAAACAGCTTTTACATGACAATCCCGAACTTTCTAATGAAATAGAAGGAAAGATCCGGGAAAAGCTGAAAGAATTGCAGGCGTCATAGTGTAATCATAGGGTTAGTAAGTACAAAGGCTCCTTTTCAGGAGCCTTTTTTATGAATTTACCCGTTTGCAAAAGACGCATTTGCAACCGGGAACGGGGTAAAAAGAAAAAGGGGTCAGAATAGAAATTCAACCCCGTTTTTAAAATCCAATATCCTATGAAAAACCGATGTAAAAATAAGGGTCAAAGTTGATATATGCAATACTATTTTAAGGTAGAGTAGATTTACTTGATTTGATTCTCAATTCTTGATGAGCTTGTCCTGGATCACGCTGTTGGTAAGCTTATTGGTGATACGCAGTAAATAAATTCCTTTTTCCAGTGTTGAAACATTGACAGTTTGAAGACCCTGCACTTTATTGAAACTAATCCTGGATTTACCAGTAGCATCGCTTATCTGCACATCGATCGGTTGATCGGTACGAATAATAAGGATATTATCTACCGGATTGGGATAAAACTTGATACTTGAACTGCTCTCGATTTGCACGGGAACCGGTTTGGAATACACTTCGGTCCCATCCTTCCAGACAGCACGAAGCCGGTACATGCTTTTGCCTCTCGTCCCCGCTTCATCTGTATATTCGAATTTTTCATTAAACAGTGCAACACGGACTACCGATACAACTTCAAATTCTTTCCCATTTGTACTCCTCTCCACTGTAAAAAATTCGGGTGCATTCGGATCATTGATTTTCCAGGAGAGAACTATCCGGTGCTGATCCTTGATAATGGCGGAAAGAGAAGAAATAACAGAAGATGTATCCCTGAAAATCTGTGATGAAGTGAGATCGGCAGTCACAAACTGGCCAGCAGATGCCAATGCAGCAAGTTGCAAACAGATCAGGGTGATTGTTCTGAACATAGAATCTAATGGATAAATAATGGGGAAAAGTTATTAACAACAATGATGCCTTACTGTGGAAAACGAGACACGATCTGAAAAATTATAGTCGTGACGTTAAATATTTGCCAACAGAATTTGATCGATTTTTTCATTCAATTTTCATTCTCTCGTCTTACTCACGTGTTCTTTTGCCTTCGATCACAAAAAAATCATCCGCCTGTCCCTATCCTGGTGAAACACAACGGTGGTCTGCTTTTTGAAATAGTATTCCTGCATTTAAATGTTTCATCATTACACTCTACTTTGAATAAACCGGTACGATATACTCTAAAGGTGTTGAAATGGACAGCCCTTGTGCTGCTATTGCTCTATGTTGCCGTTTGGTTATATGTTACGCTTAACCGACAAAAACTGATTGCACAGGTCATAGAAAAAATCGGCGAGCGGACCCATGGTCAGGTCCTGGTAAAGGACCTCTCGGTAAGTTTTCTCACAACTTTCCCTTTCTTCTCACTGCAGGTATCAGGCATTACAATCCGCGATACCCTTTATGCGCAACATAAAGAAGATTTTTTCAGGGCTGAACAAATGTATGCCCGGTTGAATCCGTTGGCTGCCATTACTTCATCACCCCTCGTAAGTAAAGTGACTATAAAAAACGGCCGGTTATACATGCTGACTGATACGACAGGTTACACGAACAAATACATTTTCAAATCAGATGTCGCCGCTGGGAAAAAGACAGCGAGTGTGCTGCCTGATCTTCGTTTGAAACAATTCGAGATCGTTATGGTAAATCCCGGTCACCAGAATTTCCATGATCTCATGATTGATGATCTTAATGTAACGCTGGATCAGGATGAAAAAACCATCGATATCGAAGCTTCGGTATCGTTGCTGATAAAAAGTCTTGCCTTTAATACCAATAAAGGCAGCTATCTCGAAAAGAAAACGGTGGAAGGGGACATTGAATTGAAATATGACAGACTAAAAAAGGTCCTTTCATTCAAAGATATCTTGCTCGAATTGGATGGCCATCCTTTCCGGATGACTGGCGATTTTAATATGGATACTGCTTCAAAGGCTTTCGATCTGCAGGTTGCAGTAAACCAAATTCCTTTCAGTAAAATGGCAGGATTTCTGCCTTTTAATACCAGTAAAAAACTTCTTCTATACGATCTGGAAAAACCGGTTGATGTAAAAGTATCCGTGTCGGGAACGACGAAGACCAAGAGCAAACCGGAAGTTAAATTGGTAATGAATACCACGGACAATAACCTGAATACACCTTTAGGAAAGTTTCTTCATGCCAGCTTCAAAAGCAATTTCACCAATTCTGTAAACGATACCCTTGACCATGTGGATGAGAATTCATCACTTACCCTCGCAGATTTTTCAGCGGATTTTGAATCGATCCCCATTCGTTCGGAAGCAATTAAAATAAGCAATCTCAAACAGCCCTTCCTGGAATTTGATCTGAAGACAGCATTTCAACTTCAGGCTTTAAATGATCTGATTGGTAGCAGCACGATACAATTTGAGAAAGGGAGCAGCGAACTGGACTTGCTGTTCAAAGGCCCTCTTACAGGCATGGATACCATCAATACAAAACTCAACGGTCATATGAAGATCCGCGACGGCGAAATTCATTATGTACCCCGCTCGGTGATTTTGACCGGCTGCAATGGAACGGTACGTTTTGCAAATAATGATGTTTATGTCGACAAGTTGAATACGCGGGTAGGCGGTACACAATTACTCATGAACGGAATTGCCAAAAATGTTTTGAGTAAGCTTGACAGCATTCCGGAACATATGACACTACAATGGCAGATCTCTTCTCCGGAAATGCACCTTGCAGATTTCAAATCATTCCTGAAAAAGCCATCTGCCGCAATAAAGAAAAAAGAGAAAGCTCGATTTGTACGGACAGCCGGTGCAATTGATAAGTTATTTACAGAAACGGATATTGCATTGAATATCGAAAGCCCGAAGATCAATTATAAAAAGTTTACGGCTACAAATTGCAATGCAGATATATTATTATCCACGAACAGAATGGCATTGCGCAATATCGCGCTTACGCATGCGGGCGGTGGACTTCGATTTAATGGGACTGTTTATAATGGAGGTAGATCAAATGCTGTTGCGATCAATACTGAGATGACCAAGCTTGATATCCCTGCACTTTTCCATGCGTTTAATAATTTTGGGCAGGATGCACTCACCACAAAGAACCTGAAAGGAATTCTTACCGCCTCCATAAAATTAAATACGGTCATTACGGACGAAGCGGCAATCATAGCAGACAGCACAAGGGGTCAAATCAAATTCCTGTTGGAAAAAGGTGAGTTGAACGACTTTGAACCTGTCAAAAAAATTGGAGAAACGGCACTTAAAAAACAAAACTTTTCTCAGATTCGATTTGCAGATCTGGAAAACACGCTGGAAGTAACAGGTTCTAAATATATCATTAACAAGATGGAGATCCGCTCCACTGCCATCACCCTCTTCATACAGGGAACTTTCGATACCAAAAACGGTACAGATATGAGCATCCAGGTGCCTGTCAGAAACCTTCTGAAAAATCAGGAAAACACTGATCTCACTGATGCAGGCAAAAAAGGCGGAGGTATAAGTGTCCGCCTTCGTGCCAAAACGGGTGATGATGGCAAGCTCAAAGTAAGTTGGGACCCGTTCCGAAAAGCGATAAAAAATAGAAAAGAAGCATCCGATAGTACGACAACCGGCAGATAAGAAAAGATATTTCGGTAAATTTGCGGTTCACTTTTTTTCAACCGGATGCCATTCAGATTATATACACCCTTCGCTCCATCAGGGGATCAGCCTGATGCAATCCGTCAATTGACGGAAGGAATTATCAGTGGAGAACATTATCAGACTTTACTGGGGGTGACCGGCTCCGGCAAAACATTTACAATCGCTAACGTAATTGAAAATGTTCAAAAACCCACGCTGGTTCTTACGCACAACAAAACACTAGTTGCCCAGCTCTACGGCGAATTCAAACAATTTTTCCCGGAGAATGCTGTTGGTTATTTTGTTAGTTACTATGATTATTATCAACCGGAGGCTTATATGCCGGTGAGTGATACTTATATTGAAAAAGATCTTTCCATCAATGAAGAACTTGATAAATTACGATTGCAAGCAACTTCGCAATTGCTCAGTGGCCGGCGTGATATAATTGTTGTAGCCTCGGTAAGTTGTATATATGGTATCGGAAATCCTGCAGAGTATGCAAACAGTGTGATCCGTATCCAACCCGGCCAGACAATTTCACGCCAGGGCTTTCTCCATGCACTCGTCAATTCGCTTTACAGCCGAAGTCAGGGTGATTTCAAACGTGGAAATTTTCGAGTTAAAGGGGATACCGTAGATATCAACCTTCCCTATCTGGATTATGGATACCGCATAACATTTTTTGGTGACGAGATCGAAGAAATTGAAACGATCGATGTGCAAACGAATAAGCGGATCAATAAAATGGAAAATGCGGCTATTTTTCCTGCCAATCTATACCTCGCACCCAAGGACATGATCACTCAGATCCTGCACGAAATACAGGATGAAATGCAGGCCCAGGTCGATTATTTTAAAACAACCGGAAAATTTATTGAAGCGCAGCGTTTAAGTGAAAGAGTAAATTACGATGTAGAGATGATCCGTGAATTAGGCTACTGTAATGGGGTTGAAAATTATTCGCGCTTCTTTGATCGCAGGATGCCAGGCACAAGACCTTTTTGTCTGCTTGATTATTTTCCTAAAGATTTTCTTTGTGTGATCGACGAAAGCCATCAAACAGTCCCACAGGTTAGCGGTATGTACGGAGGTGATCGCAGTAGAAAACTAATCCTGGTAGATTACGGTTTCCGACTTCCTTCTGCTTTAGACAATCGTCCTTTGAATTTTCATGAATTCGAATCAATGCTTGGTCAGGTAATTTTTGTATCCGCTACTCCGGGCGATTATGAATTAGAAAAAACCGGAGGTGTGGTGGTGGAACAGGTTGTAAGACCAACAGGACTGCTTGACCCTCCTATTGAAATCAGACCGAGTGTCAATCAGATTGATGATCTGCTTGATGAAATCGATAAACGTGTTACAAAAGGTGATCGGGTGCTTGTTACAACACTGACGAAAAGAATGGCGGAAGAAATGGACAAATATCTGCATCGCATTAATATCAAATCCAAATATATTCACAGTGAAGTCGATACCCTGGAACGCGTTGAAATCCTCCGTCAACTTCGACTTGGAGATATTGATGTTCTGGTAGGAGTGAATTTGTTGCGCGAAGGGCTCGATCTGCCGGAAGTTTCTCTGGTAGCGATTCTGGATGCAGACAAAGAAGGCTTTTTGAGAAATGAAAAATCACTTACACAAACAGCCGGCCGCGCAGCGAGGAATGTTGATGGACTGGTGATCTTTTATGCAGACCGTATGACAGAAAGCATGCAACGCACGATCGATGAAACAGACCGGCGCAGAGAAAAACAAGTTGCGTATAACATGGAACATGGTATTACTCCAAGAACAATTGTAAAAAGCAAAGAGCAGGTTTTTGCGCAGACTTCCGTGCTTGATATAAAGGGATACGATCCGATGAATCCATATGCAGTAGCGCCTGACGAAGGCCCCTTAACAATAGCAGCAGAAGAACAGGAAGATTATCAAACCATTCCACAATTGGAAAGAGTAATTGGAAAAACCAAAAAAGAAATGGAAAGAGCTGCCAAAGATCTTGACTTCATGGAAGCAGCGAGATTACGGGATGAGATGTTCGCCTATAAAAAAAGATTGGATGACATGAAAGCAGGTCATTAATTTGAGTTGCAGTTCACTAAAAAAGACCCCAGGTTCCCGATGAAGAAAAAACTTTTTCTGTTAGATGCGCTTGCTTTGGTTTTTCGCGCATATTATGCTTTGATCCGTAATCCTCGAGTTACTTCGAAAGGAAGGAATACAAATGCCCAATTTGGTTTTACCAATACGCTTGTTGACCTTATCACCAATCAGAAGCCTACCCATCTCGCTGTATGTTTTGATACCCATGCACGAACAGAAAGACATATTGACTTCAACGATTACAAAGCAAACCGCCAGGAAGCACCCGAAGATCTGACGTCGGCATTGCCGGATATCAAACGAATCATTGAAGCATTCAATATTCCGGTTGTGGAAGTTGATGGTTACGAAGCCGATGATGTGATCGGCACACTCAGCATTCAGGCTGCATCC
>DATLDA010000027.1:0-11052 GCA_035526135.1 Flavitalea sp.
CGAAATCGCAACGTGAAGTAGAAGACCTGCTTATCCTTATTCTGCTTATTACGGCCTCTATAATCCTGCTGCTACTTATATTACTTTTCTTCGCCCATCGCATCATACTGAAAAAATTGTGGAAACCTTTTTTCAGCACACTGTCGGTCATTAATGATTTCCATCTATCAAAACCGATCAACAAAAATTTACCGGCGACGGATATCGATGAATTTTCTGCGTTGAATGACGCATGGCAACGGGTTACCAAAAAAATTACTACAGATTACGAAACCGTTAAATCATTTGCCGATAATGCGTCACATGAAATGCAAACGCCCCTGGCAATCATAAATTCAAAACTCGACCTGCTGATCCAGGGCCATGCGCTGAATGGTGATAATGTTCAACATCTTCAATCCATGTACGATGCCGTAAATAAACTCACAAGACTTAACCAAACATTGTTACTCCTCACAAAAATTGAGAATGATCAATATGTTGAACGGGAAGCAGTAAACATTAACGACATCCTTTCTCAACGACTTGACGACATGGAAGAACTTATTCTTACAAAAAAAATAAAAGTGACGACAGATTTACGGGAATCAGTAACCACTATCAATCCACAGCTCGCTGATATGTTGGTCAGCAACCTCCTGTTGAATGCGATTCGTCATAATATTGAAAACGGCATGATAAATATTATATGCAATCGGGCTGGTTTTCAGATCAGCAATACAGGTAATACCGGGTCTCTTAATGAGCTGATAATTTTCAACCGTTTCCAGAAAGATTCCAAATCTGCAGGCGTAGGACTTGGTTTGGCACTTGTAAGGCAAATCTGTGAAACCCATCATTATACCATTGAGTACAGGTTTGAACAACACATGCATATTTTTGAAGTGAGCTTTTGATTGGAATATTTTTGAAAATGAACCTACCAGATCAGCAGACGGCCCGGCGAATCGTTCCCCAGATCGCGTTCAAGTTGCTTCTTGTACTTGTATTATTCATTGCTTCTATTTCCATTTTTGGTTTTATCGTTCATGAAGTGTTGATCGAGAATGAAGTAGACCTTGATCAGCACATTCATAAATGGGTAGACAGTTTTAAAACCGACACACTGATACAATTCATGCGGCGTATTACTTTTTTCGGATCCAGTTACTTTTTATTACCCGCATATTGTCTGCTGATCATCTTTTTCTTTTTGAAAAGAAGAAAAAGTCTGGCAATAGATATTGGCATTATCGGGCTATCGAGTACTCTTTTTCTTCATAGCCTGAAGTTTTTTTTTAAACGGGGGCGGCCGGAAAGTCCTCTTATCAGCCCGCTCCGTACATTCAGTTTTCCAAGCGGCCATGCTCTTTCTTCTTTTATTTTTTGCAGTGTTCTGGTCTACATCATCTGGAAAACAGAAATTCCCTTATGGCTTAAGTGGCTACTGTCTTTGCTGTTGATCTGTTTTTCTTTACTGATAGGAGTAAGCAGGATCATGCTGAATATGCATTATCCAAGTGATGTGATAGCGGGTATTTCTCTTGGACTGGCATGGGTTTTACTTTCCTTCTGGTTACTTGAAAAAATGAACGCGAGAAGCAGGAAAAAACAAATTCAATGACGACGCTTCAATATTGATTCAGAATCATGCATTAATTTAATCGCTGTGTTTGCACTTTCATACTTTCCGTACTACTAAGGATCGACTATCTTGCATGCTGTTCGAATGCACGACGATTTCAAATGGTTGCAGAAATATGTATTCAATGCATACACAACAAGGAGAAACTATGCACACCGAAAAAGATGAAGTTTTTAAGGAAACGTTTACCAAACCATCGGATTTTCAGTTTACCAGCAAAGTAGCCGGGGTTTTCGATGATATGGTAAACCGTTCTGTTCCTTTTTACGAGGAAATGCAGCGAATGATCGCAGAACTTGCCGCGAATCATTACCAGGAGGATGCAAACATTTACGATCTAGGTTGTTCCACGGGCACTACGATGATTCATATGAACCCATTCATCCCTGAACAAATACAGTTCGTGGGAATTGATGATTCACCCAGCATGCTGGAAAAATGTCAGACCAAACTCCAGGCGGCTGGTTTCGCCCGTCCGGTAAAACTGGAGGTTTTTGATTTGAACACGAATGTTGAAATTCAAAATGCGGGTGTGGTTGTATTATGCCTGACCCTGCAATTTGTCAGGCCCATTAACAGGGAAAGGCTGATCAAAAAAATTTATGCGGGTATGAACCCCGGCGCTGTGATTATTATTATGGAAAAAATATTGGCGGAAGACAGTCTGTTCAATCGCGACTTTATCCGTTATTATTATGACATGAAGAGAAGGCATCAATACAGTGAAATGGAAATAGCTCAAAAAAGGGAAGCACTCGAAAATGTTTTGATCCCCTATAAATTAAGTGAGAATGTCACTTTGTTACGGGAAGCGGGATTCAGTCATGTTGAGGTGTTCTTCAAATGGTATAATTTCGCCGGCTTCATAGCAAAAAAGTAGAAATGGTTCAAATCGGAAACTTCTTTTTCAGGTATCGTAATTTTCTTTTCATTTTCCTCTACCTCCTGCTTTTTATTCCTTCACCAGACTTGTTTTCTGAAAATATGCTGGGAGAACACTATTATGTTTTTCCTATTGTACTCGGTCTGCTCGTTACCATTTCCGGACAGGTGTTGCGCGGTGCAACCATCGGCCTGGCATATATCGTAAGAGGTGGAAAGGATGGTAAGGTTTATGCGGAGGACCTTGTGACCGGCGGGATGTTTCAACATTGCCGAAATCCATTGTATGTCGGTAATATTCTGATGCTCGTCGGCGTGGGTATACTTGCCAATTCCCTCATTTATATTGCAATCGTAATTCCTGTTTTCCTCGTGATCTATCATGCAATTGTGCTTGCGGAAGAGGCCTTCTTAAGAAAAAAATTCCTCCAGGTATATGATAACTATGCAGCGCGTGTAAATCGTTGGATACCGTCATTCAGGAATATGAGTGAAACGTTTAAAGGAAGGAAGTTTAACACAACACGCTGGATACTGAAAGAATACAATACACAATATGTGTGGCTTAGTGGTATTGCGCTTATACTCTTTTTGAAATATCCGCAACTTACCAGGGATAACCATCATGAGCGGAATATACTACTCATCACCATTCTATCGGTGTTGCTGATCTGCTATTTGATTGTCCGGTATCTGAAAAAGTCCGGTCGCTGGAAAGAATGAACCGCAGGCTCGGACGCGAAATAAATTTTATTTCATGTGTTAGATTTATCGGACTGGAATTCAGGTAGGATGATGTGAAATGATGCACCTGTATCTTTGTTTCCTTCAGCCGTGATCATGCCGGCGTGATTGATTACAATCTTCCGGCAAAGCGCAAGCCCGATACCGGAACCCGGATATTCAAACTGTCCATGTAGTCGCTGGAAGATCATAAAAATTCTTTCGGAATATTCCTGGTCAAAGCCTATACCGTTGTCGGAGAAACGAATTTCGAAATATGTTTTGTCTTTTTTGAAATCTAAATACTCAGTTAATTCCTCAGCAGTCAATTTTCGACTACGGATTTCAAAAACGGGGTTTCTTTCAGGTGCCACGAACTTTAATGAATTGCTAATCAGATTCTGAAAAAGCTGGTGCATTTGTATTGCGTTGGCTTCAATTACAGGCAACTTATCGCATTTCACTTCAACTTTTCTGGCGTTAATCGCAATTTCAAAATCGTTGAGAACAGAAGCTGCAATCGTATTTAAATCCGTTTTTTGGAAACTTCCATCAAATCGTGCGAGCCTTGAAAAATTCAACAGGTCTTCGATCAGCTTTGAGAGACGTTCGGCTGAATTGATGATTTTATGGAGGTAATGTGTAGACTGTTCGTTGAGAACCCCTTCCGCACTTTTTTCGAGCAAGCTGGTAAAGGCCTGAATTTTTCGCAATGGTTCCTGAAGGTCGTGACTGGCAACATAGGCGAACTGCTCGAGCTCTTTGTTGGATCTTTCGAGACCTGCATTCGCTTTTTTCAATTCTTTTGTTCGTTGTTCCACCAGTTCTTCCAACTGCGTCTTGGAATTTTCCTGAAAAGTGATGTCATTCAACAAACCAATATATCCAACGAATTCATTTTTCTTACTGAAGCGCGTGGTAGCTGACAAATGCATAATATGATAATCGCCATTTTTATGACGGTATCTGATGATATGATCCAGTGCTTGTTTATTTGTGAAGGCGTTTTTCCAAAGTTTTCTGGTTTCTTCGAGATCATCCGGGTGCACATATTCCAGGAAGTCAATGGCAGATTCGTTTTCTGGAAACACGCCTGTAAAATTTTTCCAGCTTGCATTCAGATAATTGCAACGTCCTTTTTCATCTGACATCCAGATAAGAAGCGGAGCCTGATCTGCCATGTTTTGGAACCGTCCTTCACTTTCGGATAATGCAGATTGAGATTTTTTGTGTTCTGTAATATCCACGAGCATGTTGACTGCTTCTACCACTTTACCCTCTGAATCGTAGATAGGCCGTGGATGGGGTAGAACATTTCTGCGAACACCGTCAGGTCTTTCAATAATGATTTCTTCACCAAATATTGCCCTGCCTTCTTTTAAGGCAATGGCCATGGGACAGGTATCTAATGGTAATGGAGTCCCATCGGGATGGAAGATTTTCCAGGATCCGCACCACAGATCGACGCCTATTACTGGGTCTCTTCCCCAAAGAAGTGCAGCAGCCCTGTTATAGAAAAGAATGCGTCCTTCAAGATCACAGGTATAAACTGCCGCTGGCAAACCCTGGATAAGTTGCTTGTAACGGTGTTCTTTTTCTTCCGGTGTTACAAC
Organism: Flavitalea sp.; assembly: GCA_035526135.1. GTDB lineage: Bacteria > Bacteroidota > Bacteroidia > Chitinophagales > Chitinophagaceae > Flavitalea. The sequence goes on from DATLDA010000027.1 coordinate 4,843, forward strand.
TGATGTAACGATATCTCCGCTCGTGGTGATGAACTGGTCTTTTGAACTCAAAAGTTTACGTATTGCGTGAAAGAATTCAGAAGACTCACCTTCTGTTTATTTCAGGTTTATGTTCTTTCAGGCAAGGGGTTGATCCGGAAAGTTAGCCTATTCGTTTTAATTTTCAACCAGAAAATAGCCTATACCGGTCCACCGGGTGTTCAAGGGATATTGAAATCCCCTACAATAATGAATTATTATCAAGATATGATTGTATCCGCGCAGTGGAACGGTGATTTAACGGCAGATAAGGAAGAAAATGTCGGCACAAGAGGCGAAGCTTTTTAAGAGGCGAAGCCTTTTAAGAGGCGAAGCCTTTTTTATATAATTTTCCGGCATCAAATGCGTTGTATCCAAAGCATTCAACTGATCAGGTAATATGAATCGTTTAAGATCCTATCACATTCTTGGTTTAATAGCACTCATCCTGCTCATCAGCTCACCATTCCTGAGAAGCAAAACTTTCGACCTTCACCTGTCCGATACTTACTATATCGTCGCAATTTCTCAAATCTACATGTCAATGGCTATCGTGCTGATCGTAAGTTGGTGTTTGTATTATATGTATGGTGCGTCCAGTTATTCAAGAGCTGCCAGAAACGTTCATATTGTATTAACTGCATTAACTGCTTTGCTGATCGCATTAATACCCCTATTGACTAATACACAGGTAAAATATACATCTGTTTATCTTGAAGTAAATAGCATCATTGCGGTGTTGATGATTGTTTTTCTTATCACTCCTTTCATTCTTATTTTAAATATCGCAATGGGATTATTCAAGAATAAAAATCGGTAAGAAAAAGCCCCCCAGGAAGGAGGGCTACAATCATTCCACCAAATATTTTATATCAAATTGACCTGCCACAATGCATTTTATACTGCTGGCATTTCGACGGCGTATTATGTTTCTGCTCCATAATTTTTTTATCCGGTTTTTTGTGGGATAAATTCAACGGAATTCCTGCTTTCAGACTCCACCCTGATACGGCTGATTGGACCTGTGTAATATGTGTCTTTGTTCCGGACATCGACGATACAGAACGTGAACCCAGGTTCCCGACTCCTTTGAGATATTGTACGGCAATCGTAAACATCCTGTCATGATTCTTTGCGAATTCAAAACCGAGCCGTGATACTACTGCCAGATCATAATTCCCGGCATTGTAAGTAAATTCAGAATTTCCGTTTTTAAGAACAACATCATTTTTTAGTGCAGGTACATATGCCGCTCCCAGGGAAGGCTGTATCCGGAAAGACCAGCCTTTATTCACGGCACGTGTCATTTTCTCGGGGATTCTTTTCATTGATTTTGCCGCGAGTTCCTCACCGGATTTTCTGGAACAATGCCCCCGATAACCATATGAAGAAGAACCGCCGCAGCTTTTTTTCACAGTGGAAGGCATTTCGACAACTTTTGGAATATCGATTTTACGAGCCGATTTTTTAAAGAAGAAAGGCTTAGAACTTAATTGATAACCTCCTTCGATTTTTAACCGGAAGGGACCGGTTTCAGCAGATGTATTGCTTGTAGCACCTTCCACGGTTCTAAAATCAACCGAGACAACGGGTCTGGTAGTTCCGATCTCAGTATATGGACCATGACCTTTACGAAAACGGTAATCCAATCTTAAGGATGCCTGAGGGGAAAGATTCTGGCATAAAGGAGAAAAAGAGGCGACATCTGTGTAACGAAGTGTAGTATTGTTTCTTTCGATTCCGATTTGAGGTGAGAGAGACAGTTTCTGAGCGGTGGCTGCATGTCCCCATGCAATAAACACCAGGGAGGTGATAAGCGCAGGTCTCATAATAGTTAATTTAAATAAGAAGTTACTGAATTATTCCTATTCCCTAAAGTAGTTTTTTACGGTTCACACAAACAAGGTTTACCTCATCTGCAGGTTGAAATGTATCCACATCTTAGTTTGACTAATTGTTTTCTGTAGTATAAAAAAAAAATTTGAAGCATCCTTTCATTGATTGCAGGATTATTCAACAACATGCACCTGTTTTTTCTTTTTTTGTTTGAATATCAGCAACCGGTCCGATCTAATAATTTCCATGGTTGTAAGTGCAGATAAAGACCCCAGGAGTGATTGTTCATTTTTCAACAATAATGTACCGGTGAAAGAAATATTTTTTACCTGCTCACCTTCCATCCTGCAATCAAATTTAAAAACATCATGCAGATAAACCGCAAGATCTTCAAAGGGCAGATCGATCAATTGCAACTTTTCTTTCCTCCATCCAGAATACATTTCAGTCTTCACCTGCTTCTTCAACAGGTATTTATCATCATCCGAATATTGAACGAAATCACCCTGCTGAAGATAGAGGATAGAACCAGGATCATTTTTCAAAGCGACTTTAATTTTACCGTAATCGAGTGATACATTGATGTTGCCGCGATATTTCCGGATATTAAAAGCCGTTCCGGCAACTTCCACGTCGATTTCATCACAGTGAACAATGAAATATCCTGACAAATTTCCCGAAGGCCTGACTTCAAAATATGCTTCTCCCTTCAACCAAACTTCTCTCGGCGTCGCGGAATAAATGTTTGATCCATATCTCAGCGTTGAATTACTATTGAGGGTGACATAGGAACTATCAGGCAACGCGATGTTTTTGATCTCACCCTCGCCCGTAACGGTTTCAATAGTCACATTTCCCGGTTGCCAGAAATACCAGCCCGCAAAAAAAAGAAGCGCTGAAAATATTATAGCAGCCATCCAACTGAATATGCGCGGCGTAATTGTATGGCGAGGCTGATGATCATGTACGTCAACGATCGCGTCAATTAAATGTAATTGTTTTCGCAACGCATATTCGATTTCCTGTTCAGTGGGAAAATCCGTCTGAAACCGGATGTTCCCAAGGAAGTTGACAGCCTCTGTTATCTCAGCCTGCTTGTTTGTATGTTGCTGTATCCACGCTTCCCAGAATGCTGAATGTTCCGGAGTGGGATTTTGAACCCATTGTTTAAAAAAATCATCAGCTATGAAATCATTCGCTGAGTAATGGGAGTAATCCTTATGCATGCGAACAGGAGTCGGTAGAGATGAAAATTACCCCATGAAAGAGCTGTGGGGTATGGGGTATGGGTATGGGGTATCGGGTGTGAGGTATGAGGTATGGGGTATAGCAGTCAGTTGTTCAAAGTCCCAAACTACCAGACTTCCAAACTATCAAACCTTCAAACTCCCCGATTCCCAAATTCCAACCAACTAAGAACTAAGAACCAGGAACCTAGAACTAAAAGATCGAAGATATTTTCTGCTGATATGAAGTTCTGAGTACGGCAACCGCGCGTGTTACCAGTTTATAGGTGGCTTTGACGGAAATATCGAGAACATGTGCAATTTCTTCATACGTCATGTTCTCATAAAATTTGAAAAAGATCGCTTCCTTTTGTCGTTCAGTCAATAATTCAAGCGCCTTATCGAGGTTCACCCGGTGCTCATACATTTTTTCAGCATTGATCATTAATTGCTCTACAGAAATCGCCGCATAAAAAGGTTGTTCTTCTCCGTAAAAGGCAGTCATCTGATTACTTTTCCGGATCGCCCTTAACAGACAATTGCGGAAGGAAACGAAAAGATAACTCTGCATTTTTTGGACGTTTTCAAGCCTACCCCTGTTATGCCAGAATGCAGTGAAAATCTCCTGACTGCAATCTTCCACCAGCGCATTATCTGAAGTGAACTTCATCCCGTAGTTGTAAATGCGTGGATAGTAATAACGATAAATGACAGCATACGACTTCTTATCTCCACCGCGGAAAGCATCCCATATCCCTTCGTCAAATATTTTTGTTTCAGGCATTTTGCTCGAATATTAAAGGTAACTATCGGGCCTAGGGGCCTGATCGCACAGGTAAGTCGCAGGAACAGATTTTAGGAATTGTTACAATCAGAACCAAAGCAGTGCTTCAAAAATAGTCATAAAACAGATAAATGCACTTACCGTTCGGCGAATTTGTGAAACCACGCAATAATTTTAAATGCTGGTAACGGCTGCATTGAAATTCAATATCCTGTAATGAGGGAAATGAAATAAATCATCAGAATTGAGATCACTCCCATAATGATAGAAGCCAATGAATAGACTTTGAGCATTGTTTTCATCTCAAGTCCTGAAAATTTGGCAATCACCCAGAAATAAGCATCATTTGAATGCGAAATCATCATTGAACCGGCCCCCATAGATAAAACCGTGAGTAAAGCCCCATTTTCGCTCGTAAGTCCTAAGGAAGGCAGTAAAGGAAGGACAATGGAAGAAGCTGTAATGATGGCAACCGTAGACGATCCCTGCGCTGTTTTCAATATTGCTGTCAAAAGGAAAGGAAAAAAAATACCGAAATGTTCCAATGACACTGCTTCACTGAAATGATGACCAATCCTGGTGACGGCTAAAATGGCGCCGAAGGCTCCACCCGCACCGATGATTACCAGAATTCCACCTGCTTTCTCCGCGGCTTCCTGTAACAATTTTCCAATTTCATTTTTCTTCCATGCTCTTTTACAATTCAGCGCAAGCAAAAGACCGATCGAAAGTGCTATTATCGGTTCGCCTAAAATTAAAGCCGGCTTTAAATTATCTAATAATGAAGGACTGTTCAGAAAGAACGACCTGATAGCGATCAGCAGTATAGGCACCACAACAGGCAGGAAAGCTTTTCCTGTTGAGGGTAGCTCTTGATTAGAAGCAGATTTTTCGTCCGGCGGCATTTCTTCTTTTGATTGCACACGGCGCCCCATTCGTTTAGCCCACCAATTTCCGGCCATCATAGCAGGTAATGCAACCAATAGACCGGTTAATATCAATTTGCCGTAATCCACTTTTAATAAAGCTGCTGCCGCAGCGGCGCCGGGATGTGGTGGTAAAAGGCAATGAACAGAATACAATCCTGTCGCAAGTGAGATTGCCATTACCGGCATGGGGATACCTGTTTTTCGCTGCAGGGAATTGTTAACTCCACTCATGACTATGTACCCCGAATCACAAAAAATGGGCAGACCAACAACAAATCCCGTGATACTCATGGCTAATGGTGCATGGCGGTCACCTGTTTTACGAAGTATGAAAGATGCAATCACCTGGGTACTCCGGGTGAATTCCAGGATGACACCTAATGCAGTGCCAATTACAATAATAAAAGCGAGCGACCGCATGATGTTACCAAATCCATCTTTCATTATTTCTATTACAGAAGTAACCGGTAATTCAACTCCCAGACCCACAACGAAACAGGCAACAAATAGGGCAAAAAATGCAGGGATGCGAAAGCGTGCAGTTAAAATAACAATCAGCAAGATGCCTGCCACCAGACAAAGCGAAACCTGTAAAAAAGAATTCGTCATGAAATGGAAAATAATGGATTTACGTGAGTCTCTTTTCGGATTTAATTTGTTCCAATTGAAAATCTAAAGAAAGATAAGATGCAAAGTGAAATGCAGCATAGTATTAGTAAAGGATTTCTGTGATTAAAATTGTTTGAGCACCTTAGCGCATTACCCTAACAAATGTCAACAATAAATATCATCATAGCGCCCGACAAATTCAAAGGAAGTCTCACAAGCTTTGATGTGTGTCGTATCATTGAATCAGCTTTGCTGGAGCAGAAAATGAACTTTAGAATTCTTCCGTTCCCACTGGCCGATGGTGGTGACGGATTTGCTGCTGTTATGAGATATTACCTGCGAACTGAAACCATTGCCTGCCTGGGTGCAGACGCTTTAGGCAGAAGGATGGAAACCAGTTATCAGTGGGAACAGGCATCACTTACTGCTATTATCGAACTGGCTTCAACGAGTGGCCTTCTTCTGTTGAAAGAACCTGATCGCAACCCGATGAACACTTCCACTTATGGAACCGGATTGGTAATACAGGATGCAGTTACAAGAGGTGCACAAAAAATTATCCTGGGTCTCGGAGGCAGTGCGACAAACGATGCCGGCATGGGAATTCTCAGTGCGCTCGGATTCCGGTTACTTGATAAAAATGGTAAAACAGTACCGCCTTCAGGACAAAACCTTTCTCAGATCCATTCGATTATTCCACCAGCACAAAAGCCAACCACACAATTCCATATTGCCTGTGATGTTGACAATGTTTTATATGGTGACAAGGGCGCTGCTAAGATCTATGCACCCCAGAAAGGCGCTGATG
>DATLDA010000034.1:0-4448 GCA_035526135.1 Flavitalea sp.
TTTTTTCGTCAGGCAAAAGCTTATCATGGGGAATCGACACATAGTATAAGTAACCTGAAGTTCGAAGCTGTAAAAGGATTGTTCAATAAATCCCAAAAACTTTTCGTCCACTGCGATTTGGTGAAGGAAATGCTTGTCGCAATTGATTTTGTCAAAGAATTCAATTTCGACGTAGTCATTGTCGGAGGAGCTGACAGCTGGCAGATCGCCGACATTTTAAAACAAAATGGCATACCGGTTATTTTGGGCCCCATGCACAATCTTCCCGCCATGCAGGACGATGATGTTGACCAACCTTTTAAAACGCCGGCGATGCTGCAAAAAGCCGGTGTATTGTTTGCGATCAATGATGATGACGGACAGACACGTGGACGAAATCTTCTTTTTAATGCAGGCACTGCAGCCTCCTATGGACTAACTAAAGAGGAAGCTGTAAGTGCCATTACGTTGAATGCAGCCCGCATCTTAGGAATTGCAGATCGTACGGGCTCCATTGAAACGGGAAAAGATGCCAACATAATTATTACCACAGGGGATCTGCTCGATATGCGGTCCAGTATTCTCACCGATGCTTTCATACAAGGCCGAAAGATCGATCTCACAGACCATCACAAACAATTGTACGAGCGCTATAAGTATAAATATGGGCTGAAATAGTTTGCGCGTTGTGAGTTTGGGAGTTGTGAGTTTGAAAGTTTGGGAGTTTGTGAGTTTGAAAGTTAAAATGAATTAGAACAAACCGGAGGTTAAGTAAATTTCAATCCATAAAAAATTTCTAACCACCCAAACTTCTTTTTTAAACTCCCAAACTTTTTTAAACTCCCAAACTTTTTTTCCAAACTCCCAAACTTCTTTCTCAAAACTCCCCATCTTCTTTTATTCCCTGCCGTGACAATTCTTGTACTTCTTACCGCTTCCGCAAGGACACGGATCATTGCGGCCGATCTTCGGGCCAACTTTAACGGGTTCTTGTTTTACAGGCGTTGAAGGATCGTAATAATCATTTTCATTAGCTGCATAGTCATCCCCTCTTGCATCGACCTGTTCTTTATTGGCCTGCATTCTGCTCATGTCTGTTTTTTGTTCTCTTCCTTCCCGGATCTGGCCATTTTCTTTTTCTATGGGTATCTGTGCGTGGCAAAGGAAACTTACAATTTCCCGGTTCACTTCACTGTCCATCCGTTTGAACAAATCAAATGCAGTTATCTTATAAATTACAAGAGGATCTTTTTGTTCAAGGTAGGCTGTCTGTACACTTTGTTTCAGATCATCCATTGCACGCAGGTGTTCTTTCCATGTTTCATCGATAATGGCAAGCGTGATCTGTCGTTCGACAGCATTCCCAAGCTCACGTCCATCCGACTCCAGAGTTTTATTGAGGTTAGCCAGCACTTGTATTCCCTTTTTGCCATCTGTAAAGGGCACTACTACATTTTCAATATGAGATCCCTGTGATTGTCTGATATTTTTAAAAACCGGGACCGCCTGTTTTCGAAGTTGCTGCATCTTTTGTTCGTACCGGTCAATCGCTTCATCATATAATATTCCGGCGAGCTCGTTCGGATTCGTTTTTTCAAATTGAGTTTGCGTGATTGCGCTGTCAATACCAAAGTTTACAATGGCCGCCAGTTTGAATCCTTCGTAATCGCTTTGTTCCTGAAATGATGTGATCAAACCTTCTGCGACGATATAAAAGGCGTTGTCAAGATCAAGAGCAAGCCGCTCACCGAATAACGCGTGATTTCTCTTTTTGTAAATGACATTCCGCTGCTTGTTCATTACATCATCATATTCCAGTAATCGCTTGCGAATGCCAAAGTTGTTTTCTTCAACTTTTTTCTGCGCACGTTCGATACTTTTGGTTACCATGCTGTGCTGGATCACTTCTCCTTCCTTATAACCAAACCGGTCCATGATGGCAGCAATTCTTTCACTTCCGAACAACCGCATAAGTTCATCTTCCAGCGCAACATAAAATTGAGAAGTTCCAGGGTCTCCCTGCCTTCCTGCACGTCCTCTCAATTGCCGGTCAACGCGGCGACTTTCATGGCGCTCCGTGCCGATGATTGCCAAGCCACCTGCCTCTTTTACACCGGGACCGAGTTTAATATCTGTTCCACGACCGGCCATGTTAGTAGCAATGGTTACAGCGGCGGCGAGTCCAGCTTCTACAACAACCTGTGCTTCGCGGGCGTGTTGTTTTGCATTCAAAACATTGTGCGGAATTTTTTTGCCTTGCAGCATTTTGCTTAGCAACTCACTTACTTCAACAGAAGTGGTACCTACAAGTACTGGTCTGCCGGCATTGCGTAAGTTTTCAATTTCTTCTATTACTGATTTATATTTCTCTCTTTTTGTTTTGTAAACAAGATCCTGGTGGTCTTTGCGGATCGCCTGAACATTTGTAGGCACTGTAACCACGTCCAGTTTATAAATATCCCAGAATTCCCCGGCTTCTGTTTCTGCAGTGCCGGTCATACCACAAAGCTTGTGATACATTCTGAAATAGTTTTGCAGCGTGATGGTGGCGTAAGTCTGCGTGGCAGCTTCAATCTTTACATTTTCTTTTGCTTCAATGGCCTGGTGTAATCCGTCACTATATCTCCGACCGTCAAGAATACGACCTGTTTGTTCATCCACAATTTTTACGGCGCCATCCATAACAACGTATTCCACATCACGATCAAACAATGTATATGCCTTAAGTAATTGTTGAACAGTATGAATGCGGTCAGCCTTTACAGAATAATCATTCAGTAATACTTCTTTACGTTGAAGTTTTTCTTCGGGTGAAGCTTCGCTTTTATCGATTTCGGCAAGGAGAATTCCGATATCCGGAAGGATAAAAAATTCAGGGTCTTCACCGCTTTTCGTGATGGCCTGCAGTCCCTTGTCAGTCAGTTCAACGGAATTGTTTTTTTCATCGATATGAAAAAAAAGTTCTTCATCAACTTTAGGCATTTCCTTTTGTTGGTCTGCCAGATAATAATTCTCCGACTTCTGCAGCTTCACACGAACTCCGGGCTCACTTAAAAATTTTATCAATGCGCTGTTTTTGGGTAGTCCCCGGTGGGCACGCATCAACGCAAGGCCGCCGCTTTTTGGATCTTCATCTCCTTCGCCGAATTTCTTCTTTGCTTCGATCAGGAAGCGGTTCGCCACCTGTTTCTGCATATCAACGAGTTTTTCCACGCGAGGCATCATCAGGTGATATTGCTGTTCATCGCCTTTCGGCACCGGACCGGAAATGATCAAAGGGGTCCGAGCATCATCGATCAGCACACTGTCTACTTCATCGACCATGGCATAATGGTGCTTTCTCTGCACCATTTCATCCGGGGTGTGTACCATGTTATCGCGCAGGTAATCAAATCCGAATTCATTATTGGTGCCATAAGTGATATCAGCCTGGTATGCTTCGCGTCTTTCATGGCTGTTGGGCGAATGTCTGTCGATACAATCAACAGTAAGCCCAAGCCATTCGTATAATGTTCCGTTCCATTCAGAATCACGTTTTGCGAGATAATCATTCACGGTAACAATATGTACTCCTTCACCTGTTAATGCATTCAAATATGCCGGAAGAGTCGATACAAGGGTTTTGCCTTCACCAGTGGCCATTTCGGCAATCTTACCCTGGTGCAGTACCATACCGCCGATCAATTGGACATCATAGTGAAGCATGTTCCAGGTGATTGTATTACCGCCAGCTTTCCAGGTGTTCTTGAAAATACTTTTATCTCCCTCTATGCGGATATAGTCTTTTTTTATGCTAAGGGATTTATCAAGTTCCGTTGCAGAAGAAACGAGTTCTGAATTTTCCTTGAAACGTCGCGCCGTTTCTTTTACTACAGCAAATGCTTCCGGAAGTATTGTATTCAATACAACTTCGATTTCTTTATCCCTGTCTTTTTTCAGTTTGTCAACTTCATTGTACAAATTGTCTTTTCCGGTAATATCACTAAACGGCAATTCTTCCGCTTCTTTGGATAAGACAGCGATCTTATCATCTATCTCACGAAGATGTTCTTTGATCTTCTGTTTTAATTCAACCGTTTTATTTCGAAGCTGATCGTTTGAAATGGATTGAAATGACGTGAAATGTTGATTGATAATGCTCACAGCAGGCTGGATCCCTTTGATATCTTTTTCCGATTTGCTCCCGCCGAACATTTTCGATATAAAACCTAACATAAATGCGCTTGATTGAGTGATGAGTACCTGGCGAAAAACGCTTTAGTACCTGATGAACCGATTTCCAGTCAAATAGAGTGCTACTTTCCCTTTAATAGCCATTTTGACAGGGAGGCAAAGGTAAGGAAAAGAGGTGGGGTGAGGGCTACGGGTATGGGGTATGAGGTATGGGGTATGAGGTATGGGGTATCGGGTATGAGGTATGGGCTATGATGTAAAAAAATTAGAATAAAAATAGAGTTGTAAAATAACTG
>DATLDA010000071.1:0-5706 GCA_035526135.1 Flavitalea sp.
GCTTTAACAGCAATGGTAAAAAAGATGACTTGTATTCTCCATTGGTACAGATCGCTGCCGTAGATAGCGTATATATCAAATTTGATGTGGCACATGTTACTGCACGATTCCCCGGCAGTACGGGTATCCCTCTCGATACGCTGGAAGTTTTGCTGACAACAGACTGTGGAAAAACATTCAAATCCGTCTATAAGAAATGGGGAGCTGAGTTACAGACAGTCGGCGATCCGAATTTCCCTTATACCTATCCGGCAACAGATACAGTGGGTTTTGTACCAACTGCAAAAAGCCAGTTTAGAACAGATTTCATTGACATTTCAAAATTTGTTCCTGTTAATTCAAATTTCCAGGTTGTATTCCGGAATACCAGCAGCCGCGGCAATAACACCTACATCGATAATATCAATATTTCCACCGTAACTTTGCCCGCCCGTTTGAAGAAGAACGGATTCATGATTTCACCGAATCCGTTTGATGGCGTATTCAACGTGCAACATTTATTAGCACCTGCCAACCTGAAAGGGATCCAGGTATCCAATGCAGCCGGCCAGGTTGTATTCTCAAGGGTTTATAATGGCAATGCCACCAACAATATGCGGATCGATCTGAGCCGGTATGCAAGTGGTGTTTACCATATCAAACTGTTGTATGATAACAAAGTGATCACAGAAAGAATCATCAAGAAAAAATGACGGACGGAATTAAACAAATAATTGCAAACGAAAAAAACCCAGACTTACAGAAAATTGCAGATAAAATAATCAATCGTCAACGCATCAGTGAAAATGAAGGACTGCTCCTCTTTGAGAAGGGCAGTCTTTCTTTTTTAGGTGCACTCGCCAACTGGGTAAGAGAACAAATTCACGGCGACCGTACCTACTTCAATCGAAATTTTCATATCGAACCTACGAATGTCTGTGTGTTTGCATGTGCGTTCTGTTCTTATTCGCGCTTATATGCAAACCGCGAAGAAGGATGGGAACTATCTTCTGAACAAATGATGGATATAGTAAAAAGTTACGATGGAAAGCCGGTTACCGAAGTGCACATTGTTGGAGGCGTTCATCCCAAAATGAACCTTGCCTATTTTGCAGAACTGCTGCGTAAGATAAAGGCACACCGCCCTTCATTGCATATTAAAGGATTCACGGCGGTTGAACTTGATTACATGTTCAGAAAGGCGAAGGTTACAGTTGAAGAAGGAATGTCTTTATTAAAGCAAGCAGGACTCGATTCTATCCCCGGTGGAGGCGCAGAAATTTTTCATCCTGACATACGGAATAAGATTGCTGCGGACAAAGTGGATGCGGATGGATGGTTGAAAATACATGAGACTGCTCATCAACTGGGAATGCACAGCAATGCGACGATGCTTTTCGGTCATATCGAAAATCATACACACCGCATAGATCATATGGAAAGGCTACGTCAACTACAGGATAAAACGGGCGGCTTCAATACTTTTATTCCTCTTAAGTTCCGCAACAAAGACAATGAGATGAGTCATATTGCAGAAAGCTCCCTTGTTGATGACATGAAAGTGTATGCCGTTTCAAGATTATATCTGGATAATATCCCCCACCTCAAGGCCTACTGGCCAATGCTTGGCAGACAAAACGCGCAACTGTCATTATCTTTTGGAGTAAACGATATTGATGGAACGATAGATGACTCTACAAAGATCTATTCAATGGCCGGATCGGAAGAACAACATCCGTCGATGACCACAGAGCAATTGGTTCAACTGATAAAATCTGCGAGAAGAAAAGCGGTGGAGAGAGATACGTTGTACGGAGTGGTTGAAGAATTTTAAATTTAAGATTTACGATTGCAGATTTTTTTTTGCCTTTTAAGTTTGCTTGAAATTAATAAGCGGAAATTTTTGCGTCTTTGCTCTCTTTGCATCTTTGCATGAAATTTTAATTCAAAGAGAGCAATGGATAAAATAAACTATAACGTGATAGTATTCAATCTTGAATCAATGAGTGTGGGATAGCTGACAGCTGATTGCTGATAGCGATTGTTCAGCATTCACTGAGACTAATCGGTATATGTACCGCCAGTCCGCCTTCGGCCGTCTCCTTGTATTTATGACTCATGTCAACGGCTGTATCCCACATTGTTTTTATTACCCCGTCAAGTGAAACTTTAGCGAAATCCGGTGTGCTTTGTAAGGCAAGCTGGGAAGCCGTGATGGCTTTGATCGCACCCATTGTATTTCTTTCGATACAGGGAATTTGTACCAGCCCTCCGACCGGATCGCACGTGAGTCCGAGATGATGTTCCATTGCAATTTCAGCGGCCATCAAAACCTGTCTCTGTGTTCCTCCCATCACTTCTGTTAATCCGGCCGCTGCCATGGCAGAAGAAACTCCGATCTCCGCCTGGCATCCTCCCATAGCGGCTGATATGGTCGCTCCTTTTTTAAAAATACTTCCAATTTCTGCAGCGGTAAGCATGAACGGAATGATCTTTTCTTCCGTATCACCTCCTTCCGAAAAACAGGTATAATAGTGCATGACCGAAGGAATGACACCGGCAGCTCCGTTTGTCGGAGCAGTGACAACCCGGCCAAAGGATGCATTTTCCTCATTCACAGCCAGGGCAAAACAACTTACCCAATCAAGAATGTATTTAAAATCATGTCCTCCTTTTTTGATCGCTGCAATCCATTCCTCGTATCCTTTGTATACTGTATCGTGCAACAATTTTTTATTTAATTCCTCTGCACGACGGGTTACGTTCAGTCCCCCCGGTAAAATTCCTTTCGTATGACATCCGCGGAAAGTACATTCTTTCATTACCTGCCAGATCTTCAACAATCCGGATCGTGTTTCCATTTCACTTCTCCACGCTCCTTCATTTTCTAACACAACATCGGAAATGGACAAACCTGTTTTCCGGCACCAGTGAAGCAGGTCAGCAGCTTTGTCAACCGGGAACGGCAATGGTACCGTGGAAGATCCGGAATTCTTCTCTCCTTCTTTTGTAACAAAGCCACCCCCAATTGAGTAATACGTTTCTGAAAATTGTTCCGTTGTATCAAGTGTTACAAGAAAGGAAAGTGCATTCGGATGAAAGGGCAGTGATTCAGACATCAGGAATTCTATGTCCTCGCGCGGGTCAAATTGTACTTCATGGCGACCGTTCAATACCAGCTTCTTCATCTCTCCGATATCTTTGATTTTAGCTGCTATCTTTTCCACTTCAAAAGTTACAGGATCATCACCTGAAAGTCCGAGTTGGACTGCTATATCGGTTCCATGACCATGGCCAGTTTTTGCAAGTGACCCGTACAATAAAACCCGGATGTCCCTTACTTTGAATAAAAGATTCTGCTGATCGAGAGAATGAATGAATCGCTCTGCTGCGCGCCACGGTCCGAGCGTGTGAGAACTGGACGGACCTACTCCGATTTTGAACATGTCGAATACTGAGATCGATTCGTGTGGCAAGCGGAGGATTTGATACAAAAATACCGGGAAAACGATAGACTTATTGACTGACCCGCTGATTGATTTAGTTGCTATTCGAAACTAACCAGTGTAATATCAAAAATTATAACTGAATTCGCGGGAATGATTATCGTGCCTGATTGATCTTTTACATCGATGGTACCATATCCAAGAGAAGGAGGAATGTACAATTTGATACGGCCGCCTTTTTGAATCAATGGAAGCCCTTTTTTCCATCCTTCAATCAATGAACCCAATACGAAAACATAATTGGATTGTTTGTCGAATTCGGTGCCGTTTGTCAATTTTCCTGAATAACTGACGGTAACACGCGAGCAAACATCGGGTGATCCGCCACTTCCCGTATTCACAATTTCATAATACATATTACTGCCATGCTTGGTAGCACTGATACCGTTTGAAGTAATATAATTCAATACAGCTTGCTCCTCCGATGATGGGGCGATCAGATTATTGTCTTTATAAGCACAGCCGGTATCGTTCTTAATACATCCGGAAAAAACAATAGAAACGGAGAGAAAAAGGTACAGAAAAGAGATCCTCATTGTGGTTTTGAATTTGTACAAAGATAATGATACATTTAAGACAGTAACCGTTGCATTTCAGCTGCATTACAGCACAGCTAAGGGTTTACGGATTTTTTCGAGAGAGAAATTCCTTGTACTGTTGCTCTTTTCGGTCCCAAAGCGTACGCTTATGAAATATCGCAGTAAAGCACGCAATTGCCGCCACTGCAATAATTAGTATCAAAGGATTCAATGAACTGATAGCCTGCATATCAGCTCTCTTATACCAATACCGGCTGGAAAATAAAATCAGGAATATGGGAAGACCAAAAAGCAATCCAACAGGCAATCCAGTGAGCAACTGATAATACCACCGGCTTTCCATTTCCCGGCGCGACTTCCAATATTCAATAAACTTCAATTCATCACTTGTCAGCATCCATGCTTTCTTTAGGTCAAAAAAATTAAAATAGGTGTTTTACGTTAACTTGTGCAGCCGCAATTTATGGCTAACTTGAACCAAAATCCTTAATACCTTGAAGCTAGACGTTCTTTTTGCCAAATATTTATACCAGAATAAACAACTGAATCTCCCGGGCATTGGCACTTTTCAATTAGATGCCTCTGTACCCATACCTGATCCATCCGATAAAAATACTGTTGATCTTGGCCAGCATATTCGTTTCATACAACAACCGATAGCAAAACCAGACGATGCTTTCATTGATTTTATCCGTACGCAGACCGGAAAAATTCGTCCACTTGCCATTTCAGATCTGGAATCTTACCTGGAAGATGGCAAGAATATGCTCAACATCGGAAAGCCATTTCACCTCGAAGGGATTGGAAGCCTTCACAAAACAAGGGCCGACCTGTTGGAATTCAAAGCAGGTGAACCGCTGCTAGAACGGATGGAAATGAGCAATGATGGGGAGAATGAACAATACAGGAGAAATAAAACAGCTTACGAAGAACGTTATAATTCTGCTTCGCAAAATACAGGGTTACGAAAACTCCTTATAACAATGGGCGTGCTCATTGGAATTGCAGCGGTAATATGGGGTGGTTACAGCCTGTATAACAACAAAACTTCAGACGACAATGTGATTGAAAAAGATGCTGTCGGAACAGCGCCCCCTGTGATCAATACCGATTCAATTGAAAATGCGCGGAAAGATTCACTCGACCGTATTGCGGCTGCTGAGTCAAATTCCGGTACCTATAAATTTATTGTTGAAAGAACGGACATGAAAGCAAGAGCAGTGAAAAGATTCAACCAGTTGAAATCTCTTGGCACATCAATACTGATGGAAACCTCTGATTCAGTAAACTTCAAATTATATTACCTCATCCCTGCTCAGCCGAAAGATACAATCCGAATTAAAGATTCACTCCGGTTACGTTATGGGAAAAGAGTGACGGTAGAGAAATAATTTTAGATTTGCGATTTTAGATTTTAGATTTTATCCTAAACGAACCGGATATTATTTCTTTGCGTTTTCTTCGACCACAGAAGTTTTAGCGATGATTGTTACTTGCTTTGCATCTTTTCCTGTCCGACTACGTCAGACGCGCGGGTGTGAAATATCATTTACCTTTTTTTCTTCCATCTGAAGTACCAATACAATGGCACGCCAAGAAGCGTTAATGCGAGCCCGAATGCTGCATTCACCACCGGTGTTTTTCCCGTGGTATAATTGGTGACATCATTATACAGCGTGATC
>DATLDA010000090.1:0-9007 GCA_035526135.1 Flavitalea sp.
CTTACAAATACCACATTCACGGCTACCAAGGAATAAAGCTGGATAAAGGCGATCCGTATGCAAATTTTTGGGAAAAAAGACCGCGAACTGCTTCTGTTACCTGGCATCTCGAATATGAATGGAACGACGTCGACTGGATGAACACACGAAAGACACACAATTCACTCGATGCTCCGTGGAGTGTTTATGAAGTTCACCTGGACAGCTGGATGCGACCGGATAAAAATGATGAAGAACAATATAATTCCTACGATTTTTTCCGTGAGAAGCTTGTTCCGTATGTGAAGGAAATGGGATTCACACATGTCGAATTCATGCCTGTTATGGAACATCCGTTTGATGGCAGCTGGGGCTACCAGGGTACGGGATACTTTGCGCCTACTTCGCGTTACGGAACACCCCAGCAGTTTATGGAACTGGTCGATGCTTTTCATCGTGAAGGGATCGGGGTAGTGCTCGACTGGGTGCCTTCGCATTATCCATATGATGCACATGGCCTTTATCTTTTCGATGGTACGCATACTTATGAATATGCAGACCAGCGAAAAGGCTTTCATCCCGATTGGAACTCATACATTTTTAATTATAAAAGAGGTGAGGTAAAATCTTTTCTCATTAGCAATGCGCGCTTCTGGTTCGACAAATTTCACGTGGATGGATTCAGGGTGGATGCCGTCAGTTCCATGTTGAAATTAAATTATTCAAGAGATCACGGACAATGGGAACCAAATGAACATGGAGGGGATGGCAACCTCGAAGCAATTGCTTTTATCAAGGATTTTAATGAAACAATGTTTCGGGATTTTCATGACATTCAAACTATCGCTGAAGAAGCTACCGACTGGCCCGGCATAAGTAAACCGACATTCAGTGGAGGACTCGGATTTGGAATGAAATGGATGATGGGTTGGATGCACGATACGCTTGATTTCTTTAAACTCGATCCATTGCACCGAATGCATCACCAGGATAAGTTTACGTTCAGCATGATGTATTATTATGATGAAAATTTTATGCTCCCTCTCAGTCATGATGAAGTTGTTCACGGGAAAAGTCCCATGCTATATAAAATGCCCGGAGATGAGTGGCAGAAATTCGCCAATCTCCGGTTGATGTATTCCTACATGTTCACCCATCCCGGCGGAAAGTTATTATTTATGGGAAATGAATTTGGTGCAACGAGTGAGTGGAATTATAAAACGGAATTACAGTGGGATCTACTTCAATTCGATTCTCACAGGTTGATGAAAGATTGCGTACGCGATCTCAATAAATTATTAAGAGCGGAGCCTGCTTTGTATGAGAACCAGTTCTCCATGGAAGGATTTGAATGGATCGATCTCAATCACAGGGCCGAATCTGTAATGGTGTATATGCGAAAAGGGAAAAAAGAAAATGAAAACGTGCTTATCATTTTGAATGTGACTCCCGTTGTCAGACGAGACTGGAAAATTTATGCAAAAGGCAAAAATGAATGGAAAGAGATATTCAATTCTGATGCTCGCATATATGGCGGGACAGGAGATGTATTTAACCCTGCTGTCTCCTGTTCTCTGGTGGATAAAAATGACAAAATGTATGCACTAAATGTGCACCTTCCCCCGTTAAGTTGTATAGTTCTAAAGTAGAACTCTGGAATGATTTTTGGCCTCACTTACTACCAACAATCCCACAATTATTTTATGAATATCCATAGGTGTATTCTTGCGCTTTGCTGTATATCCTTTCTCTCCGCCGGTGCGCAAACAGACAGCGCTGCCATCTATTTCGAAAAAGGGAAAGAAGAAAAAACTGCCCGCCGATTCCGGGAAGCAGAAAAAAGATTTGTAAAGGCGATTTCCTTGGCACCGGATAATCTCGACTATTATCTTGAATTGGCAGATACCTACAATGCCCAAAACAGGTACTTTGAAGCGAAAGAAACTTTTTTGAAAGCCGAAAAACTACAACCATCAAATCCTGTAGTTATAGAAAATCTTGCAACACTGTCGTTCAACACAAGGAAGTGGGCTGATGCGATCCGTTATTCGAAAAAAGTACAGGAATTGAAATTGAATAAACCTGTGAATTTTATTATCGGCAACAGTTACTATCAGCAGGAAAATTACGGCGAGGCGATTAAATATCTGACTGAAGCTGCAAAAGAAGAACCGAAGAAAGGAGAAATTCCGTACACCATTGCACGGTCTTATCTCGATATGAGCAATTATAAATTATCGGCTGCAAATTTCGAGAAAGCAATCAGCCTTGATAGTTCCAAAGTTACATGGATATACGAAGCCGGACTTGTGTACTATGCCATACCTGATTACAAAAAATCACTTTACTATATCCAACTCGCCGGTGACCGTGGCTACACAAAAAGCAATGACTACCTCGAAAACCTGGGGAACGCATACATGAACGTTGGCCAGCATGAAAAAGCGGTAGAAGTTTTCAGGCAAATTTTAACACGTAAACCCTCAGATCAGGAGATTCTGTACCAGATTGCACAGGCTTATTACAAGTCAGGAAAGTACCAACTCGCTATAGATTACTGGGATCAGGTACTTACACTCGATAAAACAAATGCACGAGTTCTGTATATGATCGGACTCAGCTACCAGAAAAAAGGAGAGAAGCAAAAAGGAATGCAGTTGTGTGATAAAGCTATTGAAATGGATCCTTCTTTGAATTCATTGAAATCGAAACAGGGGCAATTGGGGTTATAATTAAAAATTAAAAATTAAAAAACGGCACGAACGAATTGCATTATAAATTAAAAATTAAAAATCTGCTTAGACCAATGCATTAATGAGCTTTTAACATTTTCCTTTATTTGATTCTTTGAGGAAAATGATTTTCATTTTTAATTTTTCATTTTGAATTTTTCATTTTTCATTTTGAATTTCTTTTACATCCTCTCCGGAACTTCAATTCCCAATAAACCCATTGCATTTTTGATCACAAAAGCAGTTGCCTGTGAGAGTTGCAACCGTAATTCTTTCTTTGCATCCGATTCTGCAGTAAGGATACGCAATTCAGTTACAAAGGAATTATAGGACTGAGACAATCCGAATACATAGATCGCGATGACGGAAGGATTGAGTTCCTGGCCTGCCTGTTGAATAATGGAAGGAAATCTTTCCAGCTCTACCAATACCTTTTTCTCCAATGGAAGTAACGTTTCTGATTCATTTTTCCCTATCGGGGTTTCCTTTTTCAGGATCGAACGGATACGTGCATGTGTATATTGAATAAAAGGACCGGTGAATCCATGAAATTCAATCGATTCTTCCGGATTAAATACCATCCGCTTCTTAGGATCCACCCGCAAGAGGAAAAATTTTAATGCACCAAGTCCGATCGTATGATACAGATGTTCAAGTTCAGCGGGTTCAAAATCTTTTACTTTACCGAGTTCATTTGTATGCTGAGCTGAAACAGTTTTCATTTCTTCAACAATATCATCTGCGTCTACTACCGTTCCTTCTCGGCTCTTCATACGACCTGTGGGAAGATCCACCATGCCATATGACAAGTGATGTATACCATCCGCATTCGGAATTTTGAGTTTTTTGCAGATAAGTGAAAGTACTTTCATGTGATAGTTCTGTTCATCACCAATCACATAAATACTTTCATCCATTTTGTAGTCTGTATACTTTCTGTTTGCCAAACCCAGGTCCTGCGTGATATACACAGAGGTACCATCTTTTCTCAGCACGAGCTTTTCATCTAACCCGTCCGCTGTCAGATCAATCCATACACTACCATCTTCTTTTCGGGTAAACAGTGACTTTGCCAACCCTTCTTCAACATATTCTTTTCCGAGAAGGTAAGTATCACTTTCGTAATATATTTTGTCAAACGTGCTGCCAATTTGTTTATAAGTAATATCGAATCCTTCGTAGACCCATGTATTCATTTTTTTCCACAGACTCATTGTATCAGCATCTCCGTTTTCCCAGGAGAGCAGCATTTGCCTTACTTCATTCATAAGCGGTGTGTGGTACCGGGCTATTTCGTTAAGTTCTTCAAAAAGATCTTTTCGTTTTTCATCGGTTTCATTCATGGCTGACATCTTCTCCAAAAACAACCGTACTTTTTGTGCACTTTCTTCTTCGATTCCTTCAAGTCGTCCTGAAAGAATTCCGTCGAGCACGGATTTCGCCTGTACCTGCAATTCTTTTTCAAAAAGAACATAATATTTTCCAACAAAATGATCTCCTTTCAGGTTTGCGGAATCAGGCGTTTCTCCGTCTGAAAATTTTTTCCACGCCAGCATTGATTTACATATATGAATGCCACGATCATTTACGATACATGTCTTAATGACTTTATTTCCATTTGCCTCGAGAATTTTTGCAATACTTCCTCCAAGAAAATTGTTGCGCAGGTGTCCCAGGTGCAATGGTTTATTGGTATTCGGCGAGGAATACTCCACCATGATTTTCTTTCCTGACGGTTCTTTTCTTCCGAAAGTAACATCTGCATATATTTTCCGAAGAAATGAGGTGAAGTATTTATCAGGAACCGAGATGTTGAGAAAACCTTTTATAATGTTGTACCCCTTCGCAATATCAGGCTGTTTTTCCAGGAGAAATTGACCCAGATCTTTTCCAATAATTTCCGGGGATTTACGCAATAGTTTTACCAAACCGAATAGCACGATCGTATAATCGCCCTCAAACTCCGGTTTTGTTGGCGTAACCTGCAATTCAGCGGCAGGAATTTCCATACTATATAACTGCCTGATACCGGATGATACCGCTTCCTGTAAGGCAGTAACAATAACCATAGTTTTTTATTAAGGCGGCAAAATTAATACAATGAAGCCAGCTAAGCAGTAAATCAAAAAGATACTGCTCACGAACCATGTGCACGGTTAACAATTTCTAATATGATAAGCACACAACTTTATCCAAGCGCGTTAATTTCATATTACCGACATGTTTTTCGTTGTCAATAGAGCTCTATGTAGCCTTGTGGATTCAACACGATCACTCATTATCCTTAAGCATTGCGTGAATCAACACCGCAGCTTACTTTTGCGTGGGCAATGACAAACCTGCTGACCTCTATTATCGACTTTTTTTATCCGCCATTCCGGAAATTTATGCCGTTACAAACTTTTCGGTATGCAGCCTGTGGCGGTGGAAATACCCTACTGGACCTTGCATTGTTTTATGTTTTTTATCATTATGTGCTGCGGGAAAGAATTGTATACTTACCGGTCGTCGCTATCAGTCCATATATCGCTGCCTTTTTACTTGCATTTATGGTAAGTTTTCCTACAGGTTTTTATCTGAACAGGCACATCGTGTTTCCGGGGTCCACCTTACGTGGCAGAGTTCAATTGATGCGGTATCTGATGCTCGTGATCGTTTGCATTGTATTGAATTATATTTTCATAAAATTATTTGTCGAACAATTCCACATATATCCTACCATCGCCAAGCTACTGACGACGGTAATTGTCGTATCGTTCAGTTATCTCACGCAAAAACATTTTACATTCCGGGCTACACGTCCGCAAGGGTGAAAATGATGAAGCTGATTTTTGAATTTCCTGCCATTTTTTCACATTTCGAGCCGCGGCATAATGATTGATAACCATAAGAGAACATTAAAATATCTATCATGGGAAAGATTATAGGAATTGACCTGGGAACAACCAACAGTTGTGTCGCAGTAATGGAAGGCAACGAACCGGTGGTCATTGCCAATGATGAAGGGCGTCGTACAACACCATCTGTGGTTGCATTTCTCAAAAATGGCGAAAGAAAAGTAGGTGATCCGGCTAAAAGGCAGGCGATCACAAATCCTCAAAACACGATCACCAGCGTAAAACGTTTCATGGGTCGTCGTCACGACGAAGTGACTGAAGAAATCAGCCACTGGAGTTACAAAGTAGTAAAAGGTGACAATAATACGGTCAGGATTGACATTGACGGCAGGTTGTATACCCCGCAGGAAATATCTGCGATGGTGTTACAAAAAATGAAAAAAACTGCTGAAGACTATCTCGGACAGGAAGTAACAGAAGCAGTTATTACCGTTCCAGCCTATTTCAATGATGCACAACGTCAGGCAACCAAAGAAGCTGGAGAGATTGCTGGCCTGAATGTAAGAAGGATCGTGAATGAACCCACTGCTGCGGCTTTAGCGTACGGCCTTGACAAGAAAGCGCATGACATGAAAATTGCCGTATTTGACCTGGGTGGCGGAACTTTTGATATTTCCATTCTCGAACTGGGGGAAGGAGTATTTGAAGTGAAAAGCACCAATGGTGACACGCATTTAGGTGGTGACGATTTTGATAAAGTGATTATGGATTGGCTTGCCGGGGAGTTTAAATCTGAAGAGAACGTTGACTTACGTAAAGATCCAATGGCTTTACAAAGACTAAAAGAAGCTTCTGAAAAAGCGAAAGTGGAACTGTCTTCATCCTCTGAAACAGAAATCAATCTTCCTTATATCACAGCAATTGACGGGGTGCCCAAGCATCTGGTTAAGAAACTGACCCGTGCGAAGTTTGAACAGCTGGCAGATAAATTATTTGAAAGATGCCTGAAACCGTGTGAACAGGCATTGAAAGATGCCGGACTTTCCGTTTCTCAGATCAATGAAGTAATCCTAGTAGGCGGTAGTACCCGAATTCCAAAGGTTCAGGATCTGGTAGAGAAATTCTTTGCCAGGAAACCAAACAAAAGTGTGAATCCGGATGAAGTGGTTGCTGTGGGTGCGGCGATCCAGGGTGCTGTTCTTACCGGTGAGGTAAAAGATGTTCTACTTCTCGATGTAACACCACTAAGTCTGGGAATCGAAACCATGGGGGGTGTAATGACCCGTCTGATCGATTCGAATACGACGATTCCAACTAAGAAATCAGAAGTATTTTCGACGGCAAGCGATAATCAACCCGGTGTACAAATTCACGTATTACAGGGCGAGCGTCCCATGTCCGCGCAAAATAAAAGCCTCGGAATGTTTAATCTTGATGGAATACCTCCCGCTCCGAGAGGCGTTCCGCAAATTGAGGTGATTTTTGATATTGATGCAAATGGTATCCTTCATGTAACAGCTAAGGATAAGGGAACAGGGAAGGAGCAGAAGATCCGGATCGAAGCAGGAAGTGGATTAACGAAGGAAGAGATCGAAAAAATGAAGAATGAAGCCAGGGTGAATGAAGCTTCTGACAAACAGGCTAAAGAACGGGTTGAGAAGATCAACCAGGCAGACAGCTTAATATTCCAGACTGAAAAGCAGTTGAAGGAATATGGAGATAAGATCCCGTCGGACAAAAAAGCTCCGATCGAAACGTCTTTGACGAAGTTGAAAGAAGCGCACAAATCACAGGATATTGCCGCTATTGATACTGCTATGACGGAAATGAATACTGCATGGACAGCTGCTTCGGAAGAGATATATAAAGCAACACAACAAGCCGGACAACCAGGAAGCAGCGAAGGTCAGGGACCAGCCAACCCAGGAAATGGTACTTCCGGAGCCGGAAGTGAAAATGTTACTGACGCCGAATATGAAGAAGTGAAGTAATTGGTTCTAAAGACTTTAAAACCCGCTATAAGGCGGGTTTTTTTATATCCGGGAACCTGGTATTTTCTCTATACCCTCTAACTTGACCTGACACATAATTTGTATTATCTTATAACGTTAAGTACAAGTTTCCATCTAGTTGAGGCTGAGCCTTTGATGCGATCCTATGAAGAAAAGGAAACCCCTGATACTATTCCTGATAATACTGACTACAGGTTATTACCAGTTGTTTGGCCAATCTATTTCCGGGATTGTAAATACTTATTATAAAGTCACGGCTATCAATCCCGCCACAAATATTCTTACATTACCCTCTACTGCAGGTCTTTCCGCCGGCACCCGTGTAATGTTGATCCAGATGAAAGGGGCTACTGTCAACAATACAAATTCGGCGGCATTCGGAGATATTACCACACCTAACCTTGCGGGTAATTATGAGATCAATACCATCTGTGATTTAACTGCAACCACAGTTTTTTTGCACTTTCAATTATTAAAAACATACAATACTTCTGCATTTGTGCAACTGGTGACCATTCCAAAATATGACGATGTAACAATATCCGGCCCTGTCACTGCCGGTGCCTGGAATTCAGCAACCGGAACAGGAGGTGTCGTTGCGATTGAAGCCTCCAATACAATTTTTCTAAACAGTAGTGTCTCTGCCACCGGAATGGGTTTCAGTGGAGGAACCTTTATCAATTATCCCACGCCGACATATGATTGTAATTGGACCACCAACATCACGAATTTTTTTCTCGGCCTTCCACCTGCTCCAAATAACTATTACCATGGAGGTAAAAAAGGAGAAAGCATATCTGATTACATTGCTGGCTCAGAATATGCCCGAGGAAAGCAGGCTAATGGAGGTGGAGGCGGAAACAATCACAATACAGGAGGCGCTGGTGGCGGTAACTATGGATCCGGCGGGAATGGTGGCGTACGTTCTAATGAAAGCGCTTTTTTATGTCATGGTCCGGGGGGCGGAGTTGGTGCCCTATCGCTCGCCGGTTACGGATATACGGCGGGCAATAATAGAGTTTTTATGGGTGGTGGCGGTGGTGGCGGCCACCAGAATAATGGATTTGGAATGGCCGGTGGAAATGGTGGAGGAATTGTTTTATTGATGGCAACTTCAATCGTTTCATCTGGAACAACGATATCCGCTAACGGGCAATCTCCGACAAATAGTCTTTGTCTCGATCCGTCGCAGGCCGAGGGAGATGGTGGAGGTGGAGGTGGAGCAGGAGGTTCTATTTTGTTAAACGCAGGCAGTGTAACCGGAAATATTACTGTGGAAGCAATGGGTGCACGTGGCACAAATGCAAGTAACCGGGTAAGCGATTGTACAGGTCCGGGCGGCGGCGGCGGCGGTGGCGTATTCTGGATGTCTGGCGCAACAATTCCCGGGAATATTACTGCGAATGTTACCGGTGGGACTAATGGAGTGGTGAGTATGGGTTCAAAT
>DATLDA010000104.1:0-5233 GCA_035526135.1 Flavitalea sp.
AGAAATAGTAACATCTACCAGTCGTCTGTCGGTTTTGCAAACAACTTTTTTTACAAGCGATTTTTTAAGAAGTCTGTCTACAATCCGGCTTGTGTCGCTCATTTTATCGAGCATTCGTTGACGGATTTGAAGAGTAGAAAGGGGTTGACCGGCACCGCGAAGTATACGAAGTATATTGAATTGCTGGGGAGTAAGATCGGCCTTTTCAAAAAATCTCTTCGACTGCTCCATCACCCAGTTGTAGGTGTAAATGAGATTGACAGTCATTTTATGATATTCGCTACGGAACCGGGTCTGGTTAATATCTTTATCAATACTCATGCGGCCAGCAGTCGTTGTATGTAAATGTAATCAATTCAATGTAAGAACCTTTGACTGTAAAAGTTGAATTTAATCACCCCAGACCTTAGTGCCTTCACTGCAATTGGAACAAATGTCAATATTCCTGCGGCTATGCAATACCTGTTCTCTGAAATTCCTGTACTGGTTACTATGCCAGACTTCCTTGAAGGGTTTCCCTTTTAGATTTCCCATTGTATGTTGTGCATCTTTGTCAAAACAGCACGGAACTACAAGGCCATCCCATGTTATAACCGTTGCATGCCATAATCTCCAGCAATGATTATCCATAGAATTTTTCGGTTCTACAACACCTACCGCATTCTTTCTGTATCTGCTAAACCTGCGATTTGTTGGAATCAAATGATTGGGATCATTCGCATAATCATATACCTGCGCAGTTTTGAACCTTACTTCATCGACACCAATTTCTTCAGCGAGAAGGGTAATATCCTGTAACTGATGTTCATTCGGCTTCACTACCAGAAATTGGAAAAAAACGAATGGCGTTTTACTGTTCAATGCTTTTTTCCACTTTACAATATTTCTTGCGCCTTCAATAACTTTATCAATCCTTCCTCCCACCCGGTATTGCTGATAGACATCTTGGGTGGTGCCATCGATTGAAATAATCAGGCGGTCAAGTCCACTTTCAACAGTTTTCTTTGCCATGCTGTCCGTTAAATAATGCGCATTGGTAGACGTTGCGGTATAAATTCTTTTCGATGATGCATAACGAACCATATCAAGAAAGTCGGGATTGAGGAACGGTTCTCCCTGGAAATAAAAAACAAGGTATAGAAGGTCTTTCGACAGCTGGTCGATGGTCTGTTTGAAAAAATGATCCTCGAGCATACCGGTGGGGCGGGTAAAAGCCCTTAATCCACTTGGGCATTCCGGACACCTGAGATTGCAGGAGGTGGTCGGTTCAAAAGATATCGAAATCGGATTACCCCATTGAACGGGTTTTTTGGTCCACTTGCTCAGGTAATAACTGCCCAACACCTTTCCAGCGTTCCATAATCGCCGAATGGTAAGTTTTGATAAAAGGTTTTGTGTATCTGAAAGGTTAAGTGCAGGCATGTAAAGGTAAAATTAGGCTTACTCCTTTAAAACACAATGTTTTGTATTCGTCAACGTTTTCAAAAGATTCGGCCAGACATCTGTTCGACTTATTTGTACGTTTGTTTTAACGGCGCTATTCCGCAAATCTGATTTTCCATGAAGAAATTATATCTGTTACTTCTATTCATCCCCGTCTTTGCGCGTGCCCAATCAAATCATAAATCAAAAGATTTTTATGAGAAGGAAATCCGCGAGTTGTCTTCCACAGAAATGAAGTCACATGAAAAACATGTGCTGGCATCAATGTCCATGGATTCTTTTACAGTTGCCAGTCACAATTTTGATGTTCATTTTTATCGGTGCGAATGGAAGGTGGATCCTTCGATACAATACATAAATGGAATTGTTACCTCGTTTTTCAAAATAAAAAGTGCAGCCAACGCGATCATCTATGATCTGAACCGCGCACTTACAGTCGACAGCGTATTGTATCACGGTTTGAAAATTTCATTTCTCCAGACAATTGATAATGGCCTTACGATTCAGTTTCCTTCAACACTATCAAGTGGTCAAAATGATTCTGTTTCTATTTTTTATCAGGGGGTTCCTGACCCGAGCGGTTTTGGTGCCTTCACACGTTCTACACATGCGGGAACGCCTGTAATGTGGACCCTTTCTGAACCTTACGGTGCCCGGGAATGGTGGCCATGCAAAAACGGACTTACAGATAAAGCAGATTCCATTGATATTATCATTACACATCCGGTTGCCTATACGGCAAGCAGCAATGGAATGCTTATTACCGAAAGCATTTCAGGTCCTGATAAAATCGCACATTACCAGCACAGATATCCCATTGCATCCTATCTAGTAGCCTTTGCGGTTTCTAATTATCAGGTTTCAACCGATACTTTGATCCTGAATGGTAACCCGATGTTATACAAAGGGTATTATTATCCTGAATTGTATGCCGACTGGAAGAATTTTGAACAATATGCGAAACGGTTTCTCCAATTGTTCAGCACATTGTATGGCGAATATCCTTTTGCGAAAGAAAAATATGCACAAACTGCGTTCAACTGGGGAGGTGGAATGGAGCATCAAACAAATAGTTTTATACAACATCGTGGACCTAACCTGCAGGCGCATGAACTCATGCATCAGTGGTTTGGTGATAAGGTGACTTGTGGTTCATGGCGTGATTTGTGGCTCAATGAAGGCTTTGCTACTTATGGCACCGCACTTACATTAGAATACATATATCCGCAATTCCACCGAGATTATATGGAATCGATGTATTACTGGATACTTACGGATTCCGCAGGAAGTGTTTATGTAAATGATACGGCCAACATCGGCAGATTGTTTGATGGCAGACTGACGTATTATAAAGGTGCATATGCAGTTCATATGTTGCGTTGGAAAGTGGGAGACTCTGCATTTTACCGGGGCGTTCGAAGATATCTGGCGGATCCTGCAGTATCATATGGTTTTGCAAAAACAGCTGACCTGAAAAGAAATCTCGAACTTGAAAGTGGAAAAGATCTTACCACATTCTTTGATAAATGGATTTACGGGGAAGGATATGCGAATTATAATGCAGAGTGGTCGCAAAACACAAACAATTGGGCGAAGGTGAAACTCATGCAAACAACTTCTCATCCATCTGTCAGTTTTTATGATATGCCTGTCCCCTTGCAGTTCAGCAATGCGACAAGAGATACTATTATAGTCGTGGATCACAAATACAGCGGACAACAATTCTGGGTTAATGTAGGATTTGTAGCTGATACCATGATTATTGATCCTGATATCTGGTTGCTGGCTAATGAAAAATTTACGACAAAGCTGCCTGCAAGTACGGTTAAGGACCAGCTGAAGCTTTACCCCAATCCTTCTTCGGATAATTTGTTTATACAGATTGACAATCCCTCGGATACAAAAATGAACATGCAGCTTTACAATGCACTAGGCCAGCTCTTATATATAAGAGAAGTTAACCTGGCCGGCCGCGATGAAGTTCTTGCAATTCCCTTACGCAAATTTTCACGAGGAGTGTACTGGTTGAAGTTGAAGGGTGATAAAAAATTGAGTAGTGTACAAAAAGTGATTAAAAGATAAGGGCAGCCCCGGCCAAAGTCTCATCCCCCTTCACTTATCTTGCAGATCATGCGTCGAAAAAAATTCCGGTTATCATCAATCTGGAAAGTAATTATAGGTTTTCTGCTTGTATGCATTGCGGTTATGATCGGAATATCAGGGTATGAATGGTGGCTGCTCCGAAAGGCACGGTTCGTAAAATATGCTGCCTTTGGGATTGAAATTCCTCTTAATTATTCCATACATGGCATCGACGTTTCCCGCTACCAGGAAACGATTGACTGGGATGGCGTTAAAGGCATGGATGTAAGTGATGTCCGGATCGGTTTTGTTTTCATCAAAGCAACCGAAGGCAATTCCAATGTAGATCCATTCTTCCGCAGAAATTGGAGAAGAGCCAAAGATGCAGGACTGATAAGAGGAGCCTACCATTTTTTTCTATCAACGAAAAGCGGGAAAGTTCAGGCAGAAAATTTTATTTCCAAAGTACAATTATTGCCAGGTGATTTGCCCCCGGTACTCGACGTAGAACATACTTATGGAGTAGATGGGCTAAAATTAAGGCAGCGGGTACTTGAGTGGCTGGCTACCGTTGAAATGCATTATGGCATCAAACCAATTCTCTATACGAATGTTGACTTTTACAAGCAATACCTGAAGGATCAGTTCGACGAATATCCATTGTGGGTAGCACATTACCTGCAAAAAGAAAAACCCCGCATTTATCGCGATTGGCATTTCTGGCAGTATAGTGAAATGGGAAGAGTGAATGGAATTTATACCAGAGTCGACTTCAACGTTTTCAAAGGAGACAGTTTAGAGTTCAGGAAATTACTTATACCCTGATATAAATTCAGATTGCAGATTTGCGATTTTAGATTTGTGGTGGAAATAATATAGAAAAAAAATCTAAAATCTGAAATCTGAAAATCAGCCTTGGTTGTCCTTCCAGATTCCCCGGAAGTAAAACAACAGTGCGATTAGCGTTCCGACGACCCATATATAAAAAATATAATTACCTGTCGTCGGTGTCCGTTGAAAGAACATCCAACCCATATAGATCCCAATTGTTGTATTAATCAGTAACCAGAGTATTGCGAGAATAAGCGTTTTTACAACTTTGATAAGAAAATCTTTTGCATCGTCTTCCATGACTCCCATCGTGCAAAAATAGATCAGTTGCGATGTTCTGATTTATACATTTTACATCTCACATCTCACATCTTACATCGTACACCGTACATCGTACATCGAATAATTCTGCTAATTTTTGGTATCGAGTATCACCGGCGTATTGCTTTTACCCATAATGATGACTTTTGCATTTGCAGATTTAGCAAGTTCCAGTTGAGCCTTGATGGTTTCGTATTGAATTTGACGGTCTGTAAGTCCGATGTTGATGATACGCTGATAATCTGCAATACCCTGCGCTTCGACACGTTTTCTTTCTGCCTCTTGTCTCTCCTTTTGCAATACAAATTGCATTTTCTGGGCATCCTGTTCTGCGCTGATCTTTTGTTCGATCGTTGTTTTAACCGATTGGGGCAATGTGATATTCCTTACCAAAAGTTGCTCCAGGATCAGCCCGCGTTTTTTAAAATCAATGTCGATAGATTTAAATATTCTTTGTTGGAATTCATCCCTTTTGGTGGAATAGAGTTGAATGGCTTCATAATACACTGCATTATCCCTGATCTTGGTTCGTGTGACAGGCCTTACAATTTTATCC
>DATLDA010000114.1:0-11619 GCA_035526135.1 Flavitalea sp.
AGCTGATTGTGGTCGCTCCTGATTCTTCTTCTTTGTAGTTGTTCTCATCAAAAAAAGCTTTCAGTTTTTGCAGCGGTACTGTCGTGACCCATTCCAGGAAATCAATGGTCTCTGATTGTCTTCTGAAGGCCCCGGTAAGTGCGAATTCATTTTTTGGGAAAGCCTTCCGGAGGATTTTGTCAATCTGCATTGCATAACTTTCTACCTGGGCATACAAATGACTTCCCTGGCTTTTCTGGTAAAAATGAATTGATTCCTGAATATTTTGCTGCGATTTCGCACCGAATCCTTTGTATCGGGCCAACCGGTTTTCATGACATGCGTATAATAATTCACCGAGTGATTCGATTTCCATTTCTTTCCAGATAATTGATATTTTTTTAGGCCCGAGGCCCTTTATGCTCAGCATTTCCAATACTCCGCCGGGTGTTTTCTTGACAAATTCCTCCAGTGTTTTCAAATGTCCTTCCTGAATAATTTCCTGCACTTTTTTTACAACAGAGTCTCCGATTCCTTTCAGGCTGGTCATTTGCTCCGGCGGGGTTTCGGCAAGTTGTACCGGCAATCTTTCTATGTTGTACGCGGCTATAGAATAGCTTTTTGATTTGAATTCATTTTCTCCATGAATATCCATCAGCTTGGAGAGCAATGCGAATTGGTCGGCGATATAGTAATTATCAGGAAGCATAGTTCAAAAATAAAATGACTGCAATAGTTCAAGACCTATGAAGCAGCAATGCCAGATAAAGATTCATGAATCAGTCCCGGAAATGCCGTCATCCACATTTTCTCCACAATAATATTTTTTTTCCGGCGTTGCGGCCTGAAAATGTGATTTTCCGGCAAAAAGTGGCTTTGTGACTAAAAATTCTCCGGCGAAGAATAAAGGTTAAAAGCGGGTGTTTTTGGAGTTTCTGAATTTTAATGGCAGAGACCCGGCCTTATAACGTTGACCCTCATACGTGAATTTATTTTGAAAAGGAAAATAGTGTTATTGAGTATAAATCAGACCTAAAATTCTATTCTGTTCTCACAGCAAAGAATAGTTCCCCTGAAGTGTTGGAAGATATTCAGTCAGGCCGTAAATTTTATCAGCATGAATCGAAAAAATTAATCTTGCATCCTAGAAGTGGGCAGGGGCGTGGGTTTCGGATGAATATAAATTTCAGGAACTGTAAAAAAGATTATTTGAAACGACAGAAAAGCTGGGAGGTTTAAAAAGAAAAAAGTCCCGGAGTATCCAGGACTTTCATATTTTCTGCTTTAAAGAAAAACTATTTCTTCTTAGAAGCTTTCTTAGCGCCTTTCTTTTTTGAAGCGGCTTTTTTACTGCCTTTTTTAGCGGCTTTTTTCTTAGTTGCCATTTTTTTTGAATTTAATTGGTTAGTAAATAGAATTTAATTACAGTAAAAATAAAAACTATTTTCAAACCACCAAACATTTTTTCCACATTTTGTGAAAAGGGTCTGGCCGTTGACAACAAGAAAAATCAAAATCTGCCAATAAAATTTCAGGAAGCTGCTGCGACTACGTTGACAACTGTTTTGTCGTTTCTGCTTTTTTTGAATTCAACAAGTCCATCAGATAAAGCGAACAAAGTAAAATCTCTTCCAACGCCAACATTTTTTCCGGGATGGTAAACGGTACCACGCTGACGAACGATAATGTTACCGGCAATAGCAGGCTGGCCGCCATAAATTTTTACTCCGAGTCTTTTACTGTGTGAATCCCGTCCGTTTTTTACGCTGCCTTCACCTTTTTTATGTGCCATACAAATTGAGTTATTAAAAATTTGAAATTGGAAATAGCGTGTTATGCAATTTCGCTGATCCGGATTTTTGTATAATGTGTACGGTGACCATGTTTTTTACGGAAGCCTTTTCTTCTTTTCATTTTGAAGGCAATCACTTTATCTCCCTGTACGTGATCGAGAATCTCTGCTTTCACTGTTGACTTTACTGCATCTCCCACTTTCACTTTGCCATCCGCACCGGATAATAGTACATCACCAAATTCTAACGCATCCCCTTTATTGCCGGCAACGCGGGGAACGTATAAGGTTTGGTCCTTCTGGACCCTGAATTGCTGACCGGCTATTTTTACAACTGCAAACATAAATTTCCAAAAATTAGGAGTGCAAAGGTAGGGGGAAAAGGCCGATTTGGTAGAGGTTTAGTCATCTTTTTTTGTAGATCCGTTCGACCCTTGTCCGTAACATTTAAATCTGTCGGCCCCTCTAATAATCCTAACGGTTTCAATTCCATCAAAAAACGTACGTTTGTTAACCCTTAACGATTGAACAGAGGATATGAAGATTAAATCTTTTCTGGCTAAACCTTTTGCCGGCTATATATATAAAGGTATCAGGAAAGGGATGGCTACAGCTGTACAGGACCAGGATAACATCCTGAAAGAGCTCATTAAAGTTGGTAAAATTTCGGATTTCGGCAAAGAACACCGTTTTGCTGAAATAAACAGCCATCCTGAATTTAGTAATGCAGTACCCATCAGGGACTATGAACAATTCAAACCCTGGATTGAGAAGATCAAAGAGGGTAAACACAACGTTTTATGGAAGGGCCGGCCCATTTATTTTGCAAAAACGTCCGGTACCACGAGCGGAGTTAAATATATCCCCATCTCCAAGGACTCTATCTCGAATCATATCAATACGGCGCGCAATGCGCTTCTGTGTTATATT
The DNA here is from genome assembly GCA_035526135.1 of Flavitalea sp. GTDB lineage: Bacteria > Bacteroidota > Bacteroidia > Chitinophagales > Chitinophagaceae > Flavitalea. Next base: position 2,702 of record DATLDA010000114.1, read on the forward strand.
GCTGAATCGGGTAATACCCTGTTTGCGGATGGGAAAATGATTTTTCTTTCCGGTTCCCCTGAATTGGAAAGAATCGCCGATATCCCAACCGGACGTCTCAGCGGGATAGTAAACCATCATATTCCAAGCTATCTCCGAACAAACCAGTTGCCTTCTTACGAAACAAATTGCATCGATGATTGGGAAACCAAGCTGGATAAAATCGTATTGGAAACAATAAATCAGGACATGCGGCTCATCAGTGGAATTCCACCCTGGGTTCAAATGTACTTTGACCGCCTGATGGTTTTAACCGGTAAAAAGATTGGCGAGATCTTTCCTTCTTTCTCTGTTTTGGTTCATGGAGGTGTAAATTTCGAACCTTATAAAGCCCGGTTATTTGAAAGCATCGGAAATAAAGTGGATGCCATTGAAACTTTTCCTGCTTCTGAAGGTTTTATGGCATTTCAGGACACACGCAATGCAGAAGGCCTTTTACTCAATACAAATAGCGGCATCTTCTTTGAGTTCATCAAGGCTTCGGAAGCATTTGAAACCAATCCGAAAAGAATTTCCCTGCGTGATGTGCAGGTAGGAGAAAACTATGCGCTTATCATAAACAACAATGCGGGTTTGTTTGGGTATAACATCGGTGATACTGTGAAATTTGTTTCAGTTGATCCCTACAGGCTGGTCGTAACAGGAAGGATTAAACATTTTATCTCAGCGTTCGGTGAACATGTAATCGGGGAAGAGGTAGAGTACAGTCTTATGAAAGCGGCGGAGGAAGAAGGTGTGCATATCACTGAATTTACTGTGGCTCCTGTCATTCAAAATGGAAAGGGAAGCTCTTATCATGAATGGTTTGTCGAGTTTGATAATATGCCGGATGATATGAAAAGATTCCAGGTAAAGGTGGATAACAACCTGCGCAAAAAAAATATTTATTATGATGACCTCATTGCCGGCAACATTCTTTTGCCCTTGCAGATCAGGCCTGTGAAAAAGAACGGATTTATTGATTATATGAAGTCGATCGGTAAACTTGGTGGGCAAAATAAAGTACCCAGATTAAGTAATGACAGGAAGGTTGTGGAGCAACTGGAAAAATTTACAAATTAAATAAAAATTAAAAATTGAAAATGTATTTAATCCTCGGATTTGCTCTAAAAACTGTTATATCGCACGTTGTCTGTAATTTTTAATTTTCATTTTTAATTTGAAGAAAAGAATTGCCATATTTGGTTCAACAGGGTCGATCGGAACGCAGGCACTTGAAGTGGTGGCAGCAAACCCTGATATCTTCAGCGTTGAGATTCTGACGGCACAGAACAATGATGACCTCCTGATTCGTCAGGCACTTGAATTTAATCCCACTGCTGTAGTGATCGGTGATGAAAAGAAATATGCTTTTGTAAAGGAGGCTCTTTCAAAAACCGAAATAAAAGTATTGAGTGGTGAAAAGGCACTTGAAGAAGCAGCTTCAATGGATTGTTATGATATCATGTTGGCTGCGATTGTTGGCTTTGCAGGTCTGAGGCCGACATTGAGAGCTGTGGAGACAAACAGGGCGGTTGCTTTGGCAAATAAAGAAACACTTGTAGTCGCCGGCGACATTGTAATGCAGAAAGCGGTGGAACACAGGGTGCCTGTTATACCTGTGGATTCAGAACACAGTGCGATCTTTCAATGCCTTGTCGGGGAAACCAGAAACCGGATCGAAAAAGTGGTATTAACTGCATCAGGTGGTCCCTTTCTGGGAAAAAAACCAAACTATCTGGTTAATGTAAAAAGGGACCATGCATTACAACACCCGAATTGGATCATGGGTGCAAAAGTATCGATCGATTCTGCTACACTGATGAACAAGGGGTTGGAAATGATTGAAGCAAAATGGCTTTTCAATCTCAAACCGGAACAAATCCAGGTGCTGGTGCATCCGCAAAGTATTATCCACAGTATGGTGCAGTTCGAGGATGGAAGCGTTAAGGCACAAATGGGTTTGCCCAATATGAAAATGCCTATTCAGTATGCATTGTCTTTTCCGCATCGTATTCCGAATAAATTACCACGCTACGATTTCCGCAAACCGAATCAACTCACTTTTGAAGATCCGGACATCAAAACCTTCCGAAACCTTGCTCTCGCAACCGATGCTTTATTTCGCGGAGGAAACCTTCCTTCCATCCTGAATGCTGCCAATGAATTGGCAGTATTTGCTTTCCTTCGTAACCGGATTGGATTTTTGGATATGACGGAATTGATAGAAAGAACCATGCAATACGTTCCTTTTATCTCCCAACCTTCACTTGAAGAATATTTTGAAAGCGATGCAGAGGCGCGTAATTTTGCGGCTTCGTTAATAAAACTATAAATTCCACCTGTGTTGTAACGAAGCCTCGTGATTTTGTTACTTACTATTTCAAATACGAATACATTTTCATGATAACACTGTTAGCAATTGACTGGGCAAGCGTAGGTATAAAGGCAGGTCAATTGATACTCTCTCTCTCAATCCTTGTAATACTTCATGAACTGGGTCATTTCATTCCGGCAAAATATTTCCGCTGCCGGGTGGAAAAATTTTATTTGTTTTTTGATCCCTGGTTTTCCGTTTTCAAAAAGAAGATCGGAGAAACAATTTATGGAATCGGGTGGTTACCGCTGGGTGGCTATGTAAAAATCTCGGGAATGGTGGACGAAAGCATGGACAAGGAGCAGTTGAAACTGCCACCGAAGCCATGGGAATTTCGCAGCAAACCTGCCTGGCAGCGGCTGATCATCATGATCGGAGGCGTCACGGTAAATTTAATACTCGGATTTTTTCTTTTTGCGATGATCCTCTGGGTATGGGGTGAACAGCGATTGCCGCTTGACAAAATGAAAGATGGGATTTCAGTAAATCCGATCAGTGAAAGTGTGGGTATCCGTAATGGTGACAGAATCGTAAGTATCGACAACAAACCAGTTAAGGATTACTATACTATCACAAAGAAAATTATCCTGGATGAGGGAAAAAGTGTACAGGTAAATCGTAACGGGCAGGTCTTAAATCTTCCGATACCAAAAGGTACCATTCGCAGGTTGATAAAAAGCAAAAGTCAATTTGTTGACCCCCGCATTCCTACCATAGTGGATACAGTAATCAGTGCACGCTTTACCGAAAACAGGTTGGAAGAAGGAGACAGGGTCATTGCAATTAATGATGTACCGGTTCCTTTCTATGATGATTTCCGGAATGAGCGTATTAAATACAAGAGTCAGGAAATAAAACTTACTGTTTTGCGGAATGCAGATACGGTACACGTAAAAGCAAATACAGACACGGCAAGTGCTATTGGATTCGTGGTACAGGCCGATGTTGAGAAGGTTCCGGGGTATTATAACGAGAAGTATGGCTTCTTCAATTCCATTCCAGCAGGTGTGCGCAAAGGATGGGAAACCCTGGTGATGAACATCAAGAATTTCAAGTTGTTGTTTACTTCAGATGAAGTGAAAGCAAGTGAATCGCTGGGAAGTTTCCTAAGTATCGGTAATATGTTTGGCGCTCAGTGGGACTGGGAACGTTTCTGGACTATGACAGCTCTGCTGAGCATTGTGCTTGCTTTTATGAATATCCTTCCCATTCCTGCACTGGACGGGGGCCATGTATTGTTCACCCTGTACGAAATGATTACAGGAAGGAAACCAAGCGATAAGTTTATGGAATACGCACAAATGGTGGGAATGTTCCTGCTGCTTGCACTTATGGCATATGCTTTGGGACTTGATTTCTGGAGATATTTGTGGAAGTAGCGGTAAATTTTAGATATTAGATTTACGATTTTAGATTTATACCTTAAGACTTTGCTTTAGTTTATTTCTTCCTGAAATTTTCTAAATCTGAAATCGCAAATCTAAAATCTGAAATTCTTCCGGGGGTGCCCGGTTTTGACAGCATAGATCTTTGAAAGTGTAAGCATGCCGAGCGTTGGATAAATCAGCTCGTTAATCTGAATATTCAAACTTCAAATGGCAATACTCAGTATGCCATGGCTGCCTAATCAGTGATTAGATAGTCATTCGGGCCGTGAATGCAGGTTTACCTGTTACCATGCTTCACCGCCGACTCAAACTAAATACAGGTTGCCGCAACCGAAGGCTGTGACGGTTGCGTAAGAACATCCAGCTAAGGATAGAATTGGTTCGACCGGTTCCTGTTTTGTCCCGACAACCAATGCCGGTATAAGCATGTAGAAAGCTTTTGAGGAACGTGTTTGGACAGGGGTTCGATTCCCCTCACCTCCACAGTCAGCCTTATAGTTTTCAGTTAGTAATAGCTGATTCTATAAGGCTTTTTTTGTGCTTGTCAATCATGCTGAGAAAAGGAACCTACAGGAAAAGGGATTAAATATTAGTACCCTGTCAAAGAATTTCAGGAAAATTTATTCATAAACCGGGAACAAGAGTCGGAATGTGGCTCCCTTATCATTCTCCGCGGTAGCCGAAATCGTTCCATGGTGCCGGTCCATGATGTTTTTACACAATGCAAGCCCGAGTCCTGTTCCTTCGTATTCGGAAGGATTATTCAAACGGGTGAATGTTTTAAAGATCCTGGAGGTATGTTCGGGATCAAACCCGATCCCGTTATCGGAAACGGCAACCTCAATAAATGAAGAATTTTTTTGCTGAAAGAATCCCTCCGTCGAAATCTTTTCAACTTTTTTTGCCGTAATCTCAATAACAGGCCGTGTTGATGGCTTTGAAAATTTGAGCGCGTTATTGATCAAGTTGTAAAACAACTGGTATATCAGGAAATTGACACCTGATATAGTGGGAAGTGGATCATAATTGAGTATTGCATTCTTTTGTTGGATGATTAGTTCGAGATCAGTTTCGATATTTTTTAATATAGCATTCAAATCAACATCTTCGCGTGAAACTTCAATGCTCTGGGCCGTTGCATAATTCAGGATACCATCTACCAGACTTTGCAACCTTTCTGCGGAAGTCTTTACCTTACTCAAATAGGTTCTCGCCTGATCTGTCATGGAGTTTTCAATTTCCCCTTCCAGCCGGTCAGTGAATATTTGTATTTTTCTTATAGGTTCTTTCATATCATGGCTGGCCACATGTGCAAACTGTTCTAATTGTTGATTTGATAATTCCAGCTGCTCTCGGCTTTTTAATAAATCTTGTTCATTTTTCTTTTGTTCGCGAATGTCCCGGAGAAATGCAATAAAGGATAAGTTACCATTTTGAATGGTCGTTGAAATTGTGAGGGAAACATAAAATTCGGTTCCTCGTTTATCGATGGCGGTTATTTCAATTGTCTTGTTCAATACATGTGCTACACCAGTAGACAAATATCTTTTCATTCCATTATCATGTCCTTCCCTGTATCGTTCAGGAATTATTTTGAGTGACAAGGGTGAATTCAAAACTTCTTCGGAAGTCCATCCAAATAATTTTTCGGCCTTGGGGTTCCAATAAGTAATAAGGCTATCCTGGTCAATCACAATTACAGCATCCGGGGCGTTAAATAATAATTGCTGAAGATTGATTTCCCTTTCAATGAGTTTCGCTTCGTTTTCGAGCTTTGCCGTAATGTCCCTGAAAATGCCGCGGGTATAGTATGGTTTATTCCCCTTTTTCCGCAACGAAACAAATCCTTCGAGCGTGATTTTTTTTCCGGTTTTTGTCCTAATGGTCAATAATATGGCATGCTCCGCTTGATCACCTGAGATTATTTTATTCCGGTATTCAATAAAACTGCCTCTGTTTTCGTCCTCAATGAATGAATAAATAGACTTATCCTGAATTTCCTGTAATTCGTATTCAAGCGCATGCATCCACGATTTATTGACATATATGATTTTTCCTTCCAGATCAATAAGATGGATGAGGTCATTCGCATTATCGAACAAATCTTTAAAACTTTCATTATCCAGAAAATCAGTAACAGCCGCAGGTTTCAAATGAGTATTTATTAATGCCAAACAGATAATTATCTAGATCTTCACGATCATTGATATTTTCTTCAATTGAAATGTACCTTAGTAAAACGATTATTTGCTCTTGCAATAAGGAAAGCATCGTCTGCTTTCAGTGGCGATGAAGGGTGGATAAAAATACAGCAATTACATTTAAACAGTGAATTATGAAAAATTCGATAATTATTGGCCTCATCTGCTGTGCTGTTTTACCTAACTGCAAAAAATCGGAATCGGCATCGAAAGCTGTGAGTATTACCCTTACCGATGTAACTGCCCCCGAATTGAATGGAGGAACCACAAACTTTGAGTTCATTCTTTCATTGAACGAGGCTTCATCCAAGCCGATTGATCTTACTTATTCAACGACTGAACTCACTGCCAGGGCGGGCGAAGACTTTATTGCTGCAAATGGTCAAACTGTAACAATTGCGGCTGGAGAAACACAAAAAAAAATTCTAATTCGCGTAGTAGCGGATGATTTAAAGGAAGCCGATGAACAGTTTTCTGTAGTCCTTTCCAACGTCACCAATGCCACGGTAAAAAAATCAAGCGCCATTGGCAAGATCCTCAATGATGATTCGAAGGTCGGATTTACGAATGACGGATATGATGCACCAACCACTTACGCAGGATACACTTTATCCTGGAAAGATGATTTTGATGGACCGGCATTGAACACTGCAGCCTGGTCATTCCAAAATGGCGATGGCTGCCCGGCTTTGTGCGGTTGGGGCAATAATGAACTGGAATATTACACAGATCGAACAGATAACCTTTTTTTTCAGGATGGCAAATTGATCATCGAAGCAAAAAATGAATTATTTAATAACAGGCCGTATACTTCTTCTAAAATTATTTCAGCGGGGAAAAAGTCATTCAAGTTTGGTCGCATCGACATCCGGGCGAAGCTACCGAAAGGGAAAGGCATCTGGCCTGCTTTGTGGTTGTTGCCGCAAAACAATGTATACGGAGGATGGCCGACCAGTGGGGAAATCGATCTGATGGAAATGATTGGTCATGAAGCAAACCGCGTATATGGAACTGCACATTATGGCCAGGCCTGGCCAAATAATTTGAATAAAGGAGGAAATTACACCCTCTTCGACGGTGTATTTAACGATCAATTTCACGTTTTTTCCATTGAATGGAAAGTCGATCAGATAAAATGGTTCGTAGACAACACACTATTTTTTACGTTGAATAAATCAGACGTGGGCACTAGCCAATATCCATTTAACGAGGAATTTTATTTTATTATCAACCTGGCAGTAGGAGGCAACTGGCCTGGATCCCCGGATGGTACTACTTATTTTCCCCAATGGTTAATAGTAGACTATGTACGGGTGTATCAGTAAATTTCTCTCACCTTCCGTCCCAAAACCAGTGATATTCTGTCGGAGTTATTTATTGAATTGTTTTATTACCGGCAAAGTCGCATGTGCCGGTAGAAATCTGTAACCGAGGAGTGATGCAATGGTAGCGGCAATTTGCCCCTGATAAAGTTGCTCCCCATTATGTATTTCCCCGGCAGGCGGTACAGTTGGTCCGATGGCCGCAATCCAAATCTCTCCCGCATCATTTATTTTTGCTCCGTGATGTTTCCAGTTGCCATCCTGGGCAGCGCCTCTTCCATGATCTGTTGTGATAAGCAGTGTCGTTTTATTCATATATGCAGGTGTATGCTGAATGTATTCCCAGATTTCACGGATCCACGTATCGGTCTTATGAGCGGCATCCAGATACATATCGTACGCTCCTGCATGGGCAAATTCATCGGTATCGCCGAAGCCAAAATACATAACCTTCGGTTTTTTTGTTTTCATATACTCAAATCCGAGTTCAAATGTGAATACGTCAAGCCTTTCTCCTCCATGGAATAAATCCGGTGATTCGTGTTGCAACCGGTTAAGCAATTTTTCTTTTTCTGTGAGCTGTCCCGAAGCGTTCCTGAATCCATCATTGACATACACACCACTCCGCGATGCATTAAGAATGAATGAAAATACATCCCACGAACAATACGCGGCTACCCTTCCTTTGAATCCGGGAAGCGTATTAAGGAATTCCAAAACATTCACATTTTTATTGGCAATTTTATCATTAGAGTTTACAGCCGTATCCGGAAACCCCGTAAATATTTCATTGTATCCGGGATAAGAAAACCAGAATGGATTTGCGTTATTGACAAAACTTCCCAGAGTTCGGTTGCCCAGTAACGTTCCCTTTGTTGCGATGGTACTCCAGAAAAAAGGGAGCAGTTTCTTTCTTCTTTCTTGCTCATTGAAAGCCCAGAAATTTTTTTGAACAAAACCTTCGTTGTAGGTACTTGTGGTATCAAAAGCCAAAAGGCTATCGGCACCTAAAAAAATTTCCTGCCACCGCATGCCATCAAGGGTGATGATCACGACGTTTTCCGTTTTGGACTGCTGTGCAGATAAAATCAAGAACGTGAAAAATGCAGCCGCGAACGAACTAATTTTCTTCATTGGATGCTTATTAAAATTCAAATCAATTTAACTCTTTGCATTCTTCAATTCTTACCGTCGTGAATTTTTGAAAGATGCGGGAATGGTGAAGCTAGGTTTTACCGGATTAAATCTGGATTAAACCTGGAGATAAGGGGCCTGGAGGCTCACACTACCGTAGTCTTAAGACTACCGTAGTGGTCAAATCATAACTTATTGAAACACAAGAAGGAGATCAGACAACTACCGTAGTCCTCCCTAACTGCATTTTCTAAACGTTGTTAATCAATTGTTTCGCGGGTACAGAATTTAGAAGGACTACCGTAGTCTTAAGAATACGGTAGTCTAAATCAAATCCCAATACCAATATTTCTTTTACTTTTTCGGACTGGCATCGCGGAATTGATTTCGCACAGACAGATTCCCGAACGGATCGGCGTGCAATTCCATCAACCGGTCTCCTTTCCTGACATTCACAAAATATCCAAACGCAGTTTCT
>DATLDA010000138.1:0-12536 GCA_035526135.1 Flavitalea sp.
TATCAAGACGGGTATCCGATTTGTCAGGTGTAGTGGTCCTGGCTGTGAGTCGTAATCGAACCATTCCATAATGCGGGAGGTAGGCGATCTTAATAGATTCCGGTAATCTTTCTTCCCACGATTGAATTTTTTCTGCAATGAAAGATTCACCGATGCCCCAGGTAACAAGGGTGCGATGTGTCACAACGCCTGCTGGAAAATGATTTTTGATTTTCGGAATTGCGACATCAGTCATGATACCTTTCATCTCAAATGGCACTCCTGGAAGTGCGATAAAAACTGTTTTATTTTTTTCAAACCACATTCCCGGTGCTGAACCTCTTTCATTATGTAATACGGTACATACATCCGGAACCTCTGCCTGTTTTGCATTCCGCTCAATGAAAGGACGTTTGTAAATAACTTCGGAAAGATATTTCACATGCTGCAATACAGCTTCATTTACAATCAGCCGCCCGCCAAAATACGAGCATAACAACGGTTTTGTAATGTCATCTGCAGTAGGCCCCAGGCCTCCAGTCAGGATCACCAGCTCAGACCTCGTGCTTTCTTCGTCGAGTGCCGTGCGTATAGCATCATTGTCATCGCCAACTGCAACCCGTCGTTTCACCCAGATCCCTATTTTATTCAATTCACCGGCAATCCAGGCGCTGTTTGTATCGATTACCTGGCCGATCAGCAATTCATCGCCAATCGTAATAATCGAGGCGACAGGTGGACGATTTTTCATTCGGTATTCACTTAAGGAAAACAATGTAATTTGAATGCAAAGTAAAGCCGCAGCGAGTATGAAAAAAGTTTATTTGATCATTGCATGTCATTGTATATACATTTCAACGCACGCGCAGAATATTTCCGCACGACTTGAAAAACAATTCGCAAAACTTGAAATCGATACGCAATTGAAACATGCCACCATTGGATTCCTGGTGACGGATGAAAAGGGGAATATAATTTTAGCTAGGAATGAAGAAGTTGGGATGGCCCCTGCCAGCACACAAAAAATATTTACAAGTATCGCGGCATTCGATCTCCTTGGGAAAAATTTTTCTTACCAGACGAAACTATCGTACGAAGGGCAAATCAAAAATGGGATATTGATTGGAAATATTATGATCTCATCCGCTGGTGATCCTACTTTCGGAAGCTGGCGATGGAACACAACCTCTGTTGATTCAATTTTGCAAAGATCTCTCAGAGCAATCAAACGAAAAAAAATCGTTCAGATAAACGGTGGTGTTCGTATCGAGACACCCGGATTTCCCAGGAATGGTATTCCCGGAGGATGGATATGGGATGATATTGGAAATTATTACGGGGCCGGAAGTTATGGGTTCAATTGGAAAGAAAATCAATATGACCTGATACTTCGGTCAGGTAAAGAAACGGGGTCAGCGATAAAAATCATCAATGCAAACCCGGCTGCGCTATTGAATCGAAGAATGGAAAATGAATTGTTAGCGGCAGCAAAGGGAACCGGAGACAATGCATATATCTATTTTCCGCTTGGTGCAACTTCACCCTGGATGCTGCAAGGCACAATTCCAGTAGGAGAAGATAATTTTTCCATCTCAGGTGCCAGTGCTGATCCATCTGCGGACTTTGCAGCAGATTTAATCATGCATTCCGGTAAACTTTTTACAAGTGGGGCAAAACCCAGGAACATTGCACGAATCGAAAAGGGCGAAATATTGGATACTTTTTTCTCCCCTTCACTTGACAGTATGAATTATTGGTTTATGAAGAAAAGCATCAACTTATATGGGGAAGCCTTTCTGAAATCAATCAGTTATTTGAAAAAGGGAGTTGGCAACACCGGAGAAGGAACTGAAGTGATCAGAGATTACTGGAATGAAAGGGGAATAGAAAAAAGTGCACTTCAGATTTTGGACGGCAGTGGTCTCTCACCCCAAAACAGGGTAACTGTACGTTCGCTGGTATCCGCATTGAATTACGCTTCTACAAAACCCTGGTTTGATTCTTTTTACAATGCTTTGCCTTTAATCAACAATATGCACATGAAAAGCGGTTCCATTGGTGGTGCACGGAGCTTTGCAGGTTATCATAAAAGTTCCGCAGGAACGACGTATTTGTTTGCCATTATTGTAAACAATTATTCAGGATCATCATCCAGTGTGGTGCGAATGATCTACGAAGTACTGGATGTGTTGAAATAATTTATACACGGTGATAATCTGCTCTCCAGTTTCTGATGTTTTTTTTGATATCGCGGTTACTCAATTTTTCATCAATTGCTTTCTTAGTTAAAGCGACCAATTCTTCTTCGGATGCAAAACGCAAAGCAATAATCTGTCCCAATCTCAATCTTGCATCAATAGGTTTTCCGGTGATCAGGAAATGACGCAGACTTTCTTCTGCCCGGATGGCACGATCCTGCGCACGCAAAGCAAAGGCACGGGCATAAATATAGATAAGTGAAAGGATCACCGCAATCAAAACAATCAGGGATGCAGAGTACAGGTTATCCCGGGAAGTTGTTACCAGGTTTGCAATGGAACCTCCTATAAGTGCTAGCAACAGCGGCAATGTAATACCATGATAACCCAATACGAGGCGGGAGTGATTTTTATAGTGCTGAGACATGTTTTTCTATTTTAGATTTTTGATTGATGATTTCAGATTTAGACTTTATTCGAATTTAATAATAAGTAAAGAGGTAGCACCTTTATCAAATCTAAAATTGCATATCGAAAATGTAAATCAGATTATTTTTTTACGAAGAGATTTACAATTCGTCTTCCGAAGACGAGCAATATCAAAGGAAAGATCGTTTTCATCAAGGGAAGGGCCACCTGAGATGATTGAGGATATTCACTGCCGGAACCAGTGCTTGACCTGGCAAGTGCAAAAATGGCATCGAGCAATTCGGGAAAGGATTGCGCTAACAAGAAAAGTCCAACACCAATAATGATTATATATAGCAGCTGGCGTGCTGCAGGTATTTCAATTCCGGTATTCCGCTCTGTAATGCGAATGCGCGACAAAATTCTTTCTGTCCGCGTAAAGACGACTATGGCAATAAGAATGTGTCCAATCATGATCACGAAGTCACTAAGGAAGAAACCAAGTAAGCCGGATTGTTCATCCGTTGAGGAGAGCGCAGTAAGAAGATTGATGATGAGGTAACAAAAGAATAGACAGGCCTGGTAGGCGGACCAGATTCCTACAAACAAAACCGCTAATTGTAAAAAATCATATTTCTTCATAGTAAAAAGTGCGGTCAGTGGTCAGCATTCACCAGTGGATTTTAAGGAATAAATTGAAATTAACCGTTCATTTTATTTGCTCTTATTAATAATGTGCATTTCATCGAGCGACAATTGAAACTGATCGCTGATGGCTGACTGCTGATAACTGTCAGCGCTATTTGCTTATCATTCCATCGATGCTGATCCGTCCAGGTCCGACGAGTAAGAGGGTAACAAAGCCACAGAAGAAAAGAGTTGCATGTTCGCCATCGCCAAAAATTGCGCCATTGTGCGCAATGAAAAGTGCCACGAACATGGCAATCATAAGCGGAATAACGGCAAACCTTGTGAATAATCCCAATACAACAAGCCCTCCACAAATAAATTCTGCGAATACAACCAATGCCAGCGAGGTTGTACTGCCCATACCCATAAAATTCAGAAAATCTTTTTTGTACCTGGTGAAATGCATCAGCTTGTCGTAGCCATGAGGTACGATCAGTATGCCCATACCAACCCGGAGTATTAACATAGCAATATTGAATGCAGCAGTCGAGTATCTGGTTGAAAAAAATCTTTTCATGCAGTAGTTTTTGCAAAAATAACGGAATGAAACATATTTCAGATTTTAGATTTGAAATACATACCGAGCAAAAAAGATAAGTAAAGCTGCAAGGATTTTTTCGAATTTGAAATTGCAAATCGTGAATCGGCAATACAATTACCGTGTTACTTTATTGTGCAAGGTTTCAACCTTCTCAAAGTTTTCACCAAACGAAACGTTAAACCTGTTATTTATCCACAGGTGTTTGGAACGATGTTTGGTTGAAGGTAAAATAATAAGAAACTTTACCTCCTTAAATTACCCTCAAGGATTTTGGAATGAAAAAATTCATAGCGCTTTCGGCAATTATCTGTTTCCTTCAATATTCCCAGGCGCAACAGACACGTATCATCAACGATCCTCTCAGCACCTATAACCTGGCAAGGGAATATTTTCAAAAGGAGCAATACAGTCTCGCTTACCCGTTGTTCAGAGAACTTGAAATGAATCAACGCGAAGCAGACCGGAGCAGCTCGTCGATCAATTACCAGGAAGTAAAATATTATGCAACGGTTTGTGCACTCCGGCAAAATGAATCGAGAGCAGTAGATCTTGCGCGTGAATTCATAGAGATTGAAGACAATGCACCTAAAGTGCAGTTGATGAATTTTCATCTTGCGGAATACTATTTTCGTCAGCAGGATTTTCCAAAAGCGATCAGTGGTTACGAAAATGTGAACATTGATAACCTCGGGAATAAAGAGATTGCCGATTTAAAATTTCACCTGGGCTATGCATATTTCACCAGCCAGCGGTTCGATCAGGCGAAACCGTTATTGAATACTATACGGCAATTACCCAAAGATCCAAATTACCTCGATGCAAATTATTATTATGGATTTCTTTCCTTTTATGAGAAAAACTACAAAGACGCACTCGAGGGATTTTCCGTTGTAGAGGATCACCCGAATTACGGAAAAGTCGTTCCTTATTATATAGCGACGATCAGGTATTCACTTGGCGAAAAAGCACAGGCATTGGCATATGCGGAAAGCAAATTGAAAAACGGGAACCAGTATTATGATTTGGAACTAAGGCAGATGGTTGGCCATGCCTATTTTGAAAAGAAAGAATATGCGCGTGCTTTACCATTCCTCGAAGCATATGTCAATAAAACCACAAAAGTAAATCGGGAAGACCTTTATGAATTATCCTATGCTTATTATGAAACGGGAAATCACCCAAAAGCAATTGAAGGATTAAAACAACTCGGTGGGAAAGAAGATTCGCTTGCTCAAAATGCGATGTATCTTCTCGCTGATTCGTATCTCAAGACCGGTCAGAAGGCTAATGCACGTAATGCGTTTCTTTTCTGTTCAACAAATAGCAGCAACAGCGAACAAAAAGAGGTTTCGATGTTCAATTATGCTAAACTTTCGTATGAATTAGGGTACCAGGATGTCGCTCTTACTGAATTCCGGAAATTTCTTCAAACTTACCCGCAATCAACCTATCTGGAAGAAGCACGAGAATTACTGGTGGGAGTTATGGCCAGCACGAACAATTATAAAGATGCACTCGAAGTGATGGAAGGAGTGAAGTCTGCCAATGCCAATACGCGGGCTGCTTATGCCAGAATTCTCTATGGACGTGCTACAGAACTAATTAATGATGGTATGCTCGTCACCGCGAATGAATTATTAACGAAAGCAGAAAAAGAAACCGGTAATCAATCGGTCCTTCCTTATGTACAATTTTGGAAAGGAGAGATCGCTTATCGTTTGAATAAAACTGACGAAGCAATCCGGTACCTATTTGAATATTTAAAAAATCCTCTTGTAAACGGTGAGGTCAACCCCGTTCATGCTAAATACAATCTCGGCTATTCATTTTTACGGAAGGAGAATTACCGGCAGTCACTGGGGTTCTTCGAGCAGTTGTTTACAACTCCGAGGATCAACTCTACCCCCATCGAACAGGATGCATATACACGCGCTGCCGATTGTTATTTTATGAGCAGGGATTTTAAGAAAGCATTGGTCATGTATGATAAAGTGCTTGAATTTTCCTGGCCTTCGGGCGACTATGCGATGTTCCAGAAAGGGATGATCGCAGGAGTTAACAACTCAAAAGAAAAGATCCGTTTACTGAGTGCGATCAGCAGGCAATATCCGACCTCAGGCCTTATCGCCGATGCAAACCTGGAAATAGGAAATACACATTTAGCGAATGAGCAATACCGTGAGGCAGTGCCTTTCCTGAAAACCGTAGTAACCGATCCGAATCCATCATTAAAACCAAAGGCTTATTTAAAACTGGGTATAGCTTATTACAACCTGGATAACAATAAAGAAGCGCTGAACCAGTATACTGCGCTGCTACAACAATTTCCCAATTCACCCGAAGCGGAAGAAGCACTGGAAAATGCGAAAAGCATCTATGTGGAAGAAGGGCGCACGAATGAATATGTTGGGTTTGCACGGAATATGGGAAAAGACATCAGCAGTACGCAGGAGGACCAGCTTGCCTACCAGGAAGCAGAAGTACAATTTAATAATGGAAACTTTCCTGCCGCAGCTAAAAAGTTCGAAGATTACCTGACGAGATTCCCTGATGGGAAACATGCCCTGGAAGCACTTTATTATAAAAGCGAAATTTATTTTAATCAGAAAGATTGGGCCAAAGCAGTTGCAGGTTATGAAATTCTATCTGACAGGGCACCTCATAAATTTGCCGAAAGGGCACTTCTCCAGGCTTCCAGATTGAATTTTTTTGATCTGAAGAACTATGAGAAGGCAGAAATTTATTTTACCCGGCTCAAAGAATTTGCTTCAACACAGGAAGGCAAAATGGAAGCAATGCGTGGATTACTGAGGAGCCAGTACCAATTGAAAAAATGGAATGATGCTGTTAACAATGCAAAAGACCTGCTCACACAAAAAAGTGCAGGTACCGATGATAAGGTGCTTGCTAATATGGTCATAGCAAAGTCTTACCAGATCAATAATCAATGCGACCTCGCTATTACTAATTACCGGACAGTCGCTGGGCTAAGTAAATCAGCATTTGGTGCCGAAGCCAGATATGAGATTGCCAGTTGTTTCTTTTCCCAGGAACGTTTTCCCGATGCTGAAAAGGCTGCGTTTGAAGTGGTGAATAAATCTGGTTCTTATGAAGACTGGGTAACGAAGTCTTATTTGTTGCTCGGGGATATTTACTACAAACAGAAAGACTATTTCAATGCTAAAGCTACTTACCAGAGTGTTGTTGATAAAGCGAAAGTGGAAGATCTCCGGCAGGAAGCAGACAGGAAATTAAAACAGGTAATAGAAGAAGAAAAAAAACAAAGCAAGGTTGACGGAAAATAACCTTTCCAATTATTTGATACAACGACATTATAATGACCACAAAGAAAATACTAGCGACGATTTTTGCAGCAATGGTTCCGGCGTATGCTTCATTGATGGCGCAGGTTCCAAACCAAAAAAAGTCTATTGATATTACTTCCACTTTCAAACCAGTATTGCGCGAGGCAGCAAAAATCAACTTCAATGCGGCACCGCCTGTAGCAGATACTTCTCATCCAAAATTGAATTATACCGTTCCATCTAATACACTATTCTTCACCTATCAACCAGCTGAATTAAAACCCGTCGCTTTGATGGTCGATTCTTTCACTGCCTGGCAGTACAGTAATTTCATAAAGGCAGGAATCGGGAATGTGCATCAGCCTTATGTGGAAGCTGGCTTTAGTTTTGGAAACAGTACGAATACGTTCTTCAACATCTTTGCGAAACATTATACCTCAAAAGGGGATTTGCCGTTCCAGAAAAACAGTCTGAGCAGCGTGGGTGTCAACGGCACGTACCGCACGCAGAAAAATCACGAGTGGACAGGAAGCGCAGGATTTCGCAGTGATGACTATTATCTGTATGGATTCCGTCCCGACTCGCTTGATTTTGACAAACAGGATCTGAGACAACGATTTCAGACAATTGAAGCTAAACTTCATTACAGAAATATTGCGCCTACTGAATTTGGACTTTCTTATCAACCGGGAATCCAAGTGAGTGTTTTTGCAGACAACCATACACCAAAAGCGTCAGAAGCAAATACTGTTGTGACGCTGCCCTTGCAAAAAACTTTTGGAAGATCCATTGGTTTCAATTTATCGGCAACAGCAGATTTGACAAATTACAGGCATGAACTTGCTACAAAGAAATCAATACAAAATAATCTTTACCTCATTTCACCTGCTGTTATTTACAAAACACCCAACTTGTTTTTGCATGGTGGGTTATTACCGTCATGGGACCAAGGTTCATTTCACATGTTGCCAAACTTGATGGCAGAAATAACTACGAACGACAACCGCTTCACTGTTCAGGCAGGTTTGGTAGGATATTACAATAAAGGTTCGTATCAGCGGTTTGCTTCCATCAATCCGTGGCTTGCGCAGCCTGATTCTTTATTAAACACACGTGTCCAGGAAGGTTATGCCGGATTCAAAGGAACAACTGGAGGGCATTTTTCTTATTCCGCCAAGCTGGGTTTGCAACAACATCGTAATATGCCCCTATTTGTAAATGACACGATTGACGGGAAAACATTTGAGATCATTTACGAACCGAGAATGAACATCCTGCAATTACATGCCGAAGGTGAATACAGTATGGGAGAACAATTCACCGCGAGGGCTGTGATAAACTGGAATCAATACAGCAAACTGAAACAGGAAAAACGGGCGTGGGGCGTGTTGCCATTTGAGTTGAATGCATCTATCCGCTGGCAGGTATTGAAAGATCTCTGGTTCCGTTCTGAATTATGGACATGGGCAGGAGCACCCTATCGCGTAAAGAACCTTGATAACCGTAAGGGACAATCAGCCTTTGACCTGAATGCCGGTGCTGAGTTTCGTATCACAAAAAATTTCAACCTCTGGGTACAAATGAACAATATCTTAAATAACCGTTACGAACGGTGGA
Source organism: Flavitalea sp. (assembly GCA_035526135.1). Classification (GTDB taxonomy): domain Bacteria; phylum Bacteroidota; class Bacteroidia; order Chitinophagales; family Chitinophagaceae; genus Flavitalea. The sequence continues at coordinate 8,739 of DATLDA010000138.1, forward strand.
ACCAATATCAGGTTTACGGATTCAATATTCTCGGAGGAGTTGTGTATTCATTCAATCAGAAGTAGTTTATTATTTCAATTTTGGCTGTCAGCTACAGCGGTGAGCAGTCCCACCAAAAAGAAATTCTGGGAGTTGTGTATTCATTATCTGATAGCTGATGGCTGAAAGCTAATTCCTATCTTAGCACCTCAAAATTCTCACATGATCGATGTGCTGAATAGTTACCTCGTTCAATATAATAAAATTAGTATCCCAGGGCTTGGAACAATTCAATTGGAAAGAATTCCGGCTCAATCAGATTTCATCAATAAGCAAATCCTCCCTCCTGCATACAAATACCGGTTTGACAAATATTTTGACGTTCCGGATAAAGAATTTTTCACCTATCTGGCTGTACAAAAGCAAATACCGGATTATGAAGCGATCAATGTATATAATGAATGGGCTCAACATCTGCGCAATACTATTACACCTACCCGTCAGGTTGTATGGAATCACGTCGGAACATTGCGCCGTGACCTGAATGGAGAAGTTATTTTTGAATCAGCCGGTCCGGTCGACGCGAATTATGAGCCGGTGAATGCCATACGGGTTATTCATAGCAATGCTGAACACACGATGATCGTAGGCGATAGGGAAATCAGTACCCGTGAAATGTCAGAGTTGTTGGGAGAGGAGGCTCCGGTAGAAGTGGAAAAGGAAAGCTGGTGGTTGTATGCACTTATCATCATTGCCCTGTCACTTATTGTAATATTTTTTCATTTTTATAAAAACGGTTTGACTCCGGGTTCTTTTGGAAATCAGCAAAAGATTCATCTTCCTGCTTAATGTTTTATTTCCCGCATATCTATAGCTTTTGAATTCCATTATACATTATAAAACCTGTCCGGCATGTTTGTCTGCGGACATTCGCCTTGTACTGCATGCGACGGATCATACCGTTTCAGGCGAGCAGTTCGCCATCTGGGAATGCAGTAGCTGTAGCTTGCGTTTTACACAGGATATCCCTGTAGAAAATGAAATCGGACGGTATTATAAGTCGGAACAATATATATCTCATTCAAATATTACAAAAGGAATTGTAAATCGTTTGTACCATGCCGTGAGGCAGCGGACGATGCAGATGAAAAAAAATCTGGTGATCCGTTATACAGGTAAAAAGAATGGATCGATGCTGGATGTTGGTGCGGGAACGGGAATGTTTTGTAGAACAATGATAAAAGCAGGCTGGAGCGTTACAGCTCTTGAACCTGATGAAACTGCACGAAGGCTTGCAGAAATTGCGGGAGTACCGATCTTTCCTTCACCGCATTTATTTGAACTGCAAAAGGAGAGCCTTGATGCCATTACCCTGTGGCATGTGCTGGAGCATGTTCATACGCTCCATGAATACATGCGGCAATTCAGGAATATCAGTCGTAAAGGGGGCGTCTTGTTGATCGCAGTACCGAACTATACTTCTATTGATGCGGAAAGATATGGGCCGTATTGGGCAGCATATGATGTACCGCGTCATTTATATCATTTTTCACCTCATTCAATGAGGCGGTTATTAAAACAGCATGGTTTAAATCTTATTGCTACCCATCCCATGTGGTTTGACAGTTTCTACGTGAGCATCTTAAGTGAAAAGTACCGGACCGGCAATTCAAATTTGATAAAGGGGGTTGTAAGCGGCTGTTTGTCTAACAGGAAAGCAATGGCTGATCCCGAGCGATGCAGTTCAGTTATTTATGTCGTGCAGGTACCCTGATCACTGAAATTTAATTTCATATATAAGTGGCCAGAGTTTTCCTGTGATGTAAATTTTCTGGGTCGCCGAATCATAGGCTATTCCATTGAGATAATCGCTTCCGGGATTTTTCGACAGAACATCATTGTATACATTATCGAGGTACATCTTTCCAACAACCCTTCCTGAGCCGGGATCAATTTTTAAAATATAAGGTGTTTGCCATTGATTAGCATAAATAAACCCGTTGATGTATTCGAGTTCATTCAGGTTTGCTACCGGACCGTTGTTATCCGTAACACTGATCAAATGAGTGATCTGCAATGAATCTGTATTCAGGAACGCGAGGTTGTTGGATCCATTACTCATTATAAGTGAGGTTCCGTCGTTTGTAAGTCCCCATCCTTCCGATGGATAATGAAATTCATCCAGTTTTTTAAATGTGTGCAGATCATACACAAAACCAATTTTGGTTGTCCAGGTAAGGAAATAAACTTTATCCCGGAGGATTGTCATCCCTTCTCCAAAATATTTATTATCCAGCTTGATTTTTTTTTCAGCCTTACCGGATTTGAGATCAAGTGGCCCTGCCCACGATCCATTGTTCACGTGCCCGTCAGGGTTTCCGCTGCCGGTACTTTCATAAAGCTGTCCATTATATACAGTCAAACCCTCTGTGAATGATAACGTATCGTGTGGATATTGATTGACTATTGTGAAGGGTACCGTATCGGGGGCGGGTGGATTGTCCGATACGGTCCGATCACCGTTCTTATCAGATTCATTGCAGCTGTAACAATTCAGAACAACAAGCAGGAAAGGCACTAGTCTGTTCATATTCAACTGAGTGGGCAACTACAAAAATAATGGGTCAATGGCATTGGCTGAATTTTTATTAATTATTATTCATAACCTGCTTGCATATTCAGTAAAAATGGTTTTGTTTTACATTGCTTGACTTCTGAACACTGCTCTCTACCCCCGGGCGGCTCGTTGTTACAGTCCCTATTCGCTTAATCCTTCTGAGAACTATCTATTCCTCATTACAATTGATCCAACTCCTTTGCATGGCTGTCGTCTGATCTATCAGACTATTCATTATTCCTGAACCCTCATTGAAAGTAAGATCCTAATGAAAGATCAGCCACGGCTGCTGATAACATGATCATTTAAGAAGGAATACAATGAGAGGAATTTTACTATTTCTGTTCACTACCCTGACGGCGGGTGTGTCTGCACAACGAAATTGTTTATCGCGCGAATATTATAGCATTTTACAAAGCCATTCACCAATCAGTAGTGAGCAACTGGAGGTTTTTATAACAAATGCAATCACTACACGGGAGCAGGCAGGTACTGCTTTCGGTGAATCTGCGGGGGGATTAGCTGTGATCAGGATTCCGGTAGTAGTCCATGTTTTATATAATTCCGCTTCCGAAGAGATTTCAGATGAACAGGTAAACTCACAAATTAAGGCGCTCAATCATGATTTCAGGAAGCTTGCCGGTGATCCAACGGGTCTTCCACAGGCTTTCCGGAATATTGCTGCAGACAGTTATATTGAATTTTCACTGGCACTGGTTGATCCGCAGGGATACGCAACGACAGGTATTGTAAGAAAAAAAACAAATATCAAAGTGTTCGGAATCGACGACCGGATCAAGCAGTCGGCAATTGGGGGAGACGACCCCTGGGATCCGGATCAGTATCTGAATATATGGGTTGGTAATACTGCTGGAGCATATCTCGGTTATGCCAGTGTGGTAGGCGGACCTAAAAAACTGGATGGAGTTGTGATCCGTTACAATGCATTTGGTACAACGGGCAAATTGGCGGCTCCCTACGATAAAGGAAGAACTGCAGTTCACGAGATCGGTCATTGGCTTGGGTTGTACCATATTTGGGGCGACAGGTTTTGTGGTGATGACCGGGTTGAAGATACTCCACCCCAGCAGGCGCCTACAAATGGTTGCCCGACCGGAAATGTCGCTTCCCTCTGTACCAATGATCCAGCAGGCAAGATGTATATGAATTTTATGGATCTTACAGATGATGCCTGCACAAGT
>DATLDA010000155.1:0-29746 GCA_035526135.1 Flavitalea sp.
GTGGAACCATAAGGGATATTCATCAGTTCGTACCAGACCTTTTGTTGAAAGGCTGTTCCCTGCTGACTCAAAGGCAAATCAAATTGTTTGCGATGTCCATTAAAATATTCAATCAGTTGTTCAATACATTGAAGGAGTAAAGGCGAAAGAATTCCTATTGGTTCGGGTTCAGTTTTCTCCACCACGTCATAAAAAGTCAGTTCACTGATGATGTGTTCATCTCCGCTGATCCTCAGCAATCCAACAGGCGATCTGTAATAAGTAGTGCAATTCATGAATCAAATTGAAAAGACGGCTTCCAACGATCTAATACAACGATCCGTTCAAAGGATTGGAATTCCATTCATGTGTTCCGGCATTTCAGCCGATCTTGTCGCCATTTGATGTGCCCCGTTCCGGTTGCAGCAGCACGACGTCTTTTCCGTTCGTATATACGCCTAGTACAAGACACTCGCTGAAAAAATTTGCAATTTGTTTAACTGGAAAATTCATCACGGCGATTACCTGTTTTCCAACAAGATCAGTTTTTGTATAAAATGTCGTAACCTGTGCGGCGGATTGTTTAATTCCTATCGGTCCAAAATCAATTTTAATTTGATAGGAGGGATTTGTGGCTTTTGGAAAATCAGTAACTTCCACGATCGTTCCGACACGAATGTCAATCTTTTCAAAATCATTCCACGTTATCTGCATTGCCAAGTTGTTTACACTGGTACAAGAAGACTTAAAAATACGCAAACTAAAATGTAAATTATGAAACGTACAGCAACAGCCGTTTGGAACGGCTCAGGGAAAGAAGGGAAAGGCCACCTGACGACACAAAGCACTACACTTAAACAAACTCAGTATTCTTATCTGTCACGTTTCGAACAGGGAGTAGGAACAAATCCGGAAGAACTGATCGCTGCCGCACATGCAGGATGCTTCACCATGAAGCTGAGTTTTGTTTTAGGTGCAGCGGGTTTCACGCCGGGAAGCCTTGAAACAACGTGTACCATTGCATTGGAAGACGGAGTCATTACTGGTTCACACCTGGTCGTCAAAGCCTCGGTACCCGGAATTACAAAAGAAAAATTCCAGGAATGCGCAGAAGATGCGAAGAACAATTGCCCGGTAAGTAAAGCATTGAATATGGCATTGACATTGGAATCAACGCTTCAATAAAAATTAATACGATGAACATGCATATGAAAAAATCAAGGAGAAATTTTATAAAAAATACTTCGATTGCTGCAGCAGGTTTTTTTATCGTACCACGTCATGTACTGGGAAGGGGATATATAGCACCCAGTGATAAATTAAATATCGCGGGAATTGGAGCAGGAGGAAAAGCGACAGAAAACCTTCCGCGGGCTTATAATGACGGAACCGACAACATTGTTTCACTGTGCGATGTAGATGAAAGGATGGCAGTGGAGTCAAGAAAAAAATGGCCGAAGGCTACTTTCTATCGTGACTTCCGCGAAATGCTTGACAAGGAAAATAAAAATATCGATGCGGTAATCGTCACAACCCCCGATCATATGCACGCCGTCATTGCAATGGCCGCGATGCGCATGGGAAAACATGTGTATGTAGAAAAACCTCTGACGCACGATATTTATGAGGCGCGTATGCTTACCCGTGCTGCAAAAGAATTCAAAGTGGTGACACAAATGGGTAATCAGGGAAGCAGCGGGGATGATACAAGAAAAGTCGAAGCATGGATACAAGACGGACTTATCGGAGATGTCCATACCGTTGATGTTTGGACGAACAGGCCAGTATGGCCTCAGGGAATTCCTACTCCCACCGGTAAATTTGAAATTCCCAAAGAAGTAGATTGGGATTTATGGCTTGGTACCGCGCCATATCGGGATTTCAACCCGATCTATCTTCCCGCGACCTGGAGAGGATGGGCGGATTTTGGTACCGGAGCATTGGGCGATATGGGTTGTCATTTTATTGATGTTCCATATCGTGCGCTCGAATTAAAATATCCAGTTTCAGTAGAATGCAGCGTGGGTGCTGTGTGGAGCGGATTTTTCCGGCAGGAAATATATACCGACAGTTTACCCCCTTCTTCTAAAATCCATTTACAATTTCCCGCCCGCGGTAAAAAACCCGCTGTGGAACTCATCTGGTACGATGGTGGTATCCTGCCCAAAAGACCTGCGGAATTATTGCCGGATGAACCAATGAGCAATCAGGACGGAGGAATGATCTTTCACGGATCAAAAGGAAAGATCATGGCCGGGTTGTTCGGAATGAATCCTACACTTCTTCCTACAAAAAAAATGAAAGAAGTAAAATTGCCTGCACCTAAAAGGCCATTGGTCGAAAAAGGCTGGCCGGGTCATCAGCAACAGTGGGTAAAAGCGTGTAAAAAAGGATATGGAGCATATACAAGCTCATCGTTTGATCAGGCCGGTCCACTTACAGAAACCGTAATCATGGGAAACCTTGCTGTTCGTAGTTATAATTACAGTGAAAAAGATAGTAAGGGAAACGCTGTTTTTCCCGGAAGAAAAAAACTTTTATGGGATGGGGAAAACATGCGCATTACGAATTTTGAACAGGCGAACCAGTTTATAAAAAGGCAATATCGGGGCGACTGGAAATTGTAGTTGCATTCAGCATCCGGCTTTCAGCGGTCGGATTACTGTACTTGCCACACCTAGAAATCCATCTGTTATTATCAAGAGTAATTATATTTGGACCTTATCAGTTTAAATAAATCCTTCTAGGGGCAACCCTAATAAACTTGATTTAAAAAGGCAGACAGCTGACTGCTGACTGCCATAACTTAACTTGTCATCGAAAAAAAAATTCAATTCATGCAAAAGAAAAAAAACGAATCCGGGCGCCGCAAATTTCTGAAGAACACTTCGCTTGCTGCAGCCGGCTTTATGATCGTTCCCCGACATGTACTGGGGAGAGGTTTTCTCGCACCCAGTGATAAACTAAATATTGCAGGGATCGGCGCAGGCGGTAAAGGTGAAAGTGACCTCGCCGAATTTTCTAAAAGTCCAAAAGCAAATATTGTAGCTCTCGTGGATGTGGATGATCGCGCCTCTTTAAAATCCCGTCAGCGATTTCCTAAAGCGAAATATTATAAGGACTTCCGGCAAATGCTGGATAAGGAAGGCAAAAACATCGATGCCTGTTCTGTATCCATACCCGATAACACGCATGCAGTTGCCGCCATTGCAGCGATGCAAATGGGAAAACACGTATATGTGCAAAAACCTTTGACACATGATATTTATGAAGCACGTATTCTCACCGAAGCTGCAAAAAAATATAAGGTCGTTACACAGATGGGCAACCAGGGCGGATCGGGTGATGGTGTGCGACGCACAAAAGAATTGTACGACAGTGGAATCATCGGTGATGTGCATACAGTCTATTGCTGGACGAACCGGCCTGTCTGGCCACAGGGTGTTCCAACTCCGACTGGTAAGTTTGAAATTCCCAAAGAACTAAACTGGGACCTCTGGATCGGCCCTGCAAAAATGATTGATTACAACCCGGCCTATCTTCCATTCAACTGGAGAGGATGGTGGGCGTTTGGTACCGGTGCATTGGGTGATATGGCGTGCCATATCATGGATCCGGTTTTCAGAATATTGCCCATCGATTATCCATCACAGGTAGAAGCGAGTGTTGCAGGAAACTGGAAAGGATTTTTTGCCGAAGGAAATTATATCGACAGTTGTCCGCCTGCATCAATCATCCACCTGACTTATCCCAAAAAAACAGGGGAAGGAAATATTAAAGTTTCATGGTGGGATGGCGGATTACTTCCGGCAAGACCAGATGAATTGTTGCCAGATGAGGCATTCGGAAACTGGGACGGGGGTGTGCTGTTTATAGGTACAAAAGGAAAATTGCTCGCTGATTGTTATGGTGACAATCCCCGATTGCTCCCCACATCTAAAATGAATGACTCTTCGCTTCCGCCGAAAACACTTGCACGTGTGCCTGAAGGACACTATGTGCAATGGGTAAATGCAGCGATTGATGGATATGGTAAAGGAAAAACAAGTTCACCATTTGAATTTGCCGGCCCGTTCACCGAAAGCATCCTTATCGGAAACCTTGCTATTCGAAGCTATATGATGCAAAATCCGAAGATGAAGGGATGGGACGATAAATATCTCGGAAGGAAAAAACTTATGTGGGATGCAAAGAATATGAAGATCACGAATTTTGATGAGGCCAATGCTTTTGTCAAACGTGATTACAGAGAGGGATGGAGTTTGCCGAAGGCAGGCTTCTGATCGATTGCAGAATTCAGATTTTCGATCGGATTTTGTAATAACGTCATTCCAATAAAAAGTGAAGCACCTGCTTCACTTTTTTTATGGATTTGGTTTAGGTATTTGCCCTTTGTTCTTTCTTTTTCTTGATGAAAAGAAAGTAACCATAGAAAAATCAACGCTGTATAAAAATGCAAATAATAATAACTTAATGCTCATGGCTCGGCATCCGGTTCTACCTGATTGAGAATTTCAGCCAGCGCGAGCAACTCAAGTTGTTTATACTTATTTTTTTCATCATCAAAGCATTTACTGTATTCTTCCAGTAACACCTGAATAATCCGTCGGTTGTCGAGCGGTTTGAAGTAGGCAGCAACCGGCGGAACATTGATACGTTTAAAATAATTTTCAACATCTTTATGGGTGAAGACCTGGCCACTCATCGGATCGATAAAAAATTCTGTCTTATAAAGAAGATTTTCTGTATGACGGGTGTAATCATAATCGGATTTGAAATATCCCAATACAAACTGTCGTGGAATATTGATTGCCCGGATCGGAACATCCAGAAGCTCGCTCAGGATCAGATATAAAATGCCATTCGCAATTGCATTGCCTCTTTTCGTTTCCAGTTGTTTGTTGATTAAAAATTCTTCCTGGTTTTGGTACGCAACTTCACCCCCTTTAAGATTGTAATAATTGTACAATATGCTGGTGAGAACATTCACCTGTTCAAGCGGCGTTAAGTAACTGTTTAATTCAAGCCAGATATTCCTTCTCAATTTCTCAATATCCTGGTACACCTGGGTGGTAGTCATTTCAGGATATTGAAAGCGGGCCACAAGTAAAGCCCCGGTTAGCAGGTCCTGGTGAATATTTTTATTCCATTGCTGAAATTCTTCGGTAAGATCGCGATAATGTAATCGGTGTATCAGCAATTCAATTCTCTCTTGCACGTCTTCGCTGATCGTATTCTCCCAAAGGTTTTCGAGGTTGGGAATAATACGTTTTCCATAATCGATGATGCGGGTGGAAACAACGCCGAACACTTCTTCATCAGGGTCATCAATCAGGAGAAAAAGGGCTGATATTTCTTTATTTTCTTCCATAGTGACAGGGGTTCGCTGATAAATAAGACAACTCAGCTTCGGAAATCAAGATCGGCGAACTTGTAAAAAATTATTAAAAATGTTTTCCACAAAAGAGCAGGCGATGTTCATTACTTTAATTCTGTAAAAAATCGCCGTGTCAGGTGAATCGTGTTATGAAATTTTATTGAAACCATTATCCCGAAAATTCCGAGCTCAAAGGGAGATGCCGGTTCAACAAACTTTCAAGTTCTTTTTTGTCTGGATCCTTTAATATTCTCTGAGGAATAACGATCGCATGGTAAGAATTCGTATACAGGTAAAAGGCATGAGCAGTTTCTTCCTTCTTAACGATTGCTTCCCAATCATATCGGGTCTCGGAAAGATCGTCCTTATCAATGATCCCGGTTTCCATGATGATCACTTCTGCAGGTTCCAGAATGTGATGATTCCCCGGCTGGCGCAGAATTTCCCGGACTCTTTTTCTAACTGACAGCCGGACGAAATACGGAATAAGCGAAAAATATACGACTGCAATCACTGCGAAAACAAATAAGTCAAACCAAAACCGATGACTGTAATTGGCAATAATGTACAGACCTGCGACGGCTGAATACAATGCAAAAATCCGCATATAGTGACGGCGCCGATACCCTTTCCTGGCCGGCGATGCCCAGGTCGTGTGATAATTGTACAGGAAATATTCATCTTCAGTAAGGGAGAATCGGAGGGAGAGCATGGTGAATGGGCTCTGAGCCATGAGCTCTGAGCTATGAGTTAGTACTGAATTTTATAATTGTAAAAGTTATACGAGTTTCATTTCGATGGACCGGAATAAAGCCCAAAGCTCATAGCTCAAGGCTGACTGCTCAGGAACCCTTCTTCCTCTTGAACCCTTTCTTCGGTGGGTTAGCCTTTCCGTGTTCAATCATCTTTTGTATTTCATCGATGGAAAGTTCCACGGCATTCTCCTGCTTATCCTTGGGGATCTTGAAATTCCGCAATCCCTGTTTTATATAGGGACCATAGGGTCCACGGAGCAATTGGATCTTTTCTTTTTCAAATACTTTGATGGTTTGTTTTTCTTTTGCATCCCTTTTTTCAATGATCATGGGAATAGCTTCTTCAAGTGTTACACTATACGGATCATATTCTTTTGGCAGCGAATAGAATTTTTTATTATGACCTATATAGGGTCCGAACCGGCCAATATTGATCAAAACATCATTCTCTTCGAACTGTCCGATGTTTCTCGGAAGGCGAAACAATTCCATTGCTTCATCGAATGAAATCGTTTCAATGCTCTGGGTATTCTTCAATTTAGCAAACCTGGGTTTTTCCTCATCACTTACTTCACCGATTTGTACCATTGCGCCATACCGACCCATTCGCGCAAATACTTTTTTTCCTGATTGCGGATCGAGACCCAGTTCTCTTTCTCCTTTGATTCGTTCGGCAGTTTCGATTGTATTTTCTACATCTTTTTTAAAGGGGTGATAGAAATCATCGATCATTTCATGCCATTTCATTTTTCCGGCAGCCACCTCATCGAATTCTTCCTCGATGCGCGCCGTAAAACCATAATCCATTACATTATCGAAATACTGTTTCAAAAAGTCAGTCACAACCAATCCCAGATCAGTTGGGAAGAGTTTTGATTTTTCAGCCCCGGTGTTTTCCTGTTCCGTATCTTTTGAGATGGTATCCTTTTTCAACTTAAGGATTCTGAAATCTCGTTTGACACCTTCCTTATCGCGTTTTTCAACGTACCCTCTTTTCAATATAGTAGAAATGGTCGGTGCATATGTTGAAGGCCGGCCAATACCCAATTCTTCCAGTTTTTTTACTAATGAAGCTTCCGTATATCGAGGCAAGGGCCTGCTGAATCTTTCTGTTGCGCGCATTTCAACAAGTGGTAGTTGCTGACCTGTTTTCAACGGAGGTAACATGCCTTCCTGGTGTTCATCTTCTGTTTCCTCATCGTCATCACGATCTTCCATATAAACTTTTAAAAAACCATCAAACTTCAACACTTCACCCTGTGCGGTCAATTCGTCATTGTTGGATGAAATTTTAATTTTTGCAGTGGTCTTTTCCAATTCTGCATCGGCCATCTGACACGCGATCGTTCTTTTCCAGATCAATTCATACAACCGTTTGCAATCAGCATCAGGCACTGTGGTGGTTTCCATATAAGTCGGCCTGATCGCTTCATGGGCCTCCTGTGCAGATTCATTTTTATTCCTGAACTTCCGCGGCTGCACATATTTGGAACCATATTGATTCACTACCTGATTTTTGATATCGTCCAATGCAGTTTCACTAAGATTGATACTATCGGTCCGCATGTAGGTGATCTTACCGCTTTCATAAAGCTTTTGAGCAAGCAACATGGTGCGGCTTACTGAATAGCCGAATTTCCGGCTTGCTTCCTGTTGAAGCGTTGATGTTGTAAATGGAGCGGGAGGTGTTTTCTTTGCCGGTTTAACAATAATATCAGTAACCGTATAAGTGGCGCCTTTGCAGCTTTCTAGAAATTTTTCAGCGCCTTCAATAGAGTTCTGTTTCTTTCCTTCAGCCGAAAATGTTACCGGTTTTTTATTATTGTCATCCGCTGTGAAAAGGGCTTCAATCCTGAAATTGCTATTTGCCTGGAACGCATTGATCTCGCGTTCGCGCTCTGCGATGATTCTTACTGCAACACTCTGAACCCGGCCAGCACTCAGGTTATTCTTCATGCTCATCTTGCGCCATAATACCGGACTCAGTTCGAATCCTACGATCCTGTCTAGTATTCTTCTGGCTTGTTGAGCATTTACCAGGTTCATATCAACTGTACGCGGACTTTTCACCGCAGACTGAATTGCTGGTTTGGTGATCTCATGAAACACGATCCGTTTTGTTGTTTCAGGATTGAGTCCAAGTACTTCACACAAATGCCAACTGATGGCTTCTCCTTCCCGGTCTTCATCCGTTGCGAGCCAAACTTCTCCGGATTTTTTCGCAATTTGTTTTAATTCCTTTACCACTTTTTCCTTATCAGCCGGAACGATATAACGCGGTTTGTATTTATTTTTAATATCAATCCCCATATCACCTTTTTCCAGATCGCGAATATGCCCGTAACAACTCTTCACCTCAAAGTCTACACCGAGGATCTTTTCAATTGTCTTTGCTTTCGCCGGTGACTCCACTATCAAAAGGTTTTTCGCCATACTCGGTTAAATTTTTTTGCCTGCCAGGCGTGCAAGTTAAGCGTATCGAGGTGAAAATAAAACTGGATGTGCACGGATGAAGCGTTAAAACACTGAGACAGTGTGGCTTTTAGCACGACGCTCACAGCATTCAGCTATCAGTAGTCATCAATCCGCTTTCATCAAACACAGTTGAATAAAAAGATCAGAAAGGTTTACTACCATAAATTCTCATACTCTTTTTTGATCTTAATATTAAAAACAATATTCAATACTCCTGGCTGACTGCTGACCGCCGACAGCCGACTGCTAATACCTGTTGCCTTTCAGCTGTCCTATTCAAATCTTCACAGTTCTTTTACAATTGCCTGATACATTTTACCGTTCTTTGATTGTCCGCTTCAACCTTCACTTACGGGAATTATACATTTTTTACTGTAACATCTACTACTATGTCTGCAAACCTCAACGGTCAGCAAAACGGACTTTATTCGTATGATTCTTTTGGTGGCTCTGCCCGCAAAGAAGATGAAGGAAATTTTTTATGGTGGTGCGCCGGTGCACATCAAAAACTTTTACATGACTCACCCTCAGAACACAGTAAATATTCTGGATTGGGAGGTGTTATACTGGCCACATTTGTATTGGCCACCCTCTCTTCAGGATATGCTGTATACAGTGTATTTGGAAATATCGGCTGGACGATTGCCTTTGCATTGATTTGGGGAATAATCATTTTTAATTTCGACCGCTTTCTTGTTTCTACAATGCGCAAATACGGCATATCACGTAGGAAGCAAATCTGGATGGCGGTTCCGCGTTTGTTACTGGCTTTTATCATCGGCCTTACCATCGCCCGACCTCTCGAGTTGAAGATCTTTGAAAAGGAGATCAACACAAAAGTTGCCGAAAATGCGCATAAAAAAATGTTGCTGAATGACAGCCTCCTTCAACTGGAGAATCAATCCCTAATGCAGGTTGCTTCACTCGAAAGGGACAGATTAGTCGTAAGAAAAAAGAATATCGAAGACACTTTAGGAAGACTTCAGCAATCTTATGTTGCAGAAGCTGACGGAACTGGTGGCAGCCAACAAAGGGGGGTTGATCAACTTACAAGGATGAAACAGGATGCATTCAATAATGCCCGGCTTCAATATATTCCTGAACTGTCACAGCTCGATAAAAGTATCCAGGTTCAGGATAGTATTCTCACCGGCGCAAAAAGTTCACTGGAAGAAAAAAGAAAAAAACATGAAGCATCTCTTCTTGCGAATGTCGGTTTCCTGGAAAGGAACAAGGCGTTAACCGATCTGGCTGATGAGGAATCGAGTGTATTCTGGACAAGCCTGCTTTTATCATTGTTGATCATCCTTATTGAGATTGGCCCGATTCTATCCAAGCTTATTATGCCCGTAGGTCCTTATGATGTAGCGCTGGCAAAACATGAATTACTTAAAATGGCCGCGTCTGAAAATGAAATGAGAAGAGATAAGGAACTTGTTTTTGATAAAATGAAAGGCGTCTACAAACAGAAGAGAGATCTTTCCACAGAATTCCTGGGAAAATTGAACGACCTGCAACGTAAACATATGGTAGAAGAACTGGAAAAATGGGAGCGGGGAGAAGGAGATGAAAAAGATAAGCGGATTACTGTTGAGGAATTGTTGAAACGTATCAGGGAAAAATACAAATACGATGAAGAAAACTTATTGTAGAAAGAAATAGAAAATACCAAGAACAATAAAGAGTGCAAGGGCCGACAGTATTGATTTGCTGTCGGCCCTGTATTTTAAACGGGTGCTTTTACGAAAAAGAAAAACTATTCCGATAAACAAGATCAATACGGAAAAACAGCCAATCAAGGCCATGATATCCAGGGAATCAGACTGGACGACCACTCCATATAAAATCGCTGCGAGAATGGTTGTGAAAAGCGAAAGGTTTGCAAAACTCATAACCCATCCTGATGATTTCTTTTTCGAAAATAACCAGGCACCGGCAAAGCTGAGAACAATTGTTATGAATACCCGAATGAGCGATAACAGCTCGTTCCGGCTCATCGTGATATGGTCATTGTTTACGACCACTGCTTTGGCGCGGGAAGAAACAAAGCTGATAGCCTGAAGGGAAATAAAACTGAATCCGATGATGACCATCAGCCATACAACATACTTCTCTGTTGTTTTTAAAGCTTGCTGCTGTGTAATCATTTCAATCTGACTTCAATAGAATCTGCGAGTTTCAGCGCCCATTTCCGATATTCTTTCGCGGATGGATGAAGGCCATCAGCGGCAACGAGGGAAAGATCGGAGATTGCCTCACGGCTTCCCGGTGTTATGTCAATGTAAGTTACTCCCATTTGTACTGCAATATTCCGGTTAATGGCATTGAAACTATCAATTTGTTCACCAATTTCCGTACGATTACGCGAAGCAGAAAACGGAGTGCTGCCATAATCGGGAATGGATAAGACGAATACGCGTGTAAGATCATTCCCGGCAAGTTGAATGGATCTTAACAATAATTGCTCAAACTGAATGGCATATTCTTCTCTCGATCGTCCCTGGAACTGATTGTTCACGCCAATAAGTAGTGTTACCACATCATAGGGCGGCTTCAGGCCGGCCTGAGTAATTGCATTCTGCAGATTTGCAGTTGTCCATCCGGTCTTTGCAATGATTTGAGGTTGCTTTAGATTTATTCCCTTCTGTTTTAATATTTCAACAACCTGCAAAGGAAAACTGCTTTCAGTTGGAACACTTTCACCAATAGTATATGAGTCGCCCAATGCCAGATAACTAAATCCTGCCTCAGTCATAACGGTCTTTGAACTGCAATGTAAAAAGAGGTTCGACAACAAAACAAAAATGATCAATCGCATAACCTTGAGTTTATTTTCCTAACCTATTGCAATTGATCTGCCACCATAGGATTTGATTAATTGGGGTCCTTAACAGAGAAAGCCGGCAACATGCCGGCTTTCATTTACTAACCTGTAAAGCTTAGTCGTTTAAATTAAACCCAGTATAGAATGGTCCAATATTATTGCTGTACTCCCTGCATACCATTTTGCATTCCTTCCGCTTCGCCGCGCATATTTTTCCTTTTGAATAAAGCGACATCAAATTTTCCGAACCGGTAATTAAAATTCAGCCGGACAATTTGCGGGTCTCTTCGTCTCCAGTCTTCCTGAATGAAATAGGTTGATTGAGAATATACAAAATACCTGCGCGTACGGAAGATATCATTGAAGTTGAGGGAAATGGATGCGTTATTTTTCTTAATCATGAAATCCTTTCTGACACCGAGATCCATTCCATAATTCGCGTTAATGTACCCCTGCGTTGTGGAAGGTGCGCCACCTCCAAATCCGCCACCACCTCCACCACCTCTACCACCACCGCCTCCGCCGCTGTTGCTTGTGGAAACCGGCAACGCGCTTTTCGATTGGTATTCACCACTCAACTGAATGCTCCAACCTTTTGCAACACGGAACGTATTATTCATTTTAGCGAAATAACTTGTCCTTTCATTTTCCAGATCCTTGACAATATTGCCACCATTGATTTTGGAATAGTAAAAATTGATATTAAAATTTATTTCCCACCATTTGCTTAAGGTATTTCTGAAAACAAGTTCCATCCCACTCGCATAAGCAGAACTTGCATTAATATACGTGGAGATCAGTGCCGTATCGTTTGTCTGACCCAGTTTTTCCGGGCGCTGGTATCGCGCAATCAGGTTCGTTGTATATTTTCCGAAGAGTGTAGCGAGAAATGTATTGTTTTTTTCTCCGTATGTTTTCTGATAAGATAATTCAAGTGAATTAGTGAACTCGGGTTTGAGATCAGGATTTCCGGTCTGATAATTTAACGGATCTGAAAAATCCGTGTTAGGCATCAATTGAAAAAAGTTAGGACGATTGATCCGACGGCTGTAGTTCAACTGAATATCCTGATTGTTCTTGAACATTCGTGTAACGAAAATGCTCGGGAAAAGACTGATCGGAAAATCCTGCTTGTAAGATTGTTTGCCCAATTGCTGTCCGCTGTAACTGGAACTTTCAGCACGCAAACCGATCTGGTAACTCAATTTGTCTTTGATCTTTTGTGAAAAAGTGGCATATGCGGCATGAATGTAGTCCGTGTATTCGAATTCATTGCTGATCTCGGGTTTGAAAACACCGTCGAAGAAATTCTTCTGATTACTCGTGAATGTTCTGATTTGGGTTCTTGCCCCCATTTCCCATTTTGTATTTTCTGACAACGGGTTAACAAAATCTGTTTGCGCTACCACAAACCGGTTTGTACCACCACCCGTGATTCCCTGAAGCACTTCGGGATATTTCGGATCCGACATCGCCAGGTCATTGAATGAACGAAACCGAATGTTTGATAAGCTGGTCTGACGACTGCGGTTATAATTTACATCGGCAGTCCATTCTTTGCCTGCTTTTGCAAAAAGATGTTTGTAGCTGATCTGCGACCCGTAATTCCGAAAGGTGTTTTCACCCAACGTATTCCTGTACTGTGTTTCAATCCCGCCGCTCCCGGTAAGTGTATCGATCCGCGAATCATTGCGGCTATCGAATTTAAAGTTTCCTCCGACTATTGCCTGAGCAAACGTAATGGTGTTCCTGTTATCAATGAAGAAATCTAATCCGAAACGTGTAAAAGCAAAAGCACCATTGAACTCACTGTTATTATCCTGAAATATTTTCGTTTGTCCGATACCGTTAAAGAGGTTGGTGCGGTCGGTTTCCCCCCATCCGATTGATTTCCGCTGGTTGTACATGGCATTTACAAACATGTTCACTTTTCCCTGTCTTACATTAATGTCACCACCTAAATTGAATTTTGCCCTCGAATCAATGCCGGCCCGAATGCTGCCATTGTATCCCGCTTTCCGGTTTTTCTTCAGTACAATGTTGAGAATCCCTGATTGGCCACCACTCGCATCAAACTTTGCCGATGGGTTAGTAATCAATTCCACACTCGAGATGGCTTCTGCCGGAATTTGTTCAAGAGTCAAAGTAGTGGGCCTTCCGTCCACAAATATGGTAGGTGCGGCATTTCTTAGTGTAACATTGCCTTCAACATCTACATTAAGAGAGGGTACATTTCGCATGACATCTACTGCAGTGCCCCCGGCAGAAGTGATATTCTTTTCAACATTAAAAATTTTCCTGTCTATACCCATCTGAATGAGCGGCTTATTGCCCGATACGGTAACACTTTCCAATACTTCTGCATCCTGGACGAGTTTAATATTTCCCAAGTCCTTATCGACTCCGGCCAGGGCAGAGCTCATATCTCCACCTTTCGGCGGTTTTAATTCAAAAGCAACTTTCTGTTCATAGGCTTTATACCCAATGGCTGTGATCTTCAACCTGTAATTCCCAAACACCGGAAGATTTTCCAGACTGAAATCACCCGTTTTTCGTGTAAGCATGCCCGAAATAATCGTATCCTTTCTTTTTTTGTCGACTGTATCGAACTTATTGAGAAGTAGTTGAATTGAAACAGCATCAATCCCTTTGTTGGTTTTCTCATCTACTACTTTTCCGTAGAATCTTCCAATATTCATTGACTGGCCTCCACGGGCACCTGCAGCTCCTCCGGCAGGGAATTGAGCATACATGAATACAGGAGAACATAGCAGTAACGTAAAAATTAATTTTCTCATAATCAGTGATTGAAAGTAAAATTGACCATTGTTCATGACAATTTGATGACGAAGTGATGAATGGTCAACCAATAAGATGGTAGGAACCATAAAAACTTTCGATAGTTCGAAATTTAAAATGTTAAAAATTGTTAAAGGCCCGGGGCTTTCGTAGTGTTCCATATCAATCTGAGGAAATCTGGCTACCTCACATTCATCTTTATATACGTTGCAACACAGAAAATTGAATGTTTTTGACAGAAATACGTTTTCAACTATTTTTGCCGGTGAAACGGTAGCTGTAGCTCAGTTGGTTAGAGCATCAGATTGTGGTTCTGAGGGTCGTGGGTTCGAGCCCCATCAGTTACCCTGCTTCCCCTGAATAATTCAGGGGATTTTTTTGCCGGTATGGGCATGGACTATCCAGAATTAGCAACAAGTCGAAATTATTTGACGAAATAGAATTTTGTCGACAATGTCTTTCATCACTTCTTTTGGACAACGGTGCACAAAAATCATCGCCTGAGCCTGGCAACGATACGTTTCGTTACCGTTCATCCCTTCTTGAAATTACTTCTTACCTACAGCTGATCTTACACGTTCATAACTGGCAAACCGTTTGTTAATTATCCATTTAGGCGGCAACAAGCCTGAAGTTTTATCGTTATTTTTGGAAGCATGTCAAAAGCTATTCAATATATGTTCAGTAAAAGAAACTTACCCGTATTCTTATTGGTGTTATGCACAGGATTGGTTTTAGCGTTTCGTACGCTTGGTTTAGGCGGTAATCCTCCCACCCGTTATGAAAAAATCTTACATAATGTAGGAGAAATGCTTTCGGAGATCCACTACAGCCCTAAAAAGATCAATGATGACTTTTCAAAAGAAATATTCAAAAAATTTCTTGCTGAAAAAATTGACGTTCAAAAAAATATTTTTCTTCAGTCAGATATACAAGAGCTAAAACGATTCGAGACAAAGCTTGATGACGAGATCAAGGGCGGACCGGTTCAATTTGTTCCCGCTGTTTCCGAATTGTACAAAAAGAGAATCCTGGAAACAGAACAACTATATAAGGACTGGCTGGCAAAACCGTTCGATTTTACGCGTGATGAGGCCATCAATTTTAATCCGGACCAGGTAGATTATCCCAAAAATGAAGCTGACCGGAAAGAAGCGTGGCGTAAACGGATTAAATATTCCGTATTGGAACGTTATGCTGAATTAATAGAACAAAGAGAAAAGAATGCGGGGAAAGAAGGATTTGTATCGAAATCTGATGCAGATCTTGAAAAGGACGCACGGGATCGTGTGCTTAAAAGCATGAATAAATTATATGAGCGTTTGAAATTCAAGTTTGACGATGATGAGCGATTCAATTCTTATGTGAATACGGTTACTGAAACGATGGACCCGCATACAAGTTATTTTGCTCCCATTGAGAAGCGGTATTTTGACGAACAAATGAGTGGTCGCTTCTTTGGAATAGGCGCCTCATTAAAAGAAGAAGAGGGGTCTATAAAAATCGCAACACTTATTACCGGAAGCCCAGCCTGGAAATCGCAGCAGATCAATGTAGGAGATGCAATATTAAAAATCGGACAGGCTAAAGATGAACCTGTTGAAACTACCGGATTCATGGTTGAAGATGCCGTGAAACTGATACGAGGGAAAAAAGGAACGGAGGTTAAACTCACACTCCGCAAGGCAGAAGGTTCAATTAAAACAGTATCAATTATTCGTGACGAGATCATACAGGATGAAACCTTTGCCCGTAGTGCTGTTGTAAACAGCGAAAAGGGGAAAATCGGTTTTATATATCTTCCGGAATTCTATGCAGACTTCGATAATCCAAAAGGTGCCCGTTGCTCCGAAGATGTAAAGAAAGAAGTGATTCGTTTGAAAGAGCAAAAAGTAGATGGTATCATTATCGACCTGCGTGGTAATGGTGGTGGATCTTTATATGACGTGGTGCAGATGGTTGGACTTTTTATAGAAGACGGACCAATTGTTCAGGTGAAAGATCGTGATGGGAAACCACAGGTTTATCGCGACCGCGATAAAAGTGTTTTATATGATGGACCACTCGCTGTAATGGTAAATGAATTTAGTGCTTCTGCTTCAGAAATTTTTGCGGCAGCGATACAGGATTATAATCGAGGTGTTATCATAGGCAGTACTTCCACTTATGGGAAGGGAACAGTTCAACGGAATATCGGCTTAGATAAGTCAATGGGAATCCTGGAACCTAACAGTGAGCTGGGTACGATCAAGCTGACACTTCAGAAATTTTATAGAATCAACGGCGGATCCACTCAACTGCGTGGTGTGAATTCTGACATTACAATTCCGGATGTTTTTGAATATTCACAGTTGCGTGAAAAACACAATCCTGATGCACTACCATGGGATGAGATATCCAAAGCGGATTTCAACCGATGGAAATATAGTCTTGACTTACAACCAATAAAAAAATCGAGCGCGGACCGGATTCAGCATAGTGCAACTTTTAATTCCATCCGCACAAATGCAGAATTTCTGAGCAAACAAAATGATAAGATCTATACGCTGAATCTGAAAAAGTTCCAGGAGGAACAAAAACAGATCAAGGCTGCGGTGAAATCCATTGAGACGCTTAGCAAATTGCCTTCCGAAATTAATGTGGAAGCAATGGCAGATGATTTAAAGAGGCTTGAATATGATGCAATGAAATCAGAACGCTTCAAATCATGGATCAAAAACCTCCGGAATGATATTTATCTTGACGAAGCCGTGAAAGTAGTAAGTGATATGATTATCCAGGATAATCTGGTCTACAATAAAAACAATAAGAAACCATTTTAATTTTAATCGGATATTATTTGAAGCCGCCTGAAAAACCAGGCGGCTTTTTATTTCCAATGAACAGCGCTTTCAACTGTTTTCCTCACCCAGTTCTATTTGTCCTATTTTTGCAGCCTATTTTTTTCGCAGCGTATGTATACAATCACATTTAAATTCGAACAGAAAGGGCAGGAGATGATAACGCTGCATAATGTGGATCCTGAACAAAGTTTATTGGAAATCGCGCTCAAACATGATATCGACTTACATCATAACTGTGGAGGAGTGTGTGCGTGTAGCACGTGCCATTTGTATGTAGATAAAGGAGAACAATTCATGGAAGAAATCAGCGATAAGGAGGAAGACTTTGTCGATCGTGCGATCAATCCACGGCTGAATTCAAGGCTCGGTTGCCAGTGTGTTCTGCATCCCGGCAGTGGAGAAGTAGCCGTCACCTTACCGGATCAGACACAATTTTTAGGGGAATAAAACAAGTTCTGAAAAATCTATTTTATACATTATGACTTTTGAGCCACCCATTAAATGGAATGATTATGAAGACATCGCCATGAAACTCTATGAGCGTTTTGGTAGCGAATTTGATGAAAGTAAAATTTACAGAATCCGCTTTACAGAATTACTGGAATGGGTACTTCAGATCCCGCATTTCGCAGGTACCCGGGCAGAAAGCAGTGAAGGCCATCTTGAAATGATTCAGAGCGCGTGGGTATATGAGTGGAGAGATAATAGGAAGAGTTCTTAGTTGCTGGTTGCTTGTTACTGGTTGCTGGTTACTTGTGCCTTGTTGCTGGTTGATTGTATCTGTACACTAATATTGGTTTTTAATTACTTATTATTAATTTATTAAATCGCTTCACCCCATACCCCATACCTCATACCTCATACCCCATACCTCATACCATTCAAATGCTTGACGGATTCAAAAACATTACCACATTTATTTTTGATGCTGATGGTGTGCTCACAGACGGCGCATTATACGTATTTGATACAGGCGAGCAGGTCCGTCGAATGAATATCAAAGATGGCTATGCCTTACAACTGGCCATAAAAAAAGGATATCGAATCGCGGTTTTTTCAGGAAGTATTTCAGAGGCGGTACGCTCGCGACTGGCAAAACTGGGCATTACAGATGTGTTTATGGGAGTTGAAAACAAAATGGAAGCAATAAAAAACTTTCTCGAGCAATATTTGACAGGATGGGATAAAGTTTTATTCATGGGTGATGATATTCCGGATCTTCCTGTAATGAAAATGGCAGCTGTTGCCTGTGCACCCGCAGATGCAGTGCAGGAAATAAAGCAGGCCGCCGCATACATATCGTATTATAATGGAGGCTACGGATGTGTACGTGACGTGATCGAGAAAGTGCTGAAGCTGAACGGACACTGGCAATCGGATACTTCCATTCCCAGCAGGTAATTTATTTTTTAATTATTAACGTATGATTTCAATCAGGCGTATTAATAATCCTTCTCCATTACCTTCGATATGGCATGAAATTAATTGTTGCTTTTTTGCGTCTTATCCGTTTCACCAACCTTCTCTTCATTGCAATTACGCAATGCCTGTTTTATTATTGCATTCTCCTCCCTGTATATCATGAAGCCGGGTCCAATCCATTATTACATGAAAGATTATTCTGGCTGCTACTCCTGTCATCCGTTGTTATTGCAGCTGCCGGGTATATCATTAATGATTATTTCGACCTGCATATCGATCAGATAAATAAACCCGGTAAAATGGTAGTGGAAAAAGTTATCAAAAGACGGTATGCTATCATCTGGCATTGGGTATTGTCGTTTGTTGGAATTGTTTTGGGAATTTATGTAGGCTGGAAATTGAAACTGAATATAGGGATGGGAATTGCCAATCTGATTTGCGTCGTCTGTTTATGGTTTTATTCAACCACTTTCAAAAAAAAACTGCTGATTGGCAATGTGATCATTTCATTACTGGTTGCCTGGGTTGTGCTTGTTGTTGTATTTGCAGAGTCAGCGCTTTTGTGGGACAACACCACGAGACCTGCCGGATTACGAATTGATAAATTGTTGCGTCTTACTTTTCTGTACGCCGGATTTGCATTTATCATTTCTCTGATCCGCGAAATTGTAAAAGATATGCAAGACATGCCCGGGGATGCTAAATACGGGTGTAAAACAATGCCGATCAGCTGGGGAGTACATGTTACAAAAGTTTTCGCCGCTACCTGGTTAATTGTTCTGCTCGGCGCATTAACGGTACTCGAAGTTTATGTGCTGCAATTTCCGTGGTGGTGGCCCGCCCTGTACGGCCTGCTCCTGATCATGTTGCCGTTGCTTTTATTATTCAAACAATTATTCCCCGCAAAATCGCCTTCTGAATTTCATAATTTGAGTAACAGGATAAAATTTGTGATGTTCACCGGCATTTTATCAATGGTTTTCTTCCGGTTATATGCATTTCAAACCTAAGTATGGAAAAAAATCACAATCTGGTACTCGCTTCCCGCTCACCACGCAGAAAACAATTACTCGAATGGGCTGAAATTGATTTTGTAATCCTGGTAAAAGACACTGATGAACAATTTCCCGCTGGCATGCCAGTAGAAGAAATTCCTGTTCATATTGCACGCAATAAAGGGCATGCTGTACTCACCTGTTCTGAATTTGAACGATATGACGCAGGGAAAACCATTCTGGCTGCTGATACGATTGTTGTACTGGATAATGTGGTCATCGGAAAACCCGCTAATCGCACAGAAGCTATAGACACGCTGGTGAAATTATCAAATCGAACCCATCATGTAATCACAGGGGTTTCTATCATCTCAGGTGACAGGGAAGAATTTTTCTCCGATATTACGGAAGTAGGTTTCCATTCTCTTTCACGGGATCAGATAGAATATTATGTCGACAAATATGAACCCTATGATAAAGCAGGTGCCTATGCCATCCAGGAATGGATCGGAGTTACCGGTATCAAATACATCCGCGGTGACTTTTATAATGTAATGGGATTACCCGTTAGCAGGGTCGTTAAAATACTGCAAGATCTCTGAAAAGAAACAGCAATTGATTTTCCTGCACTGAGTAGCTTTCCCCCGGAGAGTAGTGTATGAATGAACGATTATTACAATTTATCTGGCAACATCAGTATTACAATCATACCAGCCTGGAATTTACCAACGGTTGTCCGTTTCAAATCATTCATCAGGGAATATTCAATTCACACCAGGGCCCTGATTTTACGGAAGCCCGCATCGCTTTCGACAACCAGTTGTGGATCGGCAATATTGAATTACATGTGCGCTCGTCAGATTGGAAAAAGCACGATCATCAGCATGATGCCAACTACAACAATGTAATCTGTCATGTAGTGTGGATAGATGATGAAACAAATCCTGCCAATTCAGTTCCGGTTTTTTTACTTGGAGAAAGAATACCGAAACTATTACTCTCTCAATATGAAACCTGGATGCATGGTGATCATGCGTTTGTTCCGTGTATTAATCGGATTACGGAAGTGGACGTTACGGTCCATTCCGAGTGGCAGCTGCAACTGATCGAACAGAGGCTTAATGAAAAAACAGAAGCTATCAAAAAAGAGTTGATGCACTGGAAATTTCATTGGGAACAAACATGCTGGATCCTGATGGCAAAAAATTTCGGTATCCGCGTAAATACCGAACTCTTCGAAGCGGTCGCACGCAGTCTACCTCTGAATTTAATCGGCCGCCACAAGCAGCAAATCCATTCACTTGAAGCGTTACTGCTTGGACAGGCCGGATTACTTGAAAGCGAATTTGAGGAGCAATACCCGCGGCTTTTGCAAAAGGAATATCGGTTCCTGCGAAAAAAATACAATTTGCGTCAGGTATTCATTCCCGTACATTTTCTGCGGATGCGCCCTTTAAATTTTCCCACTGTGCGACTCGCACAGCTTGCCATGTTCCTGCACACATCTGCCGGTTTTTTTTCAATTATCAGAGATGGCGATCAGCTGAGTATCGTGCGGAAAAAACTTGCAGTCACCGCAAATGATTATTGGCATTATCATTACAGGCCTGACCAGTTATCTTCTTTCCTTCCTAAACAGGTTGGAGCAGATATGATTGATAATCTTGTGATCAATACCATATCTCCGTTGCTGTATGCATTTGGAAAAATTCAAAATCAAGCCTGTTATATCGAAAAAGCCTTTCGTTGGCTAACACTGACAGGCGCCGAAAAAAATTCCCATACCAAAGGATTTTATCGTGCGGGATTGAAAGCTGCGAATGCACTTGAGTCGCAGGCTCTGTTGGAGTTGAAAACAAATTTTTGCGATGAAAGAAAATGCCTCGAGTGTGGAATCGGGAAGACGTTATTGGCCAAAACCTGAGTGATCTTTCTTCAGAATAACATTAAGCGATAATAATCGGCACGTTAAACCGGAATGTAATTTTAAAGTCAGATTTTTTTTAGAGAACGTTATCCTGGAACGTTTTGTTTCCATTTAAAATCAACTTTTACGTCGATATCCGGATGAATGCTGTAAATGACGGGACAGGTATGAGCCGCTCTTTCCAGCATGCTTTGTGCTTTGTCCTCCAACGAGAGGGATGGAGGGAAATGAAACGTTAAATTTATTCCGCCTACACGACGGGGTTCCTGTTTCATAATCTTTTCTATGTCGATTTTTGTTCCGGTAAGGTCGATGTTCATATCCCGTGCCTTGATGCCCATGATTGTCATCATGCAGCTGCCGAGTGATGTCACCAGGAGATCTGAAGGAGAAAAGCGTTCACCTTTTCCCTGGTTGTCTACCGGAGCATCCGATTGAATTAAGGTTCCGGATTTTTCATGTGTGCAAACCGTGCGGAGGTTTCCTTCGTAAACTACTGTAGCGGTCATTCTTTATTATTTACCTAAATTTACATCAATAATCTATTCGTTAATGCTGAAGAAATTAATCCTGACAGTGATGGCAGCATGTGTGCTCCTCACTTCCTATTCGCAAACAAATCCTCCGGCCCGCCCTGCTCAAAAACAGGATAAAAAAGCTGCCAAGAGAGAACGGATCAACACCCAGATCAGGCAGGAAGAAGAAGGCGAACTCATATTCAATAAGCAAAGTGTTTTTGGTGTCAAGCTCGCGACCGATGGATATGGACTTACTTATGAATTAGGAAGGTTCAAAACCAACCGGAAATCATTGTTGTACCAATTCGAATTCAGTGAAAAAAAACATAAGAAAGAAAAAAAACAAGCCGCGTCTTTCAACCAGTTCCAGGTGAACTCTGTGGTTTACGGAAAAGAAAACAATTTTTACCAGTTCAAAGCGGGCATCGCCATGCAGCAATTGATCGGAGGGAAGGGGAATAAAAACGGGGTGGCAGTCAGTGCAATTTATGGTGCCGGTATCAGCGCAGGCCTTGTAAAACCATACTATGTGGATGTGGAAGACAATTTAAATCAACGTGTCCGTAAGACATACCCGGAAATCATTGACAGCGGGTATATCGAATTCGGTGCTGCAGGTTTTACAGTTGGTTGGGATGAATTGAAAGTGAGACCCGGTGTTTATGGAAAAGCGGCCTTACGATTTGATTATGGTCGTTTCAACGAAACTGTTACTGCTATTGAAGCCGGTCTCATGGCAGAATTCTATAGCAGCAAAATACCACAGGTAGTGTTGAATAAGCAAAGACAATTTTTTTTCAGCGCTTATCTTTCATTGCAGCTTGGACG
Source organism: Flavitalea sp. (assembly GCA_035526135.1). Lineage (GTDB taxonomy): Bacteria > Bacteroidota > Bacteroidia > Chitinophagales > Chitinophagaceae > Flavitalea. Next base: position 22,743 of record DATLDA010000155.1, read on the forward strand.
CAGAAAGTAAATTATTTGTGAGCGGATATGCGAATTGAAATTTATGCAGGAACTCCCCGTAATTGGTGATACGATTCCGATGAAAATAAAAAAGCCCGATTGGCTTAGGGTAAAATTGCCTATCGGGGAGAGTTACCGGCATGTCCGTGGATTAGTAGACACACATAAACTGCATACGATATGTGAAAGTGGCAACTGCCCGAATATGGGTGAATGCTGGGGTGAGGGCACTGCAACTTTCATGATACTTGGAAATATCTGTACAAGAAGTTGCGGCTTTTGTGCAGTTGCCACCGGACGGCCTGAAGCTGTAGATTGGGATGAACCACAAAGAGTCGCTGAAGCGATCTTCCTCATGAAAGTAAAGCATGCGGTAGTCACAAGTGTAGACCGGGACGAATTGAAAGATGGAGGAAGTATCATATGGCAGCATACGATACGCGCAATTAAATCTCTGAATGTTAAAACATCGCTTGAGACACTGATTCCCGATTTCAAGGGTCAAAAAGAAAATATAGAACGAATCATTGTAGCGGCTCCTGAGGTCGTTTCACATAACATAGAAACTGTCGAAAGGCTGACGCGCCAGGTGCGGATACAGGCCAAATATCGGAGAAGTATGGAGGTGCTGAAATTTCTGAAAGAAGGTGGCATGCGTACCAAAAGCGGTTTGATGCTGGGGCTTGGTGAAAAAAAAGAAGAAGTAATCCAATCCATGCATGACTTGCGTAACAGCGGAGTGGATGTGATCACCCTTGGTCAATATCTGCAGCCTTCAAAAAAACATCTGCCGGTACTCAGGTTTGTTCATCCGGATGAATTCGCAGAATACAAAGTCATCGGATATGAAATCGGATTTGATTATGTAGAAAGCGGGCCTCTTGTACGTTCTTCCTATCATAGTGAAAGACATGTATCACCCGGTATCGGCCGGAAATTATGGGAAGAAACGCTTGGATGATTTCAGATTTTTGATTTGCGATTGCAGATTTGAAAGTCACATGTCCGCAATCAGCTATTACCAAAGAAATCCAAAATCTGAAATCGCAAATCTAAAATCTACAATGGCGCCATCGCTTGCTTTCTTTTTCAGCCTGATCTCTGTGGCTGCTTTCGGACAATTAAAGTGGAAACCTGCCGGCAAAGAATTCGGTTATCTTCCCAAAACAATCAAAGCATTTTACACCAATGATTCTTTGAATGGAAGACCATTCAAAGCCTGGTATATTATCTCTGACCTGAAAGACAAAAATCTTGATTTTACCACGGAAATTGGGAATGGAAAAAGATTCACGCCGCTTGAGTATTACCGCAATGAAGACGCACCTTATATTATTGTAAACGGAACATTTTTTTCTTTTCAGACAAACCAGAGCCTTAATGTCGTCATCAGGGATGGAAGAATGGTTTCATATAACTTACCCTCTCTTAAAAGTATAACAGCAGATTCTTTTTATTATCCCACACGCAGTGCACTGGGAATCTCAAAAAAAAGAAAGGCGGATGTTGCCTGGCTGTTTACCGATACAGCCCAACGTTGGCCGTATGCATTCGAATACAAACCGGTAATTGCGAAAGGCAAAACAAGTGATCCGGCTTTTGATGACCTGAGTACCCTGGATGTTTGGAAATGGTGGAAAATGGAAACGGCAATCGGGGGCGGGCCGGTTTTGGTACAAAACAAAAAAATTCACATCACAAATAAAGAAGAACAATTGTTCTTGAATGGAGAAAAAGATTTGCATCCACGGACTGCGATGGGTTATACAAAAAAAAGGAAATTGATAATACTTGTGGTTCAGGGACGGTTTCCCGGAATTGCAGAAGGGATCACACTGGAGGAAGAAGCGAAAATATTGTTATCACTGGGATGTGTAGAAGCATTGAACCTCGATGGTGGTGGAAGCAGTTGTTTGCTTGTGAACGGTAAAGAAACAATCAAACCATCTGATAAAGAAGGACAGCGTCCGGTGCCTGCCGTATTTGTGATTAGAAGCAAAAAGACCGTGAACGTTTACTGATTATGAATTTCAAATACTGGTCATCGCAGGTTGTGATTTCATTTCCCAAACAAGTGCACTGGCACCAAGTATCGCGGCATCGGCTTCTTTTAACTCAGAAAAAATCAGTTTCACTTTATCCTGAAATATAGAAAGCAGGTTTTTTTCCATATGAAGCCGTGTAGGTTTCAGAATCAGATCGCCGGCTTTCGTCATCCCGCCAAATAAAATTATTGCTTCCGGGGAAGAGAACATGACAAAATTTGCAAGTGCCATGCCCAGCAATTTTCCGGTAAATTCATATACTTCTTTCGCAATAGGATCGCCCTGTACTGCGCAATCAAACACCACTCTTGCATCAATCTCTTCCAGTGGATAATTACGCATAATGCTTTTTTCTTTAGGCCTTTGAACCAATAATTCCCTTGCAGTGATAGCAACACCTGTTGCAGAGGCATAAGATTCAAGGCATCCATACATATCGGTCCCCCAATGTTTTCTTCCATCCGGAATAATCATTGTATGTCCCAGTTCACCGGCGAATCCATCATGTCCAAGTACGAGTTGGCCATTTGCTACAATGCCGCTGCCAACACCTGTTCCAAGAGTGATCATGATAAAATCTTTCATACCCCGTGCGGCACCATACATCATTTCACCAACCGCCGCTGCATTTGCATCATTGGTGAGTGAGCACGGAAGCTTGAATTTATCCGATGCAAGTTGAGCCAGTGGTATAATCCCTTTCCATTTCAGGTTGGGCGCATATTCAATCGTGCCTTTATAGAAGTTGCCATTCGGCGCACCCATTCCCATACCCCGGATTGTATCAATTCCCCCCACTTGTTCCACGGCGGGCATTATAGCTTCATATAATTCATCAATGAAGTCTTCAACTTTTTCGTGTTTTCGGGTTGAGATCGCTCCTCTGTAAGAAATATCTCCCCGATGGTCGACAATACCGAAAACGGTATTTGTACCACCGACATCAATTCCAATTGCAAATTGTTCTTTTATAATGGCCATATGCGGTTTTCTCTTCTTAGCCACGTCAATGGGCTATATGAATAATTAATGACTGCCCCCGATCTGGCTGTCGAAGTCAAGTCCTTGCTTTTTAAGGACGCTTCTGAGTTTAATAGCAAGCCAGGCGAGAAATGCAAAACATAATGCAGCAATAAGGTATGAATTGTGCATTCCAACTTTCGGATTATCACCCAATGCTCCCTGGAAAGGAGGAATAACGGCTCCACCCAATATCATCATGATCAGAAAGGCTGAACCCTGACTTGTGTATTTTCCTAATCCGCCAACCCCTAATGAGAAAATACAAGGCCACATAATGGAACAACAAAGTCCGCCGGCCATGAAAGCATATACGGATATGATGCCATTTGTAAGTACTCCAATCAACATGGCAGCTGTTGCCAGTAAAGAAACTGTAAGTAAAGTTTTTACAGGTTTTTCCTGTCCGTAAAAAAATGCAGCGATCAATATCACAACACAAATAGCATACGGATACAAATCGGAAACATCATTACCGTAAAGACGGTTGACAAAAAGAATTACAGCAAAAGCGATGAATGGTACCACGATCGTAGCAATTTTTTTTGCAGATTTTGACAAATTGAACACACTGATGGCACCCGTCCAACGACCGATCATAAGGCTTCCCCAGTAAAGAGAGATGTATTTGGAAATTTTACTTTCATCCAGTCCGAGTTCTGTAAGGTATCCGGGGGTTTTAAGCAGGGCTCCAAAATTATTATCAATGGTTACTTCAGCGCCTACATAAACGAAAATTCCTAGCATACCATAAATCAGTTGAGGGTATTTCATGGCTCCCCAACCTGCATTGTTTTTGAGTGCACTTGCGTTAGAATAAAACAAAATGAATACAACCACAACAAAGGTGGCAATCAGAAGAGGAAGTTTTGAGATCTCCGTCATCTGACCAATCAGGATAAACACACCGATCATAGCTGTCATTGCAACTAATGCAAAACCAGCTTTCGAGGAGCCTTCAAACTTAGCGTCATTCTTACCTTCAGGGAGCCCGGAAAAGGCGAAAAATAATGCCACGGCCGCAAACACACCTGCCACAATCAAATAAAGTGTATTGATGTTCGTAACGGTAACAATTTTCTGATCACCACCCACTGAGCCAAAAAGAAAGAGACTGACTATAATAGGGCCTAGGGTTGTTCCCAAAGAATTTACACCACCTGCAAGATTCAGCCTGTGGGAACCCGTCGCAGGGTCGCCAAGCGCTATTGCGAAAGGTTGTGCGGCTGTCTGTTGTAAGGAGAATCCCAATGCAACTATAAAAAAAGAAGCCAGTATAGCAGGAAAAGAATTGGCATTGGCGGATGGGATGATCAGCAGTGCACCGACTACTGAAATGAACAATCCGTAAATGATCCCGCGCTTGTATCCGATCCGGTTCAATATATCATATCCCACTGCACTTGAAATGAGGTACAACGCCAGTGATCCGATAAAATAAGCACCGTAAAATGCTGAACCGATTAACTGCGACTGAAATTGATTTAATTGAAAATGGGTGCGACAAAAAGGAATAAAAATACTGTTTGAAGCAGCAATAAATCCCCAGAAAAAAAACACAATGACCAGAGTGGCGAGTGCGCCAGTGTTTGTACGCGTATCGTGAGCCTGAACGAGACTTGCGGCAGGTTGGTTCATAAGCAATCGCAGGTTTAGTATTGAGTGCTGAAAGTAACAACAATTCTGCAAGCTAAAAATTTTTTCATTGCATGATGAATAGTTTACAAAACCTTCCTAAATTGATGACTTATGTTTTTCTAAACCAACTCCATGGATAACAACCTTCCGGCCATACCTAAACGCCATTTCCGATTGTAGATTTGCGATTTCAGATTGTAGATTTGCGATTTTAATTTTAGTCTGACTATATAGATAATTTTTAAGTCATTATCCCTAACAGTATTTAAATCTGCAATCGCAAATCTGAATTCTACAATCGATTAACAGAGTATAACACCCATGGAAATTTTACACGTATCCGCAGAATGTTATCCGGTAGCCAAAGCGGGCGGATTGGGGGATGTTGCCGGAGCTTTACCCAAATACCTGAATCAGCTCGGGCATATCGCCAAAGTAGTGATGCCAATGTACAGGACGAAATTTCTTTACAGTCACGAATGGGAGGTTGTTCATAAAGGATATACGAACCTCGGTAACCGTGGTTTTGAATTTACTGTCATCAGGGAAAAGACGAATTCACTTGGGTTCGATCTTTATCTGGTTGATATCAATGGATTGCTTGACAGGGAAAAAGTGTATGGTTATGATGATGACACTGAAAGATTTACTTCTTTTCAGATTGCAGTGCTGGATTGGGTTTCAGCCTGGCAGCACAAACCGGATGTGATCCATGTACATGATCATCATACTGCATTAATCCCTTTCATGGTGAATCACTGTTACAAGTATGCATTGCTCAAAACAATTCCTACTGTGTTGACGATTCACAATGCGCAATACCAGGGTTGGATGGACTGGGGCAAAAGTGTTTATATTCCCCGTTGGGATATGTGGAAATGGGGCATGCTTGACTGGAAAAATAATATTAATCCATTGGCAAGTGGTATTAAATGCGCCAATATCGTAACCACTGTCAGCCCGAACTACCTGGAAGAACTGAAATATATGAGTAATGGCCTGGAAGCCTTATTTGAATATGAAAAAGGTAAGTGTGTCGGAATATTAAATGGTATCGACCTCGATGTTTGGGATCCTGCTACCGATACCTACCTTACTAACCATTTTTCAGTGGATGAAGTGCAGGCAGGAAAAGCAAAAAATAAAATGGAGTTGTGCGACCGGTTCGAGCTATCGTTTGAGAAGCCACTAATTGTTTTTATAGGTCGTCTGGTAGGAGAAAAGGGCGCTGAAATAATTCCGTCCAGCATTAATGATACATTTCGTTTCATAGGACGCAGAATGAATTACCTTATCCTTGGAAGCGGATTTCCTGAAGTGGAAGCAGACCTCAATAATCTGAAGCAGTTGGCCGATCAGGATTACAATGCGTATATTGGTTATAACGAAACATTGAGCCACATTATGTATGCGGGGGCGGATTTTCTATTGATGCCGTCCCGTGTTGAACCTTGCGGGTTGAATCAGTTGTATGCAATGCGTTACGGTACGATCCCAATGGTAAGAAGAACAGGTGGTTTGAAAGATACGGTGATCGATTTCGGTGATCCCGGTGGATATGGAATCTGTTTCAATGATGTAAGCGTAGGCGATGTTTCGCATGCGATATGGAGAGCAGTTGAACTGTACCGTGATGAGAAAAAAATGCAGGCCATCCGGGAGAAAATGATGTTGTTGGATTTTGGATGGGAAACAAGCGTAAAGCAATATGTTAATGTATATAACCGTGTTGTCTAACTTTACCCTTTTATTACCGATGATAGAATAAAATAAACGACTGCTTATGTCAATGTCAATCCTGGCAGTAATTCTCGGAGGAGGCGCCGGAACACGTCTTTATCCACTCACTGCAAGCCGTTCAAAGCCTGCTGTTCCGATTGCAGGAAAATACAGGCTCGTCGATATTCCTATTTCCAATTGCCTTAATTCCGGCATCAACAGGATGTTCGTGCTTACGCAATTCAATTCTGCTTCGCTAAACAGGCATATCAAAAACACCTATCATTTCAGTGCTTTCAGTAAAGCATTTGTGGACATACTTGCAGCCGAACAAACTCCTGACAACCCTACGTGGTATCAGGGAACAGCAGACGCGGTCAGGCAGGGGTTACGACATATCAATACTTTCCCCAGTGAATATGTTTTGATCCTGTCGGGAGATCAACTCTACCAGATGGACCTGATGGAAATGCTGAACAAACATATAGAACAGGGTTCAGATATTTCCATCGCTACCATTCCGGTGAATGACAGGGAAGCCTCGGAATTTGGAATACTGAGAAAGAATGATGATAATACGAT
>DATLDA010000162.1:0-22923 GCA_035526135.1 Flavitalea sp.
AATATTTCCTGCCATACAATTGCTTTTCTCCCCACACCCCGTATTTATCAATGATTTTATGGGAAGGATCAGCAAGAAGGGGAAAGGGCAGTCCATATTTATCACGGAATTTTCCATGTTTTTTTTCATCATCCGGACTTATCCCGAGTATGATAATGCCATTTCTTGTCAAGAGATTATAATTGTCGCGAATGTTACAAGCCTGGATGGTACACGTAGGCGTATCATCTTCCGGATAAAAATAGAGCGCTATTTTTTTCCCGCGAAAATCACGCAGGGAAATTTTTTTTCCTTCATGGTCCATTCCCGTGAAGAGCGGCGCTTTATCTCCGGCTTGAAGTTTAATCATAAAACTCTTATAAAAAGAGATAGTATATTATCTCTCGAACTGAAATGTTTGCTCGGTTATATTTCCCGCTTCATCCTCCGCATGGATTTTTAATTGATGTGTACCCCGGGCGCATTTTTCATCGAACCTGTAAATAAACGTCCTGCCCTTATCATTAGTGAACCGAAGCCAGTTTCCATCAAGTTCGGTTCGAACATTTTTGAATTTGGAATGATCATCTTTTATCGTAAAAGCAATACGTGTTGATTTCGAAAGATTCGATCCATTAACAAATCCAATCGGTATGATCTGTGGAGGTTCTTCATCTACGAGTAATTGAAAAGATCCAAAATCCCTGAAGCGCGCAGTGCCCCATTCATTTTGCCATTCCACTTTTTGAACATCCTTTTTTGATCCCGAAGTCCATTGCATAATTGTCCGTGATTTTTGGAAAGCCGTAATCTGTTCATCTGCCTTGATACGTACAAGAAAAGGTTCATGCAAGGGGATGTAGGCAAAACCAATCTGATGAACATCTGATAGTGCCGGCTCCATTTTACGCGGTAGTTGAGTATAATGGATATGTACTGAATCATACAAACAGTTTTCCCCTATAAAAAATTCGCAATGAGCTGATTCAAATCCATCAATCTGCAAAGGATGAAAAAGTTTGCCTGAATCAGGAGAAGTGGGGACACCGGACGGAACGTACTGTACCTTAAAAGCAATGTTTGATTCATTATTATAAGTGTCACATAAACTAATCAGGATCTCGTGCACCTGTCCATCGCTGAGATCCAGTACACCATTCCCGTGAATTTTATGATAAATTGAATTTGGATTTCCAGGAAGCTCAGAAAGATGCTGAAGAGAATAACCCCGCAGCGTTTTTGTTTTGTAATCTATATGGCCATTGAGATTCCTTGTATCATTATAGCTTATTTGATTCATCCGAAAAGACACTTGTGGTTGCCGGTCCATTGATAGTGAAGCCTCGAAAATACCGTTTGGGTTTAGTGATCCGGTATAAGTATCGAAGGCCGAGATTGCTGTACTGATAAATGGAGTATTGACGAAATTTACAGTGGCCGCTGTGGTGTAACGGTTATTTTCAAATTTCAGGGGAAGGAGTCGCGGAGATTGCTCATAAGTACTCTTTGTTCGGTCATATATACCAAGCCGTGTAACCCGGGGCTTGACATTGTCTTTCAATGGCAATCCGAATAATAAAGGATTGACATTTATATCGTCAGATGTTGTACGGATTTCAAAATGAAGATGCGGCGCCTGTGATCCGCCCGTGTTGCCACTATAAGCAAGAAATTCATCCTGTTTGACCGGGAACATGTTTGTGGGAACTTCGATAAAAATCGCCCACGATTCTATTTCATATTGCTTCTGCTTGACAAATGCTTCCAGTTTAGGGTTGAAATTGTTAAGATGCGCATACAGCGTGGTAAATCCATTCGGGTGGTTGATATAGATCGCCCTGCCAAACCCTCCCGGTTCGATCTTGATACGGGCAACATAACCGTCGGCAGCAGCATATACCGGCAGGTTTTCTCTTTTATTGGTTCGAATGTCCAATCCCATGTGATAGTGATTGGTTCTTAATTCACCAAAATTGCCACTCAGACTTATTGGTATATGTACCGGGCTTTTAAAATACCCTTTTGGATAATTTATAGCCGGAAGCTGGGAAAAAGATCGAAAATTTAATAGAGATAGAACACACAACAGGATACCTCGCATTGCCAAACAATTATTTGGATCGCAAAACTAAGGTTAATCACCCGCGGTAATTCCCTAACCTGTAAAAATCATCCGGTTTTGGGAATGTTGATAATATTCCAACCGAATCATTTGATATAATGATGTCATGAAATCCACGCCCCGCCTGTAATGCGGTGGCACGGCAGGTCTCAGCGCCGAGACCGCCTGTATAAAAATAAATTGTTAAGAACCAGCTTCAGGCTATTATGGTATGATTTTTTCTAAACATGTAAACAGCAATTGGTGTTATTCAATTGTCTTATTAATAGAAGTTCAAAAAAAGTCAATGAAGCAAGTCAACAACAGGTGGGTCTTAATTCTGGCAATTGCCATTGGCACCATTATCGGCATCTTCAAAGGATCGGAAGCAAAACAAAAGTGGGTATTTAAGATTCGCAACCGCTATGAAGAAAAACGTCAACTTGCCGAGCAGAAAAAACTCGTCAGGGAAGGTGGTGTGCCTTTAGATGATATTGAAATGGCAGCTTTTCATAAAAGCTGAGACCTATATAATTCCGGCAGCAATTGAAGCCTCTGCAACATGCAGGGGCTTTTTTATCGCCTTTCGTCCACTTACCTCTACCCATTTTGCATGGTTAAAATTAACCCGGCTCAATTCATCCTGCTGCGTTACTTTTGCGCAATTTGTTTTTAAACCATACGTGTAAGAATGCCAAAAGATGTCTCGATAAAATCTGTCCTCATTATTGGATCCGGGCCGATTGTGATTGGTCAGGCCTGCGAATTTGATTATGCCGGTTCTCAGGCAGCCCGCAGTATCCGTGAAGAAGGAATTAAGGTCATTCTGATAAACAGCAATCCTGCTACTATCATGACAGATCCAATGATGGCAGACCAGGTTTACCTGTTACCATTGACTGTGGAAAGCATCGAGCAGATCCTCGAAGAAAACCAGATTGACGCCGTATTGCCCACTATGGGCGGACAAACTGCTTTGAACCTTACCAAGGAAGCAGCCGAACTAGGTATCTGGGAAAAATATAATGTACGATTGATCGGAGTGGATATCGCAGCGATCGATACAGCAGAAGACCGCGAGAAATTCAGGCAACTGATGGTACGCATTGGTATGGCAGTCGCTCCATCACGCGTTGCAAACTCACTGCTGGAAGGAAAAGAATACGCACAGGAAATTGGATTCCCTCTCGTTATCCGTCCTTCCTTTACTCTCGGTGGAACCGGCGGCGGATTTGTGCACGGAAAGGAAGATCTGGAAGCTGCACTTGACCGTGGTCTGAAAGCATCACCAATGCATGAAGTGTTGGTTGAGAAAGCCGTACTTGGCTGGAAAGAATTTGAGCTCGAATTATTGCGCGACAGGAATGATAATGTTGTGATCATTTGTACGGTCGAAAATGTGGATCCGATGGGTGTTCATACTGGTGATTCCATAACGGTTGCACCGGCAATGACTTTAAGTGATACCGCTTTTCAGGAAATGCGGAATAAAGCCATATTGATGATGCGCAGCCTCGGCAATTTTGCCGGAGGGTGTAATGTACAGTTTGCACTTAATCCAGCCACCGAAGATCTTATCGCGGTTGAGATCAATCCCAGAGTGAGCCGTTCCTCAGCGCTTGCATCAAAGGCGACCGGTTATCCCATTGCTAAAATTGCGGCGAAACTGGCAATTGGTTATTCGCTGGATGAACTGAAAAACCAAATAACAAGAACCACTTCTGCTTATTTTGAACCGGCATTGGATTACGTGATCGTAAAGATGCCGCGTTGGAATTTTGATAAGTTCAAAGGGGCGAATGATACGCTCGGATTGCAAATGAAGAGTGTCGGCGAGGTCATGGCGATCGGACGAAGTTTTACGGAAGCGTTACAAAAAGCATGTCAGAGCCTGGAGAACAATGCAGTTGGTCTGGGAAATTATACACGCAGCCAGATGCGGGCCGAAGAACTCATTGAGTATATAAAGATTCCGAAATGGGATCGCATCTTTAGAATAAAAGATGCGCTGATGCAAAATGTATCGGTCGGCACTATTTCGAAAGCAACGGGAATAGACAGATGGTTTATCAATGAGGTGCAGAAGATCGTGGATCTCGAAAAGGAGATTGCGCGGCACAAGTTTGATAATCTTCCAACCCAAATGCTGAAAGATGCGAAACACCTTGGCTTCAGTGATCAGCAGCTTTCCTTGATCATGCAGGACAGTTCTGATGATGCAATCTACAAAAGAAGAAAGGCGGAAAAGATCACGCGCGTATTTAAAATGGTTGATACCTGCAGTGCCGAATTCGAAGCGAAAACTCCTTACTTCTATTCCACCTTTGAAACAGGCAACGAATCGGAAAGCAAACTTTCTACAAAGAAAAAAATTATCGTGCTTGGATCTGGTCCGAACCGCATAGGCCAGGGAATTGAATTTGATTATTGTTGCGTACACGGATTGCTGGCGCTCAAAGAATGCGGCTATGAAGCGATCATGGTGAATTGTAATCCCGAAACTGTTTCTACGGATTTTGATATGGCCGACAAATTATATTTCGAGCCCGTGTTCTGGGAACATCTGTGGGAAATCGTGGAATTCGAAAAACCTGACGGGGTTATCGTACAACTAGGAGGTCAGACGGCACTAAAATTATCACAGCGGTTACATGAAAGAGGAATACCGATCATAGGCACATCCTATGATGATATGGATATCGCAGAGGACAGGGGCCGTTTTAGTGACATGTTGAAAGAATTAAAAATTCCTTATCCGGAATACGGAACGGCGCATTCAGTGGATGAAGCGGTTGTTGTTGCAAAAAAAGTTGTTTACCCTGTGCTTGTCAGACCCAGTTATGTTCTCGGCGGCCAACGCATGCGAATTGTGATCAACGACGACGAACTTGAGAAAGCGGTGGTAAGCCTTTTGAAGCACCTGCCTGATAATAAAATACTGATAGACCATTTTCTCGATCGTTGCCAGGAAGCGGAGATCGATGCGATCTGTGACGGAGAAGATTTTCATGTGATGGGCGTAATGGAACATATTGAACCGGCAGGGATTCACAGTGGAGACAGTAATGCAGTGTTACCGGCTTTCAATCTTACGCCGCTTGTTGTGGAAACGATGGAAGAATATGCACGAAAAATCGCATTTCGTTTAAACATCAAAGGCCTTATCAATATCCAGTTCGCCATCAAAGACGGGAAGGTGCATGTCATCGAAGCGAACCCACGTGCTTCCAGAACAACACCATTTATTGCGAAGGCCTACCAGATTCCTTATCTGAACATTGCAACAAAAGTGATGCTGGGTGAAAATAAAATCAGGGATTTCAAATATATCAAGCGATTGAAGGGCTATGCTATCAAAGAACCGGTCTTCAGCTTCGACAAATTCCCAGGTGTAAGTAAAGAATTGGGGCCGGAAATGAAAAGTACGGGAGAAGCGATCCGTTTTATAAAAGACCTGAAAGATCCGTATTTCCGCCAACTGTATAAAGACAGAAGCATGTATTTGAGCAAATAAAAAAATTTGATAAGTGACAGCAGGATTGCTTTGATGTGAATCGATTTAATTTTCGTGCTATGAAAACGGAATTGGAAACGATCATTTTAACTTTGAGAAATACCCTGAGCGGAAAGCCATGGTTTGGCAAACCAGTCTACACTATTTTGGAGGAAGTTCACCCTGCATTGGTATATAAGAAGCCGCTTGAAACGGGCCACTCGATGATCGACCTTTTGTATCACATGCTTACCTGGTCCGAGTTTACACTTGCGCGGATCCGCCGTGAAGAAGAAAAGGATATGGAAGCGTTTGATAAAAAAGACTGGCGAATAATTGATCCTCTTGAACACACATGGGGTAAAGGAATTAAAAACTTTCGCAATACCAACGATTCGATCCTCGGCGTGCTTGAAGCAAAATCTGATGATTGGCTCAATGAAAAAGTTGATTACCGCGATTACAATTTCAGAACTTTATTATCAGGCATTAGTCAGCATCATATTTACCATGCGGGCCAGCTGGCATATGTAAGCAAACTTCTCCTTGTCTGATATTTTTCCAGATATCAATAAGAAAAATGCAATATTTCTCTGGTGGAATGGCAGTTAAATAAACTTGCTGTGAGACTACTTTCTGCCTGTGAAAAAGCCTTTTGTTCCGCTATGGAAAGAAGCCCCTTTCATCAGGCTCCTGATTCCACTGATGGCGGGGATTATTCTTGCATACTATAATTCGCTGAACTTCTTTCCCCCATGGAGTGCATTCGCTGCGACCGCGATCTACCTCACTATTTCAGTCCTTCTTCCATTCAGAGTTCGCTATAATCTGCGGTTCCTTTCCGGTTTGTTCTTGCAGGGAATCATTTTGCTTGCTGCAGTAAAACTTACACGACATTTTGATACGTCCGGGCATTTTGCTAAAATGTTCGAACAGCAAAGATCCCATGCTTTTGTAGTACACCTGGAAGAAACTCCTTCGGAAAAATTGAAGACATACAAATCCATCGCCTCTGTTCTAAAAACCATAAATGGTGATTCAGTCAGCAAAGGCAGTGGGAAATTGATCATTTATTTCAACAAAGACGATTTTTCAAGGCATCTGTTTGTAGGTGATATTCTGATGATTTTTGCACAAACCGAAGGTGTGCGTAGTAGCGGAAATCCCGGAAGTTTCGATTATGCTTCCTATTGTTTGTTGCAGGGAATCCGTTATCAGTGTTTTGTGGCTTCCAAAAATTCGATTCTTATTCAACACGGGCATGGTTGGAAAGTGCAATTGGATAAAATACGCCGTCACATTTGTAGCATTCTTGAGAGACATATCCGGGGAGCAAAAGAATGTGGTCTTGCTGAAGCTTTGTTGATCGGGTATAAAGACAACCTTGATCCGGAACTTGTTCAGCAATACAGTAATACCGGGGTTGTACATGTGATCGCCATATCGGGATTGCATCTTGGTTTGCTATACATGATATGCAAAGGAGTAATCCGGATTATTCCATTTATAAAAAGAAAGAAATGGCTGTCGGCAATAATTATTATTTGCTTCCTGTGGTTATTCAGTTTACTTACCGGTGGCTCTCCTTCTGTTTTACGATCCGCAGTAATGTTCACGGCGTTGATCGCCGGGGATAGGATGGCAAAGAAAATTTCGATGTACAATTGTCTTGCTGCTTCCGCATTCCTGCTTCTTTGTTACAACCCTTACTGGTTATTTGATATCGGATTTCAGTTGTCCTATAGCGCGGTTCTGAGCATTCTTATTTTCATGAAACCATTGTATAACACAATTTTTTATGAGAATAAGCTGATGGACATGTTATGGCAATTGGTTTCTGTAACACTTGCAGCCCAGATTCTTACTACGCCGGTAAGTTTGTATCATTTTCACCGGTTTCCCAATTATTTCCTGTTTGCAAATCTGGCCGCTGTCCCTTTATCAAGTATTATCCTGGTTGGCGAGATTGTACTGTGCATGACTAATTTTTTTTCACCTGCCGCACAATTGTTGGGAATGATATTGGAATGGCTCCTGAAATTCATGAATGACATCATTGAACATATTAACGAATTGCCGTACGCAATAGTGAGTTTGATCAAAATGAATATACAACAGGTGATTTTGTTATATCTCATGATAACAGCTATTACCGTTTTCCTTTTTGAAAAAATGAAGAAGGCAATCTTCCTTTCATTTTGTTGTTTGGTATTGTTCCTGTTTATTAGACTGAAAGTGATGTACGATCATTCCAATCAGGCTTTCTTCATTGTATATAATCTCCGCGGAAGAAATCTTGTTGAAATAATTGAAGGGCGAAGAAGTATAGTCGTATGTCCAACTGAATTACAACTAAATGATTATTCTGTCCTTGAAGCATCCCATACATTGTATCAAATAAAAAGTACGAGAATTGAAAAAACACCTTCGGTAATTCATACACAAAATCTTTGTTTCTTCCTTTTGCAAAACAGGAATCTATCTCTCCGTTCATCCGGTAAAGCGGAGCGAAAGATTCTCATCGTTTCAAATAACTGTAAAGATGCCGATGGAACTATCATCGGGATTTTGGAACCGTTTGTTGTAATAACAGATGCAACCAACAGTGCAGCAACCATTAAGTGGTGGAGAAGAATCTGCTTTGAAAAGGGAATTAAAATTCATACGGTTGTTGATAAAGGTGCTTTTGTGATGAAATTGAATTGAACTATTTTCGCGTTTCTTTCGATTTGCGTGCCACGGTATTCTGATCTGGGATCAAACCGTGGCACGCCTATTAACAGATGATTTTATGTTGAAAAAAATTCAGTCGGCCCTTATCTCCGTTTATTACAAGGATGGGCTTGAAACGATTATCAAACAACTGCACGCGTTGGATGTAAAACTTTATTCGACCGGAGGTACGCAGCAATTTATCCAGCAATTGAATATCCCCGTAACTGCCGTTGAAAATCTCACCGGATATCCGTCAATTTTGGGGGGAAGAGTTAAAACCCTGCACCCTGCCGTTTTCGGAGGGATATTGGGTAGGCGTTCTCTGCCAACTGATGTTCAGGAGATGGAACAATATAAGATCGATGCCATGGATCTTGTTATTGTGGATCTTTATCCTTTCGAAGAAACAGTTTCAGCAACCACGGACGACGACAGGATCATTGAAAAGATCGATATCGGCGGAGTATCCCTCATTCGGGCTGCAGCAAAAAATCATGCTGATGTTTTGATAGTGGCCGCCACACATCAGTATGCTTCGCTCGAAAAAATCATTACCGGGCAGAACGGAAAAACATCCCTCGAACAACGCAGGCAATTTGCGGCAACTGCGTTCCGTACGTGCGCAGAATATGATATTGCAATATCAAATTATTTCAATGCAGGAGATCCCATTCAGGTTATTAACAAGGGTCCGAAAACTCCTCTTCGGTACGGTGAGAACCCCCACCAGGTGGCTTCCTTTTCCGGAGAGCTCTCACGCATCTTTACGCAATTACATGGCAAGGAGATCTCCTATAATAATCTTGTAGATATAGACGCCGCCATTCAATTGATAAGAGAGTTCAATGAATTGACTTTTGCAATTATCAAACATACCAATGTATGCGGCGTGGCAAGTGCAGCAACTATCACAGAATCGTGGCAGTCTGCACTGCAGGGAGACCCGGAATCCGCGTTCGGTGGCGTTCTTGTCTGCAATGGGATTATCAATAAAAAAACGGCAGATGCCATCAATGAAATATTTTTTGAAGTGTTGATTGCCCAGGCTTTCGACAGTGACGCACTTCAGGTTCTTAAATCTAAAAAAAGCAGAATCCTGTTGCAATGTCACCCGGCTACTTTAGAAAGTAATAAAATGTTCAAGAGTCTTTTAAACGGAGTGCTTGTACAGGATACAGACAATGGTAACTATATAGAATGGAGAGAAGCAGGAGGACGTGAAACGACTGCCAGGGAAAAAGCAGACTGCCTCTTTGCGAATATTATTGCCAAACACTTGAAATCAAATTCCATTGCACTGGTAAAAAACAAACAATTGATTGGGAAAGGGTGCGGGCAAACAAGCCGGATTGATTCACTCAGACAGGCATTGGAAAAAGCAAAACAATTTTCGTTCGATCTGCAAGATGCGGTAATGGCGTCAGATGCATTTTTCCCATTCAATGATTGCGTTCAGATGGGTCATGCTGCGGGAATCACCGCTTTCATTCAACCGGGCGGTTCAATCCGTGATCAGGATTCAATAGAATTTTGCAGGCAACACAATCTTGCCATGGTGATCACGGGCATGCGCCATTTCAGGCATTAATACGAAGCGATACTTCAAGCGATGATTACCAGTCAAAATATTCTACCGGCATTCATTCAAAACCGAGGCACGCGGTTCAAGGCTTTGTTTGCATTGGGGATGGTATGTTTTTTCTGGGGTACCACATGGATTGCTGCCAAGGAAGGCGTTCGCCATATGCCCGCATTGCAACTGGTTGGAATAAGACAATCATTAGGTGGTTTGATCTATGTCATTTTTTTCATTGGCAAAGGGCGTTTACTTCCGAGAGGAAAAGAATGGGGACCTATCTTAATGCTTGGTTTTTTGAATTTCATCCTAAGCAATGGTTTATCTACATGGGGGGTGCAATATATTTCAGCAGGGCTAGGCTCAATCATCGGCGCAACTTTTCCGCTGTGGCTGGTTGTTATTGCATTTTTCAGAAAAAAGCCAGCTATTCCGAAACCTGCCATTTGGGGATCAATTTTGGCATTTGGCGGCATCTGTGTGATCTTCTATGAACACCTGCACGAATTTGCAAGAGCCGACTTTTTGTTTGGTATCAGCATATCATTCATGGCATCATGGTCATGGGCTTTTGGAACGATGTATACCAAGGACCAGGCAAAATCTTTTAATCCTTATTTTTCTCTCGGATTGCAGATGGTAATCTCCGGCATTGTGCTTTCTGTGATCAGTCAAACAACCGGCCTTGCGATTCCCTTTCGCGCTATTCCATTTGAATCCTGGATGGCCATCACCTATCTGGTTGTATTTGGTTCAGTAATTTCATTCATTGCCTACCTGTATGCTTTACAACACCTTTCCACGCAACAAGCTTCTATTTACGCGTATATCAATCCGGTAGTAGCTGTCATTTTGGGTGTATTGATTTTCCAGGAAAAGATCACCCTGTTCATTGCAATCGGTGGCATTATCTCCCTCTATGGAGTTTATATCATTAATCAGGCATTCAGGAGTGTGACAAGGTAAAATCGAATGATCATACTTCGTCATAATACGCATCCCAATAAACAGTATCCTTCATGAACAATTCAAACATGGTTCTCCATTCTGCCATACCAGGCATGGTGCCCAGAATATTGTTATGCCAGATAGAAATGAAAGTTCCATTCACGTGTTTCACTGCTTCATAGTAATACATGAGTTCTTTGTAAGCAGCTTCTGGCGTATGCTTTTCTTCATAATAGCTGTTTGCATCCATGTAAGAGAATGGATAGATCATCAGATCTGTTTGTCTCTCCGCTTCCAGATCATACCATAAAAAGGGCATACTTGCCGATGCACGGAATCCGTTTATTGTACCATAACCCATAGAGAAATCCTTCTTTATACCTGCTGCTTCCAGTCTCCGGTAAGTTTCGGGAAATTCAATACGAACATAATGCTGTCTGCTAAGCATTACAGGCCTGTCACTTACCACTTCCAGCCATTGAATTTCTTCCTGTAAGATTTCCTTCGATTCATGACTGCGCCAGGACGGATGAATACCAACCTGATAATGCATTGCATAATATTGTATCAGGTCACTCAAAGCTTTCACATTTGTAGGAAGATTCCTGTCGTATTTGTTTTGCCTGCCCGCTACGAGAAAAAAATAATAAGGTTTCAAACGGCAATACAAATGAAGTGCATCAAGCCATTCATAACAATCGTATGGATCCTTCATGGAACCAACCAACACTTTCCAACGGAGTAAGGTTTCTGAAAACTTTCCTTTTAATACGGAGTTGAAAAATCCGGCGAGATTGATTTTCCATCCCTTATGCAGAAATGCATAAGCGATATCAATATCATACGAAACAATACATTTGAATTGGAGGTGACGAAGCGGGATTTGCGGAAATTTTCTGAGAAGTGCCCTGCGGAAATCATTCATCCAGATATCGATCAACGGGTGTCGCAGGAAATCCTCACGGTACGCGAGGGAAGAAATATGTGAGAACCTTCCATGTTCATCTTTTTCGTACGGAAGATATTCTTCATACCGGCTGAGCAAATAGAACGCTGCAGCGAAAATGTCAAATGGAAAATCTCCCGGACACTGGAAAAAAGCTTTATGATAATTTACTTCGAAACAATCAATTATTTGTGGTGATATTCCAGACTCAAATAATAATGGTGCTGATGTAATAAAAAACTCTTCGTCTGAATAAGAAGAATCCGAATAATTGATCCTGTATGCATCTGCATTGGAAAAAACTGTTATGTCTGTAGTGATTGCAATAGGTTCGTTGAATAACTCCCGGCTGAAAAATCCAACAATATATTCCAACCGGCGTGAAACAGTATGAGTATACAGCAACACCATTTGCAGCAATAATAGCACAAATAATAAATTGCAGCAGGTAAATAACGAAAGTGAAATCGGAGTGGTTAGTATTTTCCGAAAGAAAATAAGGTAGTGCGTACAACCATTACCGTTTATGTTGCTCTTTCCAGAGCTGGTTGAATGTTTTGGGAGGAAACACCAGTTCTGAACGATGTGTAGCCCAGCCGGCGAACAATTTATTTACAATACGGTTCTTCAGTGAGCTGCTGCCCATATTCATGAATTTTCTTTTTAAACTTGTCCGTTTCCAAATTTTCCATGCCAGCCTTTCTTTCCAGTCAGTATTTTCTTCCTTTACCGCTTCGTATCGATTTTCCAAAAGCAATTCATGCAGATTTATTTTAACCGGGCACACTTCGGTACAATTTCCACACAGAGAAGAGGCAAAGCTGAGATGTTTCCATTCCTTCATCTCGCGCAGGTGGGGTGTAATCACCGATCCAATTGGTCCACTGTATGCAGTCCCATATGTGTGACCACCAATATTTTTGTATACCGGACAAGCATTCAGGCAGGCTCCGCAACGGATGCAATACAGGCTTTCCCTTGTTTTCTCATTTGCTAGAAGTGTAGTGCGTCCATTATCTAAAAGGATAAGGATCATTTCATCCGGACCGTCAATTTCCCCTGGCTGCTTTGGTCCCGAAACGATCGAATTGTAAACCGTAACCTGTTGACCGGTTCCATAAGTTGATAGCAATGGCCAAAACAAAGAAAGGTCTGTTAGCGAGGGTAGCATTTTTTCAATTCCTGCGACAACAATATGTGTGCGTGGAAAACTGAAACAAAGTCGGGCATTGCCCTCATTCTCACTGATCGCAATACTTCCCGTGTCGGCGATCAGAAAATTTGCCCCGGTAATACCTATTTCGGCCTGTACAAATTTCTCACGAAGTTTAACCCGTGCCACCTGTGTAAGTTCTTCCGGGGAAAGATGGGGTGCAGTGTGTAATTTGTTATAGAATAATTTAGCTACATCCTCCTTGCTTTTATGCATTGCAGGTGTTACGATATGATAAGGCGGTTCGTCATCGAGTTGCTGAATGTACTCTCCCAGATCGGTCTCCACGCTTTCAATATTATTATCCTTCAGGAAACGGTTGAGATGAATTTCCTCCGTCACCATACTTTTACTTTTAACAAGTGTGCGGCAATTCTTTTCTTTGCAGATCTTAAGGATTTCTGCTAAGGCTTCTTCGCCATTCTCCGCCCACACCACTTTACCACCTCTTTTTATAAACGCTGCTTCGAATCTTTCCAGATGGGTGTCAAGCGTTTCCAGTGCGCGCCACTTCGTGTTCTTCGCTCTCTGGCGGGCAAGGGTCAGATCATCGAACTGAATCTTGCCTTGCGGAACGACGGCATTGTACTTACCAATATTGAAATTGATCTTACGGCGGTGCTCCATGTCCGCCGACTTTACCGTGCTCTTTGCAAGAAATGTTTCAGAATTGTCACTCATACCGGAGATACGGTTTAACCTGGAGTTATCGCCGGATTTTTCCGGTTAGAATTTTTCTTAGCAATTGTGTCGAGTGCTTTATAAAAGTCCTCGCCATATTTTCTGATGAGAGGCTCTTTCAGAAATTCGTAAACAGGAACTTTAAGTTTTTTTCCAAACGCACAAGCCGGATTACAAAGCTTCTCTCTTGGTTCATAATTGACCTTTTCATACTCTCCTATCCTGGCATCTTCTGTGATGATAGGATACAAATGACAACTGATCGGTTTTTTGAACTGAATTTTTCCATCCCGGTAAGCTTGTTCAATGCCGCACTTGATCACACCGTTTTCATCACGAAATCCATACACACACATTTTTCCTTCAATCGTGGGGGTAACCCAGCCGAATTCACGATCATACATGTAACGTCCATGACGTTCTATCCACCGAATGCCTTCTTTAGTAAGGTATGGTTTAACCGATTCATAGATCTCGTTGAGGATTTCCAATTCTTCTTTTTCGAGTGGCGCACCGGCATCACCATCTTCACAACATCCACCTTTACATTTTAGAAGGTCGCAGACAAACTGGGCTTCAATTACCAGATCACTTACAAGAACATTGTCGATCGCT
The DNA here is from genome assembly GCA_035526135.1 of Flavitalea sp. Classification (GTDB taxonomy): domain Bacteria; phylum Bacteroidota; class Bacteroidia; order Chitinophagales; family Chitinophagaceae; genus Flavitalea. The sequence goes on from DATLDA010000162.1 coordinate 14,268, forward strand.
ATCAAATGAAATAATTTTATTCGAAGCTACTGTGTAATTAATAATTAACAATTAATAATTACAACGAGTTAATGGTTTGACCTAAAACTTATACTTCAAAATATCTGCATGATTATTAGTTACTAATTATTAATTAATTGATTGCTGCCTCTTTCCACCGAAGCGTATTGATCAAATGTTTCATATCGGTCTGCAGGAAATCATTAACGATTGCCAGGGAATCGGCATTAGGTGTGACATCAAAATACAGGGCGCCACGGAGAAAGTGAACGACAGAATCGGTGAGAAAAAATTGTTTAGCAGTAGCTGCATTTCCTCCAACATGAAAAAAGACGCCGGTTACGCCCGCAGGAGTACTCATGAAGGAATCCCTGATCTCGGTTGCTTTGTACGTATGCTTGTAGGTTAATTTGAAAGCATCATTCACCAGTGAATCAAAGTTCCCCTTGCGGATGTCTTTATAGCTGATATAAATTTTGCCATTGAAACGGGGGAATTCGACGTTGATCCAATACGGATTTTCAGTTTTCGCTTCAAAGAAATTTGTATCACGCACGATAATCCCATATACCGGGTATTCAAAAGTGTAAGGAAATCCGGGTTTGTCAAATTTTTGGTAAGAATGCCCCGGAAAATCTATTTTGTAATAAGCCCTTCTTTTTATTGTATAATCGCTGTTACATCCCGCAACTGCAGTAAACAGTATGCTCATCCAAATGCAGTATCTAAGCTGCTTCATAGTTATTGCTTGATCGTTACTTTCACTTTCCGGATGCGGTTGCGATCTACTTCCTGAATCAGAAATTCGAAATCACCGACTGTCAAAACATCTTCCGGTTTCGGAATTTCGCCCGCAAGTTCCAGTAAAAGCCCGGCCAGGGAATCGCTCTCTCCTTTCATCTCATCAAAGGTGTCGACCGGAAGATCCATCATTTTGCACACATCATTGATCATGGTTTTCCCTTCGAACGTGTAGGTGAATTCGTCAATTTTTTTATTGGCACTTTCTTCTTCGTCAAATTCGTCCCGGATGTCACCAATGATTTCTTCGAGAATATCTTCGAGTGTTACAATACCGCTGGTGCCACCAAATTCATCCACTACTACAGCAAAATGGACATGTTTTGTCTGAAATTCTTTGAGAAGGTCTTCAATAAATTTTTGTTCATGCACAAAGTAGGGAGGCCTGATGAGGGTATGCCAGTTATAATCATCGGGTTCATTGAGGTATGGGATCATATCCTTTGTATGAACGATGCCGACAATATCATCAAGGCTGTTGCGAAAAACGGGCAATCTCGAATAATGCAATTCTTCAACTTTCCGGTGGAGGTCACCATAGGACAAATTGAATTCAATACCACTTACATCGAGCCTTGTCCGCATGATTTGCTTCACGGTAATATTACCAAACTTGTAAATGCCGGCCAGGATGCGCTGCTCATCTTCCTGGTGGATGGTTGATTTAATTGCTTCTTCCAGTTGTTGCTGACTATACGCACGCGATGCGCTTCCGCCCAGAATTTTTTCTATTCCATCAGACATGGAAATAAGTCGGGCTGCTATTCTTCCAAATAAATAATAAAGGATTTCCACGAGGTAGGATGCCTCGTAGGCGAATCGCAGATTATTTTGTGTGGCCCTTACTTTCGGAAGCACTTCTCCGAAGAGTATGAGCACCATACTAATCACAACAATTTTGATCATGAGCTGCATCAGATGTGTCCACAATTGATCGGCCTGAAGGACAACTACCTGATCGATCAGCACATTGGAAAGTATAATCACAGCAATATTGATCAACGCATTTGAAATGATCAACGACGCAAGTAGTAGTTGCGGATTTTCAAGCAGGTTTGCGATCCTCTTCCACCCGGTATCCTGCTTTGTCTTCAGCATATTGATATCCTTATAGGTAAGAGAAAAGAATGCAACTTCAGCACCTGCAATGAAAAAGGAAATGATCAATAGAACGATAACACCAATAGCAAGCAATACGGTTGCCTGTGTGGTTGCAACAAATAACAATGAAGGGAAAACGTTACAGAAAAATAATCCGGGGTAATTGTCCAAAACAATTGGTTTTCGTTTCGCACGCTTTCTGCTTCCAGGATGAAATCAGAAGGGCAGGTCACTTACCTGCCCGGAACATGCCTTCTGCAAAAATAATGTTTGTATCAGAAAGGCAGGTCCTGAGATGTAGATTCTCCCATGGGAGGCAAATCTGCATTGAAGCCCTCCACATTTTCATGGTGCGGTGCGGGGTGTGGCGTGGTTGAATGTGATCCATCGGAGCGTTTATCCAGCATGATCAGGTTATCACCGACCACTTCTGTGGCAAATTTTTTATTCCCTTCTTTATCTTCCCAGCTTCGTGTCCGCAATCTTCCTTCAATATAAACCAATGAACCTTTGTGAAGATATTTTTGAGCTAGTTCTGCAAGTCCTCTCCAAAGCACAACCGTATGCCACTCTGTTTGCGAAATCAGTTTACCTGCCCGGTCTTTAAATGTTTCGGTTGTGGCAAGTGGAAATTTGGCAACCGCAATGTTTCCCTCAAGGTATTGCACATCCGGATCTCTTCCCAGATTACCTATAAGCATCACCCTGTTTACACCTCTCATAAAGAAAAGTTTGTTGGTTAATAATCGCCTGCCGTAACTAATTCTCTTAAAGTTAAATTTTTTAGAAGAAACCCTGTGGAATATTTTAAACAGAAAAGGGAAGAAATGCTGTACACATCCTGCTTTTCAAGCAAATCAGGGCAGAGTGGTCCGGCTGTTTTTCAGGCGCAGATATGCATTGATAAAACCCGGGAATGCGAGCTTTTTCAATTGTTTGTAACTGACTTTCATGTAGTCAGCTCCCGGATTAACGGGGCTTGATAAGATCACATCAATGAATTTACCATGAATTGTCTGATGGGTCAGCTGTTGCTTGTAGGATTTACTTATATGTGAGATCAAAAACTCCGAACGGCCAAGAAAGGTTTTAAGGAATTCATAGAACGGGGAAGGATCATCAATAATGACAGAAGATTCGAGCAATACAAATTCGTGCAGATTCTGCCAGATGTCATTTTCAGTACGTTTTCTGATAATAAATTCGTCACCGGAATGGAGAATGAAGTAATAAAGCCATCGGTTTTTTCTGATAATGGCTTTTTCTTTTACGGGAACTTCTTTTACAAATCCATGTTTGAAAGCCTCGCAATCCACTCGCTGGATGCATATTTCACACAACGGTTGCGGTTTGCAGACTGTTGCGCCAAAATCCATTATCGCCTGGTTATAAATCGCCGGCGCAGTAACATCAAGCATTGCATTCGCAAGATCCTGGAATAATTTTTTTCCTTGCGCGGTATCAACCGGAGTGGAGATACCAAAATACCGGGCGATGATACGCAACACGTTTCCATCAACGACAGCAACCGGTTGATCAAATGCAAAGGATGAAATAGCGGCAGCGGTATAAGGGCCAATGCCTTTTAATTGTTTTAAGGCCTCATAATTTGAAGGGAACTCTCCGTTAAACTCTTCTGTGATCCTTCTTGCCGTGGCGAGGAGATTGCGGCATCTTGAATAGTAACCAAGACCTTCCCACAATTTATATACTTGTTCATCTGAAGCAATAGCGAGGTCGCGAATAGTGGGATAACTTTCAAGAAAACGGATATAATATTTGATCCCCTGGTCAACGCGGGTTTGTTGCAGGATTACCTCACTTAACCAGATCCGGTATGGATTTCGTTCTCCCTTCCAGGGCATTTCACGGTGATTGGCCGTGCGATTCCATTCCAGCAACTTTTCTGTAAACTCAGGTTTCATACTATACTGGAATTATTAACGTTTTGAAAATGAATATTATTGGAAGGTTTTGCTGTCAACCCTATTTTTTAAATTCATTATCAATTATTTATAGTTTTCTTGCAAAATTCGTAATTAACCTTTAATTTCAATAAAGAATTGATTTTGTGCCGTTTGTCTCATAACTAAATACATTCATTTTCCATTAAAGAACCCATTAAAATCAGCAGACATGAGAAAAGCAGACCTCGTTAACCAGATATCTGAAAAAACAGGTATACCAAAGGTTGATGTGTTGGTTACGCTGGAAACCATGTTCAAAGAGGTGAAAGATACCCTAGCAGCAGGTGAGAACATTTACATCCGCGGATTCGGCAGTTTCATTACTAAAAAACGAGCGGCAAAAATAGGCCGGAATATCAAAAAGAATGTGGCTGTGCATATTCCCGAGCATTATATCCCTGCATTCAAGCCTGCAAAAGAGTTTGTAGCAGAAGTTAAAAAACTTCAATCAATCAAAGCAGATCAACCAAACCCCGATCATGAAATGTAATTTTGCTGCTTAAATTCTGGAAGTGAAGAAGCAGCCCCTCTATCTGGTAATTGCCGGAGTGTTATTATTTTGTATCATCTATTTTTTTGGCAGAACGGTTCCGCTTAAGAAACGGGAACAACCGCTTACTACCAATACCAATCAGGCCCTCACGATTAATTCTATACTTGCTGCATCACGCCTGCAACTGACTCCATCTCAACAGGCTTATGTCTCGCAACTTGAAGCTGCTATTGTTCGCGGTGACATAAAACAACAACATATCAATGTTTACAAGCAATTAGCTTCATTCTGGCGTGATTCAGCACACCTACTTTTACCAGCTACCTGGTACGCCGGAGAAGTTGCTAAGTTGGAAAATTCTGAAAAAAGTCTCACCTTTGCTGCCCAATTCTATTTAGATAAGGTTCGCAGACAAGATGATCCGGCAATAAAAACGTGGATGGCAACACAGGCTAAAGATCTGTTTGAGCGTGCACTGGCCCTCAATCCTGCAAATGACTCAAATAAAATAGGATTGGGAAGTTGCTATCTCTTCGGGAATATCACATCAAATCCTATGCAGGGAGTGAAACTAGTCCGGGATGTAGCAGAGAAAGATCCAGACAACATGTATGCACAGTTTACGCTCGGTTTGGCTGCCATGATTTCGGGGCAATCAGACAGGGCGATCGAACGTTTGTCTAAAGTTGCGGAAAAAGAACCGGCAAACGAAGAAGCACATTTGTTACTGGCCGAAGCCTATGAAAGAAAAGGTGACAAAATAAATTCCATTCGTTGGTATGAAGCCACGAAGAAATTGATTTCGGATCCTGCTTTTTCTGCTGAGATCGATAAAAAAATTATCTCGTTAAAATAAAATAGTACCTAAAAAATTTGTTTAACTAAAATCATTGGTGATTATGCCTTGTGGTAAAAAAAGAAAGCGTCATAAAATTGCAACACATAAGCGTAAGAAAAGACTTAGAAAGAACCGTCATAAGAAGAAGAGCCGCTAATTCCTGACCACAGGTAAACAGACCCCTGTCCTTCTTATAGCTGAACAAATTATTTGCTTTATATCTATCGCCTGCCATTACGGATATACTGCAAGTAATGCCTCTTCAGCAAACATTTCCTTTCAGTGATGTTGGTTAGACGTTAAAGATGATTACACTTGAATAAGGAACTTATTATTAATGCTGCTCCATTGGGCGTTGAAATTGCCCTTCTAGAGGATAAAAAACTGGTTGAACTGCATCACGAAAAAACGGATGCGAGTTTTGCAGTCGGTGACCTCTATTTGGGTAAAGTAAAAAAACTGATACCTGGTCTTAATGCAGCATTCGTGGATGTAGGATTTGAAAAAGATGCTTTTTTGCATTATACCGACCTTAGCCCCTATGCCCGTTCTCTACTGAAATTTACTCAGACCGCCATTATTGATAACAATCCACAGGGATTTGACTTTGATCATTTCCAGGTGGAACCCGAGATTATTAAAACCGGCAAGATCAATGAAGTATTAAGTGGCAAACCGAATATACTCGTTCAGATCCTGAAAGAACCGATCGCAGCGAAAGGTCCGCGCCTGAGTTGTGAAATATCATTACCGGGACGCTTTGTAGTGATCACTCCATTCAATGATATCGTTGCTGTCTCCCGCAAGATCCATTCCTCTGACGAAAGAAAACGATTACAAAAAATAGTAGAGGCAATCAAACCAAAGAATTTTGGTGTGATCGTACGTACAGCAGCAGAAGGAAAAAATACTGCAGAATTACATGAAGACCTTTCCATGCTCGTAGAAACGTGGAAACTGATTCAGCGAAATCTGAAAGGCGCAGCAGCTCCGGCAAAGATCCTCAGTGAACAGACAAAGGCGACGAGTATGTTACGCGATCTGTTAAATGAAGATTTCAATAAGATCGTTGTGAATGATAAGAACATATTCAACGACACCAAAAATTATATTCATCGAATTGCTCCGGAAAAAACAGAGATCGTTGCTTACTATAACAACGGGCTACCGATTTTCGACCAGTTCGGTATCACCAAACAGGTAAAGGCTGCTTTTGGTAAAACAGTCAACCTCCCGAGTGGTGCTTACCTCATCATCGAACATACAGAAGCTCTTCATGTCATTGACGTGAACAGTGGTTACAAAAGCGTCAGTAACAACCAGGAACAGAATGCACTGGAAACAAATCTGGAAGCAGCGGCTGAAATTTCAAGGCAGTTGCGGTTGCGGGATCTGGGAGGAATTATCGTAGTTGATTTTATTGATATGAAGTTGCCGGATAACAAACGGAAGCTGATCGAGTCGATGGATGAATTCATGCGGCCTGACCGCGCAAAACATGCAGTGCTCCCTATCTCAAAATTCGGCCTGATGCAAATTACACGGCAACGCATGAAGCCGGAAATGAACATCAATACACAGGAATTCTGTCCGACCTGTAATGGCACCGGAAAAATTTCTTCTGCATTATTGCTTGAAGATGAAATAGAAAAAAATCTCAGCTACCTGATCAACCACCAACATAAAGACCTTACACTCGTTGTTCATCCCATTTTATTTTCCTATCTCACCAAGGGAAGGTTCTTCAATTCAAAACAATGGAAGTGGAGATGGAAATACGGACAGAAAGTTGGAATCAAAGAGAACACAAATTATCACCTCACAGAATATCATTTCTTCGATAAGCATGAAGAAGAAATCAAGTTGTAGTCATTAATTAGGTATCAGCAGTCAGCGATCAGCAGTCCCATCAAAATAAAAAGGTATGTCACTTGGATTTGTATCTACGTGTGATCTGTTTTTGCAATTAGTCAGTGTGGGATCGCTGATTGCTGATAGCTTGCAAAAAAAACTCTGGCATTTACCAGAGTCTCTTTATTATCATTTTAGTCAATTATTAATAACCAGGATTCTGAACAATCACTCCTTCCGTTGCATCGACTTCCCTTTGTGGTATTGGTAATACCAGGCGTGGATCATTCCATGCATATGCACCGAATGTTTGTTTCAGTCTTTTTATTTCATGAATCTTGAATCCTTCGAATGCAAGTTCAAATGCTCTTTCATTCAACACATCCTGCAGTGTAGGTGCGAGAATTACCGGAAGATTTGTACGAACAGGATTTCTCACTTTCGCAAGATCATTTGCAGGCGTGTCACCTACAACTGTGCCAAGACGGATATTTGTTTCTGCTCTGATCAAATACATCTCAGCGATACGTACAACAGGTAAATTCTGACTGAACGATACCCATTTGCTTGAATAAGTATTTCCCGGCCTTAAACCTGTTCCGATTTCATACCACTGAATATATCTTTGATCATTGGGATCATACGTTGCACGGAAAGTGGGTGCTACTCTCACATCCGCCCGTCCAATTCCGGGTCTGCTGGCAAAAAAAGTTGCCATCCCGTCATTTGAATTTCCGGCATTGTTCTGATCGTTCTGCTGAATTTCAAAGATCGATTCATTGGTATTCTTATTGTCGAAAACTGCACGAACCGCAGCGTTCATTGAATATTTACCGCTCTGAATAACAGCATTGGCCGCATCTCTTGCTTTTGCGAAATCACTCTGTTGTAAATACACTTTGGCCAGGAACGCTTCAGCCGTATATTTATCTGCACGTGTTCCATTATCATCCGGGAGTTTTGCAATAGCAGCTGTCAGATCGGTTATCACTTGTGCATACACCTGCGCCACAGTACTTCTTGGAATTTTTGTAAATGCGGCTTCTTCTGTTTTTGTTGCAGTTGTTTTGATTACGATACCCAGGTGATCATTGGCTGCTGTTGCACCCCAGGGCAATGCGTATAAACGTACCAGTTCAAAATGCATTATACCCCGCACAAATAAGGCCTCACCTTCCAGCGTATTTTTCTGATCTACATCAGTCACAACCGGCAATGCAAGGAGCACCGTATTCGCCATATTGATGGCAGCATAACCTGCTGTCCAAATTCTTACTGCTTCACCATTGTCCCTGTTCATCGTTTTCCGTCCAATTTGCTGAAAGCCGGTGAACGTTCCGCGCCAGGAAGCATAAGCTTCCGTAGCAGGATAAGTAGATGCTTGAATTTCAGGAACCAGTAAGAGATTCGTCCCATACAATGCGCCTCCTCCCATGATGGAATACGCACCGACCATAGCTCCGTCCACATCTTCAGGAGTTTCCAGCGCTTTCGCGGCATCAATAGTTTGCCTCGGTTCGACATCCAGTTTTTTCGTACACGCTACGATACAAATCGTGAGCATCGCTGCAATAAAGATTTTTGATTTATTTTTTAGTCTCATGT
>DATLDA010000169.1:0-2830 GCA_035526135.1 Flavitalea sp.
AATATTGCACTTCAAGCTCTGAAGCACAGTAACGTGGTGATACTGCGGGATGCAGCTGAGGCTATGGATCTTCTGAATGATTATGCGCCGGAGCATTTGATCCTTGCGTGTGAAGACGCTGAAAAACTGAGTGAAAAGGTAATCAATGCCGGTTCGGTGTTCATTGGAAATTATACGCCGGAAAGTGCCGGAGATTATGCCAGTGGTACAAATCACACGCTTCCTACTAACGGATATGCAAAAGCGCTGAGCGGAGTAGGGGTACAGAGTTTTATGAAACAGGTGACCTTTCAAAAACTGACGAATGAGGGAGTGCGCCGATTGGGCCCGTCTGTTGAAGTAATGGCCGCAGCCGAAGGTCTTGAAGGGCACAAACAGTCGATAAGCGTCCGGTTGGAGAGTTTGAGGGAATTAAAAATTGAAAATTAAAAACAAACGCATTTTTATTCTTAATTATTAATTGTTAATTATTAATTATAGTGTTCAACCTTGATCAACTCATACGACCAAACATCAAAATACTGGAGCCTTATTCTTCGGCACGGGATGAATTCACCGGGCAGGCTAAAGTCTACCTGGATGCTAATGAAAACAGTTTTGGTTCTCCGCTAACGAAATGGTACAACCGGTATCCTGATCCGCATCAATGGAAAGTAAAAGAAAAGTTATCGGCGATCAAAGGTGTTCCGGTTCCCCAAATTTTTCTGGGAAACGGGAGCGATGAATGTATCGACCTGCTATTCCGGGTTTTTTGCGAACCTGCAATTGATAATGTATTGATTTGTCCTCCTACCTATGGTATGTATGAAGTGACCGCACGTATCAATAACGTGGATGTAAAGAAAGTAAATCTGACGCCCAACTTCCAGCTTGATCTTCCGGCGATAGAAAAAGCAATTGATGATCATACGAAGATGATCTTTTTGTGTTCGCCCAATAATCCTACCGGGAATAACTTAAGCCTGGAAGCAATTGAAGCCATCCTCAATAATTATTTCGGATTGGTGGTGGTCGATGAAGCTTATATCAATTTTTCACGCTATCATTCCCTCTCAAAACTGCTTCCCGAGTACCCTAATCTGGTTGTATTACAAACTCTTTCCAAAGCATGGGGACTTGCAGCATTACGGCTGGGCATCGCATTTTCCTCAGGTGAAATCTGTTCTCTGTTGAGTCGGATCAAACCACCCTATAATATCAGTCAAAGTACACAGGATCTCGTCCTTGAGGCTTTGGAGAATGTAGACCAGGTAAATAACATGATATTGGAAATTGTTGAACAAAGGAAAGTATTGGCTGAGGCGTTGAATAATGTGCCACGTGTACAAACGGTTTATCCATCCGACGCAAATTTCCTTCTCGTAAAGATTTCTGATGCGCGGGCATGTTATGAATTTCTCCTGAAAAAAGGTATTGTGGTAAGAGACCGAAGCAGAGTAATACTTTGTGATGATTGCCTGCGGATAACCGTGGGGACACCATTGGAAAATCAAGAATTAATTGCTTCCATACACGCCATTAAATGATGATAATTAAGTAAATTTATTCACTCCCATTTCATTCTTTTTCTGAATAAATTTAATCAAACCAAAACACGCTTTATTATGAACACAAATCAAAAAGTGGTGGTAGTTGGCGCCACCGGATTTCTTGGAATGGAAATTATCCGCCTGTTATTGGACGAAGGATATGATGTAAAGGGGTTGATAAGGGAAACTTCTTCGAAAGAGAAAGTAGATGCTTTGAAAGAATCAGGTGTGGAAACTGTAGTCGGTGATATGAAAGATCCGGATTCTCTTTCACGCGCATTTGAAGTAGCAGACATTTGCATTTCAACTGCTTCCTGTACTTTTTCGCGACAAGACGGCGATAATATTGAATCAGTTGATCATCAGGGTCAATTAAACGTGGTAGACGCAGCGAAGAACGCAGGCATTAAAAAAATAGTTTTCATCTCGTTCAATAAAATTGACAATGACTTTCCTTTGCAGACTGCAAAAAGAGCCGTTGAAAAAGCGATCGCAGATTCAGGCATGGCTTACACAATCCTCCAACCTACTGTATTCATGGAAGTGTGGCTAAGTGCGCCGTTGGGATTTGATGCCGCAAATGCCACAGCTACTTTATATGGAACCGGACAAAATCCTATTACATGGATCTCTTATCGCGATGTCGCCGCTTTTGCTGTAGAAGCTGCAGATAATGAAATCTCTAATGGACGTACGTTCGAATTGGGTGGGCCGGAACAATTAAGTCCCCTTCAAGTCATTTCAATTTTTGAAGAAGAACTCGGATGTAAATTTTCTGTAAACAATGTTCCCGTTGAAGCTTTGCAGGAACAAAAAAATTCCGCAGCAGATCCTTTAAGCAGATCATTTGCAGGATTGATGTTGGGATATGCAGACGGCAACCGGATCCAGATGGAAGAAACTTTGAACATTCTTCCCGTTTCGATGACATCAGTGAGAGATTATGCAAGATCAATTGTTCCTGCTGGCGAAGCAGTACATTAAAAAGAAGGTGGCAGCATAGCATGAAAAGAATTTTGTTTATCGACAGAGACGGCACATTGATTCAGGAAGCTCCACCGACGTACCAGTTGGACTCTTTTGACAAACTGACTTTCTACCCGCACGTTTTCGAGTTCATGGGAAAAATTGCCCGTGAGCTCGATTACGAGCTGGTGATGGTCACCAACCAGGATGGCCTGGGAACGAAATCTTTTCCTGAAGAAAGTTTCTGGCCACTTCACCAACTCGTCATAAAATCCCTGGAAGGAGAAGGTATCCGTTTTACTAAAATTCTCATAGATCGCAGTTTTCCGGCCGAT
>DATLDA010000173.1:0-5155 GCA_035526135.1 Flavitalea sp.
GGAAAACAAACTGGGGCTGATGAACTCTGCCCAGAAACTCAATTATGAAGTGAATTATGACCGACCTGATGGAATGAATTATTTTGGATGGACACAGACGGACATTGACAGCCTTTCTAAAATTGATAACAGGCTTGATAAAGTTCTTTTTCGCAAAGGCAAAACACAACAACACCAACTCAGTGCATCTGGGGGAAATGACAAGACAAGATTTTATCTGTCGGGATCCATTTTCGATCAGGAAGGAATTGTACTGACAACAGGATTGAAAAGATATACAGGCCGTGCTAATATTGAAAATACATTCGGTGATTTCAAGGTTGGATTGAATACAACACTGGGTTATTCCAGGCTCACCGGAACACGCGAGAACGATCAATATATAGGAAGCCCGTTGAATGCGATCAACTGGTACAATCCGTACATTACTTTATTCGATGAAAACGGTGAATATCAGGATGACTACTTACAGGGGCAACCGAATCCACTCCGTGAGTTACTGGAAAATTCTGGTAACGCCGACCAGATAAAAGGAGTAGGTAGTGCATATATTGAATTTAATGTTCCATGGATAAAGGGCCTGAAAGCACGTACGTTATGGGGTGCCGATTTCACCAATGATGAGGGCATGAATTATTTGGACAGAACAACAAATGCCGGTGGACAGGCAACGGGCGCGAGAGGTTCTCTTGGTCGCACCTATGCGAAAACTTTCCGTTATACAGGAACAACTTCACTGGGTTACCAGCGAAGCATCGGCGATCATGATATCAGCGCTGCAATATTCAACGAGATCATTCAAAGCAAAACAGAAAGCTTTGGTTTCACAGGCTACGGCCTTGTTGGTCCGTTCCGTAATGAAGCAGGCATTACACCGGGATCCACAACGAATGGGTATATTCCAACAGTGGGCGGTACGGCAACAGGCAGTGGATTACTTTCTTATTTTATTGATGCTACTTATGGATTCAGAAAAAAATATTACTTAAGTGCAGGTGCACGAAGGGATGGTTCATCACGTTTCGGTGAAAACAGAAAGTATGCGAACTTCGGCCAGGTAGGTGCAAGCTGGATCATCAGTGAAGAAAATTTCATGGCAGGTAGCCAGGGATGGTTAAGCGAACTAAAACTGAAAGCGAGTTATGGCTCCGTAGGAAATCAATTAGGTATCGGTGATTTTGCTGCCAGGGAATTACTTGGACCAACAGTGTACAATGGCGTTGGCGGATTGTTACTGAACAACCTCGCTAATCCGGATCTGCGCTGGGAGAAAAAACTTATGTTCAATAGCGGTATCGAGTTCACATTTTTCCAGGGGCGTCTAGGCGGCACATTAGAATATTACAATAATATCACCAGCGATCTTTTCCTCGACAGACAACTATCACGTACTTCCGGTTTTGCTTCCATCAATACAAACTTGGGAAAATTACAGAATCAGGGAATTGAAGCTTCGTTGCAGGGTGATGTGATCAAAACAAAAGCTTTTACCTGGTCACTCTCTGCAAATTATACTTTCAACAAGAATAAGATCCTGGAGCAACCCGGTCAACCTGAAAACATCAATGGCCTTTACATAAATAAGGAAGGTGAAAGGGCAAATTCGTTTTATGTTAACCGTTATGCTGGCGTTGATCCGCAAAACGGATCTGCTTTGTATTACAAAAAAGACGGTAAGACAACTACAGATATTTATGATCCAAGCGATGCAGTGATTGTTGGTACAATAGATCCACCACACTTCGGTGGCGTATCAACAACGATCGGATTCATGGGTCTTGAACTTGATGTGCTGGTTAGTTATGCTTTTGGAAATGTCATTTACAACAACGACCGGGTGAATGTGGAGAATCCGGCTTATTGGTACTCACGCCTTACAGTAGATATGCTGAGAGAATGGAAACAGGCTGGTGATGTAACGGATGTGCCTAGTGCCTTTAATGATTTTCATCCCGAAACGACCCGGTTTATTGAGAAGGGTGATTACATCCGTTTGAGAAATGTGATGCTTAGCTACAGCTTACCTAAATCATTAATCGGAAGGTGGAAAGTGAATAACGTTCGTGTATTTGCACAAGGTCAGAACCTGCACGTATGGCATTCTTTCAAAGGATGGGATCCTGAAGTTACATCGGGTATTCTTGGAGGGGCACAATATCCGCAACTCAAAACTGTCACTTTCGGATTGAACCTCGGATTATAAAAATTATAAACAATTTGATATGATACTGAAGAAAATTATAGTGGGACTATTTTTCGTAGCCTTTGTTGCGTCATGCACAAAGGTGCTTGATACGGAACCTGCGTATCAGCTGGATGGATCACAAAGGTTCAAATCGATCGAAGACCACGAGTTTGCTTTGATTGGCGCATATCGTTTATTCCGCCAGCCAAATTATTACGGGGCTGGTTCAAATGCCTATGTTGGCTTACCTGATATGATGAGTGATAACCTGAATGAAACGAATGAATCTCTCAGTAACTACACCACACTTAGTACATGGACCTATGCAGAAGATGAAACCAATATAGATGGTACATGGCAGGCTGCTTACCGGATCATTTCACAAGCCAATCTGGTATTGCGTGATATTGATGATTTTACAGAAGAGAATCCTGGCGCTGTAAACCGAATCAAAGGTCAGGCGCTTGCAATCCGTGCTATGGTTCATTTTGATATCCTGCGTTACTGGGTTGATAACTATGATCGCAATTCAACGGTTCCCGGTATTCCTTACATCACGGAATTTGATTATGAAGCAAAGCCATCACGAGGAACGGTAAAAGAAACTTATGATAAGATCGAAGCAGATCTGAGTCTGGCAAGGAACCTCATGACCTCGATCGATGCACCGATCAATGCAACAGGCCGTGCACTGATCGACAATTCGGTAGTGAATGCAATTATGGCACGGATGTATTTATACAGCAACCAACTTGATAGTGCGATTAAGTTTTCCACTCTCGTCATCAATACCATTCCGTTGGCGACTCCGGCACAATTTCCTACCATCTGGACTGATGCTTCCACTTCAGAAGTTATCTGGTCAGTGGCTTTCAATTCGGGAGAAGGAAGGATTGGAGATAATATTTATTTTGTACCGAATAACAGAAGCTCTTACAGACCCAATCCAACATTGGTCACTTTATATGACCAGGTGAATGATGTCCGTTTCAATTCTTATTTCCAGGTGAGGAGCAATCGCAGGGTATTGTCGAAATATCTAGCAAAGGCCGCACAGATCCCACGTCCGGATGGTGTTGTAAACTTCAAAGCGTTCCGTACCGGAGAAATGTATCTGATCAGGGCTGAAGCCTATGCAAGGAAAGGTGGTGCGAACGAAGCGCTGGCACTCGCTGATCTGAATACATTGCGCGCTGCAAGGATAACAGGCTTTGTAGCAGGAGCAGAAACAGGACAGGCCTTAATAGATGCCATCGCTCTCGAAAGAAGAAAAGAACTCATCGGCGAAGGTCACCGCTGGTTCGATCTGAAGAGAACCACGCGTACTATCAACAGGACAAACTGTACCAATTTCTGTACGTTGCTTCCGAGTGATCGTGCATGGACATGGCCGATCCCGTTAACAGAAATCAATGCGAACCCGAATATTGCACAGAACCCGGGGTATTAATTATTTTTCACGCCAAGACGCAAAGGAAAATACAAAAGGCGCAAAGGAGATAGCTCTTTGCGCCTTTGCTTACTTTGCGTCTTTGCCCGTCCGACCGTGCATCCGGGCGGGCGTGAAAACAATTAACTGCGTGAAACAATCATTTGCGTGAAATTTCTTCAAATGATTCTCTTGCACATTTGACTGTGAAATCAATATTTTCTTTTGTCAATGCATGACTAACGAACCACGTTTCAAAAGCGGAAGGCGGAAGATAAATTCCTCTTTTCAGCATGGCATGAAAGAACCGGTTGAAGAACGGGTTGTCAGCCGCAGAAGCTGTTGCAAAATCAACCACGGGTGCTTTTGAAAAATGTACGCTGATCATCGACCCGACCTGATTGATTACATAATTTATTCCGGAAGTGTTCAGTACTTTTTTTAATCCTTCATGCAAATAATCTGTTTTTTGTTTCAACTCGTCATAAATTTCCGGACGTTCTTTCAGAATTTTCAATAAAGTATAACCGGCTGTCATGGCAACGGGATTGCCGCTCAATGTACCTGCCTGGTACACACTTCCAAGTGGGGCAATGTGTTGCATGATATTCTTTTTTCCACCGAATGCACCTACCGGTAAACCACCACCGATTACCTTTCCGTAAGTAATGAGATCCGCATCAATAGAATACACTTCCTGCGCGCCCCCGGGGGCGAGTCGGAATCCGGTCATCACTTCATCAAAAATCAATACAATATTATTTTCAGTACAAATTTTTCGTACCGATTGCAGATAACCCGGATTCGGAGGGATGCAGCCCATGTTGCCGGCGACCGGTTCAATGATAATAGCAGCAATTTCACCAATATGTTTTTCAGTAACTGCCTGTAATGCTTTGACATCATTAAAAGGTACGGTCAACGTATCGAGGGAAACGTTGGCTGTAACACCGGGTACGGTTTGGATGTCAAGTGTGGCGACACCACTACCTGCCTTCACGAGAAAGGCATCTGCATGACCATGGTAACAACCTTCACATTTGATAATCTTATTGCGACCTGTGAATCCCCGGGCCAGGCGGATCGCACTCATGCAGGCTTCTGTTCCGCTGTTTACCATCCGGATCAGATCGATATTCGGTGCCATCGATTTGATCAGTTCAGCGATCTCAATTTCCAATCGGGTAGGAGCGCCGAATGAAAGTGCTTCTGAAATTTTTTTCCTGATTGCATCCACTACGGGTTGATATCCATGCCCCATGATCATCGGTCCCCACGAATTGATATAGTCGATGTACCTGTTCCCGTCTGCATCGAACAGATATGCTCCTTCTGCACGTTCCATGAAAACGGGCGTTCCGCCCACACTTTTGAAAGCACGAACCGGTGAATTTACACCGCCCGGTATACTGTTTTGCGCCCTTTCAAAAAGTTGTTTACTGTTTTGGTACATCAGGAATTAAAAATGAAAAATTAAAAATTAATAATTAATAATGTGCTTGTTTTTCTGAGGAGGATATTCAAACTGGTACTGATTTGAA
>DATLDA010000174.1:0-9366 GCA_035526135.1 Flavitalea sp.
AATATTCCATGCTGGTGTCCGATCTGTTTTACGCCGGACTTGAACAACACCGCACGATCCGCTGCCTCGATCGCTTCACTGTACAGGATCGCTGCTTCGTAGACGCCGGGGCCTGTTTCTGTATGCAGGCCTTCTATCGGAACGCCGAATTTCGTCAGCAGATCAAACAAGTCATGAAAAAATCCTTTCTGTTGGGAAGCGCGCAACACGGAATAACCAAACATTCCCTGCGTCAGAGGTTTCAGATCACGAAATTTTTTTTCATACAATTCACTTCCGGTATCCACCAGGTTGAACCATTCAAATTCCTGTGAACAAAATGCGAGGTAACCGGCGCCTTCAATTTGTTTTGAAACATTTTTAAGTAATTGGCGCGGGCAAACCGGCAAAGAATTTCCTGATGCATCAGAGAAATCAGCGAGGAAGAATGCACAATCATTTTCCCAGGGTATTTTCCGGTAAGTATTCAAATCTATAGCGGCCTGTGCATCGGGGTACCCTGTGTGCCAACCGGTGAATTGCGCATTATCATACGCTGTGTCGGCTGCATCCCATCCAAACACCACATCACAAAAGCCGAAACCTTTTTCGATTACTGATTTAAACTTTTCATAGCTGATGACTTTACCGCGCAATACGCCGTCAATATCGGTGATCGCAACTTTTACTTTTTCGGTTCCGCAAGCATCAAGAATTTTTGAAATTTCCGCAGGTGTTTTAGCTGGCATGTAATTTCTTTTTTACAAATAAAAGAAACCAGGCATAAGAGAGGGCAAGCAATAAAAAGTAAATGCCTGACAAACCGGGGTACAGCGTGATCATTGCTATTAAAGATACTGAAGCAATCACCAATGCAATAAGAGGGAAGTATGGATAGAATGGTGTTTTGAAGGGCCTGGGCAACAATGGTTCTGTTTTGCGCAACCGCAATACACTGATCATTCCTATAATGTATAAGGTAAGCGCGCCGAATACAGCAATGGTGATGATCTGGGATGTGTTCCCCACCAGCAATGCTGCGATACCGATTGCCATGTTGATCAATAAAGCGTTGGTGGGCGTTTTAAATCTTTGATGAACGTTCCCGAATACTGCTGGTATGTAGCGGACTCGACCGAATTCAAAAGTCGCCCTGCTGGCTGCCAGGATAATTCCATGAAAAGAAGCGACGAGACCCATCAATCCAATGGTCACCAGTAAATGATACAGAAGACCTGTGCTACCTGTAATTCTGCCTAGTGCCAACGGGAGCGGTGAATCAGATGCCACTGTGCCGGGCGCAGAATACACTACTGCTTCCCATCCTGCAACACCTACTGAAGCCATAAATACCAGGATACACAGAATAACCAATGTCACGAGTGCCGAACCAAAACCAAGTAAGACATTCTTTTGTGGATTGATTGTTTCTTCGGCCACATTTGCAACACCTTCTAGCCCGAGAAAAAACCAGATGGCAAAAGGAATAGCTGCCCAGACGCCTTTCCATCCCATGGGAAAAGCGTTTGACTGCAAATTTTTCCATTCGAAATGAGGAAGCGTAATACCTGCAAAGAGCAATAGTTCGCCGACGGCAATTATGGTGATCACCAGTTCAAACGTAGCGGCTGCTTTCACGCCTGAAATATTCAGGGCTGTAAAAAACAAATAAGCAGCTATCGATATAACAGTAATGGGTACCTGTGGAAAGAAAATATTAAAATAAGCTCCTATTGCCGCGGCGATAGCAGGCGGAGCGAAAACAAATTCGATGATCTGGGCAATGCCAGCCAGGAAGCCTATGTCTTTGCCGAGTGCCCGGGTGGCGTAGTCGAATACACCACCAGCTTTTGGTATGGCACAGGCGAGCTCGGTATAAGAAAAAGTAAAAGTGACGTAAAGAATGATAATAAAAAATGTGGCAATGGCAAGACCGAGGGTTCCGCCTTCAGCGAGTCCGAGGTTCCACCCGAAATACATTCCGGAAATCACATAACCGACGCCGAGTCCCCAGAGCATGAGAGGCGTGAGTGTGCGGCGAAGGTCTGTCATAGAAATAATAGTTTCACCCAAAGATGCAAAGTAAGCAAAGCAGCGAAGTTTTTCTTTGCGTCTTTGCTTACTTTTATTGCTTTGTGTGCAACATATGAAAAGAAACTATCTCATCGTCGCGCTGATCATGCTCACCTTCTTCGTGATCTCTTTCCTCACAAATGTGATCGGACCATTGATACCGGATATCATCCGGGATTTTAACCTGAGTCTGACACTGGTGGCATTACTCCCTTTTGCATTCTTTATAGCATATGGTGTGATGTCAATCCCTTCGGGAATGCTGATTGAAAAGTATAAAGAAAAGAAGGTAATGATTGCGGCCTTTGTCATTTCTTTCTTAGGCGCACTATTGCTCGCTCTGGTTCCCAACTATATCAATGCGGTACTTTCCTTATTCCTGATAGGATGTGGTATGGCTATGTTGCAGGTAGTTATCAATCCTCTCCTGCGTACAGCGGGAGGTGAAGAACATTTTGCATTCAATTCCGTACTCGCTCAACTAATTTTTGGTCTTGCTTCATTCCTCAGTCCACTGGTATATTCATGGCTGGTGCGGAACCTTGATAAACAGGATCCCTCCCTCGAATTCCTGCAGTCTCTTGTACCGGAAAAAATTCCCTGGATCTCGCTGTACTGGTTGTTTGCATTGATATCACTTGCAATGATCTTAATAATCGCTATCATCCGGTTTCCCCGCGTGGAATTGAAACAGGACGAGAAAGCAGGTGCAATACGCACGCATGTATTGTTATTCAAAAAGAAACTCGTGGTTTTGTATTTCATTGGGATGATTTGTTATGTCGGCACAGAACAGGGAACAGCCAACTGGATCTCGCAGTTTCTTTCCACGTATCATCACTATGATCCACAAACGACAGGCGCCAATACCGTTGCATATTTCTGGGGGTTGATGACAGCAGGCGGTGTACTGGGACTTGTATTATTGAAATTGATCGACAGTCGCAAAGTATTGATTGGATTCACCCTGCTAGCAATGATCTCATTGACAATTGCCTTATTTGGCAGCGGGCCACTGGCATTGTGGGCATTTCCGGCGGTAGGATTTTTTGCTTCCGTCATGTACCCGATCATTTTTTCTCTTGCATTGAATTCCGTTACAGAAAACCATGGATCATTTTCCGGGATTATCGTTACGGGCATCATTGGCGGTGCTATTGTTCCTCTTATAGTAGGCTGGCTGGGTGATACGCTCGGATTGCGCAATGGGATGCTGTTTCTATATCTGACGATGGGATATATTCTTGCGATCGGCTTCTGGGCAAAACCTATTGTGAGCAATAAAACGATCTTTAAGTGATATGGTGTACGACGTTTAAAAGAAGACCATCGACCACAGACCACGGACAAGAGGTAACAGAAGTAAACGATGTACGGTGTACGGTGTACGATGTACGGTGTAAGTATTTATAGTTTTAAAATATATTTTATGATGCGATTTAGTTTTGCCATTTGCTTGTGTTTGTTAGCTGCATCGTTTGCATTTTCACAGAGCCCTGCGGTTTCAAATTTCCGAATGGTGCTAAAAGAAGGATGGAATATGCAATCATCGGTGAATGCCGCGGTGAAAGGTGAAACGGTTTCTGAAAAAAATTTCATTCCCCACAACTGGTACAAAGTAAGTGTTCCTTCAACGATCATTGCCGGTTTACTTGCGAATAAGTTTTATGACTTTGATCCGTTCTTTGCATTGAATTTTGAAAAACTTGCTGACCCGCTACTGGATAAGCCATGGTGGTTTCGTAAATCTTTTACTTTACCCGCAACAGAGAACGGCAAAACGGTACTACTTAAGCTTCATGGCATCAATTATAAAGCAAATGTGTGGCTGAATGGAAAACTGATTGCCGATTCAACGCAAATCAAAGGCCCGTTTCGAATTATAGAATTGAATATCACCGATCAGATCCGATATAAAGACGCGAATGTCCTTGCAATCGAAGTGTTGCGGCCTTTCAATCCGAACCGTCGCGATGGCGATCTTGCTGTTGATTATGCGGATTGGATTCATTATCCTCCGGATTATAATGGAGGGATCATCAACAACGTTGAAATTCTTACGTGTAATGAAGTACTGGTGAAAAACCCACTCGTGACCAGCTTTCTGGATTTGCCATCACTTGCTCTCGCACACCTGCAGGTGGATGCTGACGTCGTAAATTACTCCGATAAGGCGGTGAGGGTTGTCTTAAAAGGAATGATCAATAATTCAATCCGTTTTGAACAGCAAGTACAACTCAATCCCCGTGAGCATAAACAAATCACATTTACACCGGGCACTTACAAGCAATTAAATATCCGTAATCCAAAAATCTGGTGGCCCTGGCAATACGGCGATCCGGCATTGAACAGGATTTCATTACAACTGATTCGCAATGGAAAAATCAGCAACAGCCTTTCGGAAAATTTTGGTATTCGTCAAATCACTTCTCAGCTTATTAATAATGCTACGCGCCAATTTTATGTAAATGGGAAACCAATCCTGTTGCGTGGTGGCGCATGGTCACCGGATATTTTTCAGCGGCGTTCACCCAAAAGACAGGAACAGGAGATCCGGCTAATCCGCGACATGCATATGAACATCGTGCGTTCTGAAGGTAAAATGGAAGACGATCATTTTTATGATCTGTGCGACAAATATGGATTACTGGTCATGACCGGTTGGATGTGTTGCGGTAGCTGGCAATACCCACGGAACTGGGATGCGGAAGAAAGAAAAGTCGCCATGTCTTCCGACAGCAGTGTGATGTATTGGTTGCGGAACAAGGCGTGCATTCTGGCATGGTTGAATGGCAGTGATAATCCTCCTTCCGATACCACCGTTGAAAAAGACTGGCTGCAAATTGAAGCAAATTTAAAATGGCCGAACCCACTTATATCGACTGCTGATGAAAGTACTTCAGAGGTCTCCGGTTATAGCGGCGTAAAAATGAATGGACCTTATGATTGGGTACCTCCTATCTATTGGGAAACCGATACAGCCAAATGGGGCGGTGCGTGGAGCTTTGCAACGGAGATCTCTCCGGGTCCGTCGATCCCACCTTATGAAAGCATGATGCGTTTTATGAACAAGGATTCGATTGCATCCAATACAAGTGAATGGCTATACCACTGCGGCACGATGCAGTTTGGTAATACGCGGATCTTCGATACTGCCCTGAATGAACGATATGGAAAGAGCACAGATATTCATGACTATATCGGAAAAGCACAACTCATGAATTATGAAGGGCATCGGGCGATGATGGAAGCATATGCATTGAATAAAAACCAAACAGCTACAGGAGTTGTACAATGGATGGGAAGTAATCCGTGGCCCAGTCTTATATGGCACACTTACGATTATTTTCTGTATACAGCAGGAACATATTTCGGGATGAAGAAATCCCTCGAGCCTTTGCATGTGCAATATTCATATAAATCGAAGGAAGTAGTTGTAGTAAATGGTTATCTGCAAGCCGTTAACGGATTGCAGGTGAAAGCAACAATCTATAATCTGGACGGAACGATCAAATATGCAAACAGCCAGTCAACCCAGGAAGTCCCCGCTGACGGTGTCAAGCGGTGCTTCACGCTTCCGGTTCTGGAAGGACTTACCAATGTTTATTTTCTGCAACTCGAATTGGCAGATAAAAACGGAAGTGTGATCAGTACCAACTGGTATTGGTTGTCCGCAAAAAAAGATGAACTCGATTGGAAAAAATCAAAATGGTATTATACTCCGCAAAGTGCATTTGCCGATTTCAGTTCTTTATCAACAATGCCTGCGGCAACGGTGAACATGGAATCATCTGCCACAGCGAAAGGAGATAGTATGTTGCATACCATCCGTCTGACCAACGCAGGCAAATCTGTAGCTTTTTTCCTGAGGCTGCGTTTGTTGAAAGATCATACGGACGAAGATATATTGCCTGCGATCTTTGAAGACAATTATATTTCGCTGGCACCGGGAGAAAAAAGGATACTACGATGCAGCTATAGGAAAGCAGATGCAGGAGGAACGACCGGAAAGATCGTTATGAAAGGTTGGAATCTGAAATAAAAAATTAAAAATTAAAAATGCAAAAATAAAAAATCAAAAATACAACGGGGATTGGCACGATGTACGCTGGGACAGAATAATTTCGTAAATGCTACGTCACAATATACAGGAGCACAGCGTACACAGCGAATCACGGCATTCACTGCGAATTATTTACAAAGAAACTGAATGAACCATTCCGCGAAACTCTATGTTCTGATGTTCTCTGCGGTGAATGAAACAAAATAATTATCCAAACCATTTCCGCCATTCAACAGCCCTTTCTTTGCTTACGATGATTGCCTCCATTTTTATTTCGCGCAGCTTCACTATTACCTTACCGGTATCATCGCTTCGATAACTTTCCACGAATTGCAAGTGCACAAGGTGCTGACGGTTCGCACGAAAAAATGAAGCTGGATCAAGTAATTCTTCCACTTCATCAAGGGACCTGTAATCGGTGATATACTTTTTTCCTTCGCGCCCAATGAGGTAAATTAATTCCTCCCTTACAAAACATGCTGTATCCTGAAGCGGTACAAGCGTAACCGAACGTCCGATATGCACGGCAAAACGTTCCTTATACTTTTGCGGTTGGTTGAAATTTGAGAATAGCAATTTCATTTCTTCCAGGTACTGAGCATTGGCGAACTTCGATTGCAGCAAATGAAATTTCTGAAAGGCGGAAGCCAATTCTTTTTTGTCAACAGGCTTGAGCAGGTAATCGATGCTGTTTAACTTAAATGCACGGATGGCGTATTCATTGAATGCAGTAGTAAATATGATGGGGCAGGTGATTTTCTCTGTGATAAAAATATCCAGGCTGATGCCATCCGATAGCTGTATATCCGCAAGCGCAAGGTCAGGTATAGCGCCTGATTGAAAATATTCCTTTGCGGCTTTTACAGTAGCAAGTGGCCCCGCGATCACTGCATCCGGCTCAAGATCCTTTACCATCTTGATCAGGCTCACTGCCACAAGCGGTTCGTCTTCAATCAGCACAATTTTCATAACAACGGCAATTTAACAGTAAAGAATTGTCCGTTATCATTTACATCCACTGGTTCTTTCGCAAGATACCCATAGATCTGTCTGAGTTGATGAAGGCCTTGTTTTGTACTGTCGTTGATTTGCCTGCGTGCCTGTTTATTGTTACGGATAAGTAGCTTATCCCCTTCGTCGAGGATTTCAATAGTTAAAGGATTTGAAACATCCACCTGATTGTGCTTTATAGCGTTGTCAATAAGCATTTGAAGGGTCACCATCACAATACCTTTATCCATTACGGCTGGAGAAATGATCAGATTAATTTTTAACGCGGTTCCATAGCGGATATTCAGCAGCGAAATATAATTATGAATGAAAGCAGTTTCTGTTTCGAGACGCACCACTTCATTTTCTTTGTGTTCGAGTACGTACCGGTAAACTTTAGACAGGTAACGGACGAAGTCTGATGCCAATGCCGGATCGGACTGAATCAATCCATCGAGAGACGAGAGGGTATTAAATAAAAAATGAGGATTCACCTGGTTCCGTAAATGATGGTACTGCATTAATGATTTCTCCTGTTCCAGCTTAGCAGCCGCAAGTTCCAGCCTGGATTTTTCTTCCATGGAATTTCGAAGCTTCCGGAAAAAATCATAAGCATAAAAAGCGAAGATCATCAGCAGCAGGGTAACAAATAAGATCATCGCCAGCATCAGGAGGTGCTTGTTGTCAAGATCTTTCGGTATATACGGTTTTGCAAATGTATAACTGAGAATAAACACTGGAGAAATCATCAGCATCGTAATGAATACCTGCGAAACAATACGTTTGATTGGATGTTTCTCAAAAGTGAAATAAGCTTCCAGCCTGCTATTGACCAGTCCAACCAATTGCCAGATTCCCACAACCAGTATGAATTGAAGAAAATAAGCAATAACGTGCCACCAGAATCCCCACCCTTCGAGTATATAATAACGGACAGTGGCAACCACCAGGCAGAAGATCGCGATGAAAATATAGGGTCGTTCGTCGTGTTTCATTTTATTATCACTTTGCGCCTTTGCCCGTCCGACCGTTCATCCGGGCGGGCATGAAACTTAATCATGCCCTCACAATTTTCCCATCCTGCATCTCAATGATCCGGTCACTGCCCCTGGCAAAATCAGGATCATGTGTAACCGTAATAATAGTCTGGTGATTTTCCATGGCAAGTTGTTTAAATATCTCATACACTCGTTGCGAATTCATTTTATCCAGATTACCTGTCGGCTCATCACCCATTATCACGTCCGGGTCATTGATCAAAGCCCTCGCAATGGCAACACGCTGTTGTTGCCCACCTGATAATTTACTTGCCAGCTTTTTTGCATGCATATCCATTTCCACCATCCTCAGTTTTTCGATCGCACGTGATTCAATTTCCTGCCTCGAATATTCCCCCAATTTTAAAGCAGGCAGCATCACATTTTGCAATACCGTAAATTCAGGTAGCAAAAAATGAAACTGGAAAACAAAGCCAAGGTGTTTGTTACGAAAGGCGGCAAGATGGTTCTGTTTTGACCCGGTGAGTTTTTCGCCTTTGATGGTGAGGCCCCCTTCATATTCGGTATCCATTGTGGAAAGAATGTATAATAAGGTTGATTTCCCACATCCGGATTTCCCAATAACAGAAAGGAATTCACCTTCGGTTACTTCAAAGTCAACATTGTCCAGAACTTTGAACGGCTCCGGTTCATTGAAGTATTTGATAATATTCGTTGCTTTAAGTACTGTAGACATTATTTTCTTTGTTATCTATGTGACCTATGTTACTAAGTATCTATGTGTATTTTTTTACTCTACCCCCTGATAATCCTGACAGGATCGATCTTCGAAGCGCGGCGTGCAGGAAAATAACCCGCAAACAATGTTGTGATCACTCCGAATAATAAACCGAGGATGTAAAACAGACTGTTGAAATTTACCGGTAATGTTTTCAACCGGAAAAACTCCGCTTCCGGAAAGGGTGTAATTGATAACAAAGAACATCCTCCATATCCTACCAACACACCTAGCAATCCACCGAGTATTCCAATGATCACTGATTGATATAAAAAGATTCCTATTATATCATTGCTTTGAAAGCCGGTGGCTTTCAGGATGGCAATGTCTTTCATCTTATTAATAATATTCATGTTCATAATATTATAAATACCGAACCCCGCTACAAGCAGCAACGTAAAGGATACAACTGCGGTCATGGTATTCCTGATCTTGTCTCCCGCGAGCAGGGATGCATTTGCATGTTGCCAGTCTTCCGCAAATAC
>DATLDA010000177.1:0-8655 GCA_035526135.1 Flavitalea sp.
GGTACATCAGTATACCGAAACGGGAGAGTATTATGTTACCCTTCGAATAAAAGATAATGTTGGCTCGGTAACTTCCACTACCCATTTAATTACCGTGCGGGCTTCTACAATACCGTTAGTACAACTTGGGAACGATACCACAGTCTGTGAAGGCAATTCATTGATTTTGTCCGCCGGATTTCCCGGAGCTTCTTATTTATGGAATACCGGAGAAACTACAGAACAAATCACGATTACAGATCCAGGCAATTATTCCGTTATGGTTTCTGTCAACGGTACCTGCACAGGCGCCGATACCATTTCCATCGCATTCAGTGCACCGATAACAGCTTTGTACACGCATTCGGTATTACCAGGTTGTGCACCGATAGAAGTACAATTTACCGACCACTCTTCTACCTGTTCAGGCAATTCTATCATCCAATGGGATTGGGATTTCGGTGATGGTGCTACCTCGTCAATTGCGAGTCCATTACATGCGTATACGATACCGGCAACTTATACGGTTACACTTACTGTAACCACTGTGTCCGGACTCACATCGGTCTTTACGTCTTCCGTCGTAGTTACCGGGATACCAATCAACGTTTCTCTCGGAGCAGATACGACGTTTTGTGAGAGTACATTCATTAGACTAAATGCGAATATTACCGGAGCAACTTATTTGTGGAGCACAGGCGAAAATACACAATCGATTGTGACAAACCTTCCTGGTAAGTACTGGGTGCGGGTGCTGAAAAATAATTGTTATTCTTCCGATACGATCATTCTTTCAATGCAGTCTGCTTTGACACCTGCGTTCGGATATACGTTTGAAACCTTATGTCTGCCTGTAAGAGTAAAATTCACCGATAGTTCGGTTTCCTGCGTAAGTGTAATCAATACATGGCAGTGGGATTTCGGTGATGGAACTTTCTCTACGTTACATCATCCTGTTCATATCTATACAAGCAATGGAAATTATGTGGTGCGGTTGACCATTACCGATATAGACGGCAACAGCATTACAAAAAGCAGAACAGTACAGATAACTTCTTCATTATTTAGTGTGAATATCGGTAAGGATACAACCATCTGTTATGGCAATCTGATTTCCCTTGATGCCGGCAACCCGGGTTCAACTTACCTGTGGAATACAGGGGAGGCGAGTCGTACGGTGAACGTATCAGATCCCGGTAAATACTGGGTCCGTGTAGCAAAATCCGGTTGTGTTGCCACTGATACTATTACCATTAAAAATATTTTCCCGGTAACGCCTGCTTTCGGGTATACGATCAATTCGAAATGTTTGCCTGTAATTGTAAATTTCACGGACAGCAGTTCTGTTCAATGTGGTGGCTCAATTAGCAAATGGCGCTGGGATTTCGGTGATGGAAATACGTCATCGCTTCAACATCCGGTTTATACTTATACGAAGTCTGATACTTTTAATGTAAAACTGACAATAACTGCAGCGAATGGTGTAATGACCAGCAAAACAAGAAGAGTTTATATTGAAAACAGTCTACCCTTATTAAACCTGGGCCCTGATCTTATTATTTGCAAAGGAACCATCACACAATTGGATGCAAATATTCCGGATGCAAGTTACATCTGGACACCTGCAGGTTCCCTCAATAATACTACTGTACGAAATCCGATCGCGTCACCATTGTCTACTACCT
Organism: Flavitalea sp.; assembly: GCA_035526135.1. Lineage (GTDB taxonomy): Bacteria > Bacteroidota > Bacteroidia > Chitinophagales > Chitinophagaceae > Flavitalea. Next base: position 1,665 of record DATLDA010000177.1, read on the forward strand.
TGTATACGGTGGAAGTGACGAAGTGTATGAGGACATTAAGAGATTCCATCCTCGTAAGGATTGATAGCTTGAAGCGGCCTGTCGTGGTACAGGATAATAGTAATATGCTCCGTTCTTCCCTTGCGGAATCATATCAATGGTTCAAGGATGAGAAATTGATTCCCGGTGCAACCGGACGAACTTATACTGCAAAAAGCCTCGGATTTTATACAGTGAGGATCAGGAACAGTCTTGGATGTGAAAATGTATCATTGCCGTTCCTCTATATTCCGAAAGGCCGGAATGGTGTAGGATTGAATGGCATCAGGATTCATTGCAGTCCAAATCCGACAAATGGAATAATAAATATCGTTTTTGAAAGTATGCCTGAAAAAGGTGTTCAGCTCACGATCGTTGACCGTTATGGAAAAGCGGTTGTAAAAACAGTTCTCATGCAGCAATACAATCAGTTGAAACTATATACGCTTTCAAAAGGTCAATACTTTTTCGAACTGAAACTTGATAAGGAAAAGGTGGTGATTGCGGTTGTTATACAATAAAACATGTACGATGTACGGAGTACGATGTGTTATTGTAGATTTTCGATTGTAGATTCAGATTTTAGAAAAATTTCAGTGCTAAATAAGGAAGATAACATTTTTGTTTTTTTCTGATCGCTGACTGCCGACCGCTGACTGCTGACTGCTGACTGCTATTTTCACTGATATGCGTAATTGATTCAGGTTAAAAGAATATAACAATTTTTGTCTTTCGGTCCGCTGAATTAAAGAAATATTTTTCCACCCCCGCTTAAGGGGGCTTTTTTTTTACACATGCCTCCAGTCTAACACGTTTCAAGACGGGTCGACCTAGAAATTAAATCGCTACGTGTGGATATGTTATATATCGAGACTTGCAAAATGCGCCAAATGTTTAGTAAATTAGGTTAACGACTATCCGTTCCCATGGGAAGCTAAAAGCTCTTCATTTTATTCATCTAAAATTTTGTCCCATGGTTACTACAGAAGTCTCACAGCTTTCAGGCGAATGCAACACCTGGAGAAATTCACTTCGCACACGCCGCGAATCCATTCAAACACTACGGAAACAATTACAAGAAGTTGCAGGACGCCAGACAAACAAAGAAATTCTCCAGGAAATTGAACACTTACACAATCAGTTCCACATCCAGCTTATCAACATTCACGATCTCAAACAACTGATCAAAACCCACGATCGCAGAATCAGCCTTGAAAAGGCACCATCAAACGGTAATATTTCAGAACCGGTACTTGCAGAACACGAAGAACTTTTTGACCAATACGAAAGCCTTGAACACACATTAGAAGATCTTCAGGACGAATTCAGGCATTTTATGCAAAGGGCCAATTGATTTTACTTCGTTGAAGCAATATCCTGCTCAGGAACCTCCGTACTTCCAGCAATGCCGAAATCATGCTATTGTACTACTATTCTCTAAACTTAAACTGATTTACCATGCCTGAATTTGATACTTCACACGTAAAAAATATTGTCTTACTTGGCCACGCGGGCTCAGGTAAGACAACACTGGCGGAATGCATGTTATTCGAAGCCGGGTTGATTAATCGCCGCGGAAACATAGCAGAACGGACAACCGCAGGGGACTACCATGAACTGGAAAAAGAAAGAGGGAATTCAATATTTTCAAAACTACTCCACACGAAATGGCGTGGATACAAAATCAATATCATCGATACACCCGGTTATGATGATTTTGTCGGAGAAGTGATCGCAGCCCTCCGTGTTGCTGATACGGGTGTCTTGTTGCTGAATGCTGTTGCCGGAGTAGAGGTTGGTGCTGATATCATCTGGCAGTATACAGAGAAATTCAAAACCCCCATGATCTTTGCCGTCAATAAACTGGATGACGACAATGCAGATTTCGACCGGGCGGTGCGCGAAGCGAAAAGTCATTTCGGGAACAATGTAGTGGTGGTACAATATCCGCTGCAGCAGGGAGCCGGATTTCATTGCATAATTGATGTTTTACGAATGACCATGTATAAATTCCGCGATATGGGGGGAAAACCAGAAAAATGCCCTATCCCGGAAACAGAAAAAGAAAAAGCAGAATCCCTGCATAAAGATCTTGTAGAAGCTATCGCAAGCAATGACGAGACGCTAATGGAAAAATATTTTGAAAAAGGTGAACTGGATGAAGATGAAATGAAAGCGGGCATGAAGAAAGCAATGATCAACCATGATCTCTTTCCCGTTTTTTGTTTATCAGCCGAAAGAAATATGGGAAGTGGAAGATTGATGGGATTCATTGATAATGTTTGCCCAAGTGCGAATGAAATGCCGCCGCAACGCACAAGAAAAGGCGACTCATTATCGTGTGATGCGAAAGGTCCGGCCTGTATATTTATTTATAAAACAGTTACTGAGCAACATATCGGTGAATTATCTTATTTCAAAGTGTATTCAGGAACTGTGCGATCCGGGATGGAACTAGTGAATGAAAATACCGGGGCATCAGAGAAATTAAATCAGCTTTTTATTGTAGAAGGAAGCCGCCGTTCTAATACGAATGAATTTGTTGCGGGTGATATTGGCGCTACATTAAAATTAAAGAATACGCATATCAATAATACGCTACATGAAAAAGGAAAAGATATCGAATTATCACCCATACAATTTCCTTCGCCGAATATGACTATGGCGATTGAATCCGTGCACAAAGGTGAAGAGGAAAAACTATCTGTTGCACTCCACCAGTTGCGTGAAGAAGATCCTACGGTGATCATTGAATTTTCTCCTGAATTGAGACAAACACTCATTCATTGCCAGGGCGACATGCACCTCGCAGTAATCAAGTGGAAGATCGAACATAATTTTCCAATTGAAATCAGGTTTGTACGGCCAAGGATTCCATATCGGGAAACAATACGCAAAATGTCAGAGGCAAATTATCGACATAAAAAACAATCCGGCGGTGCGGGTCAGTTTGGCGAAGTATTTATGCGGGTAGAACCGTGGACCGAAGGGATGTCTGATCCAAAAGGATTAAATGTCAGAGGCCGTGATCAGTACCCGCTCGACTGGGGAGGTAAATTGGTTTATTATAATTGCATCGTGGGCGGCGCTATCGATCTTCGATTCATACCCTCTATCCTGAAAGGTGTAATGGAAAAAATGCATGAGGGCCCTTTAACCGGTTCTTATGTGCGCGATGTTCGTGTCAGCGTGTATGATGGAAAAATGCATCCTGTTGATTCGAACGATATCTCTTTCAAAATAGCGGGAATGAAAGCATTCAAGCAGGCCTTCCAGCAGGCGGATCCGCAAATCCTTGAACCAATGTACCAGGTGGAAGTTTTATCTCCTGAAGATCTTACGGGTTCCGTCATTGGTGATCTTCAGACACGCCGTGCCGTAGTGGAAGGAATGGATGGCGAAGGGCATTTTACCAAGATCATTGCAAAAGTACCACTGGCTGAAATGCATGATTATTGTTCCTCTCTGCGATCCATTACTCAGGGACGAGCAAAATTTACAATGACCTTCCGTGAATATGCAGCCGTTCCGTACGAATTGCAAAAAAAACTAATGGAGGAATATGGAAAAACAGTGAAGGAAGAAGCGTGAATGAATGTACGATGTACGATGTACGATTTTAGATTTGCGATTTCAGATTTAAAATAATTTCTTCAAAAGGGAAATCTGCAAAGAAACTGCAAAATAGAATTGTAATCAACAATAATGATGGGATAGCTGACAGCTGATAGCTGACTGCCATTAAATCTAAAATCGAAAATCTAAAATCTACAATCAGGATACTGCTTGCAAATGCCTCCACCTTTTCTTTTCTTCAAAAAATCTTTTCAGGGCATTTTCGAGTGAAGGCAAAAGTATTCCTTTCTCACTGCGCAATACACTATAGTAAGGCCGCGCGGCGCGCCAGTTCATTGTTTCCAACGGACGGGCGATAATCAATTTCGAGTTAAGGCCTGCCCGTTGGGCAACATCAACAGCCAGATCACTCCAGGTAACTTCGCCTTCATTGGCAAGATGCCACACTTCATTTTCATCATCGATAAGAAGATCTAGTGCTGCGTTGACAAGGTCAGGAACATATGTGGGTGATATCGTAACATCATTCACTGCCGTATATTGATTTTCCGTAGCAAGTGAACTGATAACGTTGCTTGCAAAGTTATAATCATCCCACGGACCGAAGAAAGCACTTGTACGTATGATCAGCGAAGAAGGATCTGTTTGTAATACCAATTCTTCTTTTTTTGCTTTACTCTTTCCATAAATATTCAATGGACCCACACTGTCTGATTCGATATATGGCTCATTTTTCAGGCCATCAAAAACAAGATCTGAACTGAAAGACATTAGCTTAATACCATGTTTCCTGCATGATTGTGCTAACAATTCCGGTCCTATGGTGTTATCAAAAAAACATTTGTCTGTTTCTGTTTCAGCATCATCCACACGCACAAATCCGGCTGCATTAATGATCGCCCAGGGTTTGTAAAGCGTAATGGCTTCTTCCATCATCACTTCATTGCAAAGGTCGAATTGGTTCCTGTCAAGCAAACGGTATTCAATTGCTCTGCGGTCACAGACGCGGGCAAAAGCATTTCCGAGTGTACCTCTTTTCCCTATGATCAATACAGGTTGCGTTTTTTTGTTACGTCCTGTCATAAAAATCTTTTTATCACCACCCGCGTCATTATAAAAACGATCTGATCGATGCCACCAGCCCTGTTGATCCAACAGCGGATGTTCGAATTTGCCACTGTCAGACAAAGAACGTATCAATCGTGATAACGCAGTGGGTCGCGGAAGATCACCTCTTAAATCAAATACGCCTGGTTCATAATCTCCATTTTCGCAAGTAAGTAGTTTATTCCATCCATATGCTCCGAGCAATGACCAAACAGTGACCCCTTTCAAATCAATACCCGCTTCTTTCAATTGCACGCTGGTATCCCACACTTCTTTCAACCAACGCATTTGTTCTTCGCGCGAACAGTGGAGATGAGCTTCTGTGATGGCCATCGGTAGTCCGAATCTTTCCCATGCTTCCTGCAGGAGCACCCGAAGTCCGGATGGTTGACGATGGTTCACTCTCACAGCTTCGGTATCCACATATTTTTCCAACCAGTTACCGCCATGCATATGGGCTGGATATTTATTCAGATCATCATCGAGAAATCTTTCAGAAGTTATATAGTGATTGAAGCCCATGATATCGGGCGGGCAGATATTTTCAAGAAAAAAATACAGCTCTGATTCATCAATACCTGTCTCCAAAAAATAATCCCACATTTCATGCCCCGGAACGATTTTGCCGCAAAGGAGGTCACCGGTCAGCCATCTTCGTTCATTTTCGAAATCAGCCTGATATTGAAGAAAAGTGTTGCTATAAGTTTTTCCAAGATCTTCCGTTTGTACCAGTTTTGCATTTGGATTTACTTTCCGGATCTCCTGCATAGCGAGCACTATACCTTTTATCTGGTTTAAAAGCATTTTAGCAAAACTCAGATCATCATTCAGATGAGGATACCAGATACCATAAAGACCGCTAAAGCGCGCTGTGGTAAGTGGTTCATTAACGGGAGTATAATATTCAACCCATGGGAATTGCTTCGCTACCTGACCTGCATATTCTTGCAGCAGGAAGGGAAATTGAGGATCGGCCAGATCAGTATAGGAGGGACCACTGCCATGATGTAGCAAACCGACAATAGGATCAATACCTTTTCCCCGAATGCGGTTAAGCTGTTTGCCAGCCCACGTCCAGTCAATAATCTGACCTGGTTGTGGTTGGTGTAATTCCCACAGGATCGGGAAACGTAATTTTTTAATGCCTAAACTGGCGATCAGGTCTATATCATTTTCACGATCATAGAAGCCCGAACACTTCAGTTGGTCTACATACGTATCATTCACCCTGTTGATGGTACACTCGATCCCACCCCAAACCTCAGGACTGTTGTAATATGGGAAGTTTGTGTCCATTAACATGTGCTTCAGATTGATGTTGCATCAGTTTCTTAAATAGGGTCAATGACTGGGCAACGACCTGATCCATGTTGTAATATTTGTAGGTTGCCAGCCTTCCAACAAAATAGGTATTTGTCATCGAGGCCGCCAGTTGCTGGTATTTTTTATATACCTCAGCATTTTCTGGTCTGGGAACGGGGTAATAAGGATCGCCTTCCGCCTGAGGAAACTCATATACAATGGTAGTTTTCGGATGTTTTTGTCCTGTCAGGTACTTGAAGTCCGTAATTCGCGTATAAGCTTGTTCGTTAGGATAATTTACAGTTCCGGTTGGCTGGAATGTCTCGTGGTCAATGGTTTCAAATTTGAATTCAATTGAGCGGTATGGCAGTTTGCCGAAGCAATAGTTGAAATAGCTATCGATTGGTCCGGTATATATCATGTATTTGTATGGAATCACGTCAACGATTTCTTTATAATCGGTGTTCAACATAATCTTAATGTTCGGATGGGAAAGCATGTTTTGGAACATCTTTGTGTATCCGTAAAGAGGCATTGCCTGGTAAGTATCAGTAAAATAGCGATCGTCTTTGTTTGTCCGGGTCGGTACACGGGCGGTAACAGATGCATCCAATTCGGAAGGATCGAGATCCCACATCTTACGCGTGTAACCACGGAAGAATTTTTCGTAAAGTTCTTTTCCAACTTTGCTGATCACCACATCCTCTGAAGTTTTAATACGTGCGACAGGTTCTGCTTTGGATTTAAAGAATGCGTCCACTTCATCAGAACTAAGATTCAGCCCATATAATTTGTTGATTGTATTCTGATTTATTGGAATAGGAACCAGCTGGCCATCTACGCTTCCCAGTACCCGATGCTCATAGGGTCTCCAGGGAGTAAAGTTTCCCAGATAATCGTATACTTCCCGTGAGTTAGTATGAAAAATATGTGGTCCGTATTTATGGATCAGAATCCCGTCTTTGTTGTAATAATCATATGCGTTACC
>DATLDA010000210.1:0-6899 GCA_035526135.1 Flavitalea sp.
ATCAAAATTACTGGTGGATTCGTGCCGGAATGCAATTGCTTCAAGACTCGGTACGGTCCATTCACCATTCACATCGAGTTCATCTTCAAAATTAAGTTTTGTACCATCGAGTCGTTTATTACTATAGGTAGCCTGGAAACCTACTCCGATCTGATGTAAACCATCCTGGTCAATTCCTTTGTGATAAGCTGTACTTATAGAAAGATAATCACCTGATAAAGCGCCATTGGAACTTTTATCGGTCATAGCCATCACACCAACTCCCCAGGTATCGTATTCAGATAATTTACTGCGAAGTAGCGGAGCGTCGAATGATACAGTAGAAGTAATAAACGCCTTCGGTAATGTGGGCCATTGATCCCGGTAGTTGCCGGCAACCCGGAAATCACCATTGAATTTTCCCGTCAATGCCGGGTTCAGTGTGAGGGGTGAAACAAAAAACTGGGAAAAATTAGGATCCTGTCCATTAGACAGGAATACAGTATAAAAAAGTATGGATAACGCAAATTTCCTCATTGTCCTCGCCTGCTGTTAAGACACTCAAAATACAAAAAAAGCTGGACGGGAAGTTGAAATCTTACATCTGAACTTTCATACCGTAAGCAAGGTCACCTGCATCACCAAGGCCAGGAACGATATATCCTTTCGCAGTTAACTCTTCATCGATAGCACCACACCAGATTTTGACATGGGGCGCAGAACGATGCACAAATTCAATCCCTACGGAACAAGCGATGGCAGCCACTATATGTATTTCGGAAGGACGCCCTTCATCTTTCAGATATTGAATTGTGTTTACCAGTGACGCACCGGTTGCAAGCATCGGATCGGAAATGATCACGATGCGATTATCAAGGTCTGGACAGGAAATATAATCGAGACTGATTTCAAAAGTGCCATCTCTTTTATGTTCCCTGTATGCAGATATGAATGCATTATCGGCCTTATCGAAAACATGTAATAATCCCTGATGGAGAGGAAGACCGGCACGGAGGATAGTGGCTAATACAGGTTGTTCTTTTAAAACATTACAAACGGAGATTCCCAGAGGAGTTTGAATTTCTTTTTCTTCGTAAGGCAGTTGCTGGCTGATTTCATACCCTGCAATCTCTCCGATGCGTTCGAGGTTTCTACGAAAACGCATCCTGTCACATTGCAGCTGCACATCACGTAATTCACTGATCCAGTCGCTCAGGATCGAATTTTTTTTACTGAGATTGATAACCATTAGAAATCCTTTCAGCAACAAATCTAATAATTCGCCGTATAGGATGGAGTGATTTTTAAGGGTTAACTGAGATAAGCGGTCAGCTGTCAGCGGTCAGCAGTCAGCGGTTAGCAGTCAGCGGTCAGAGAAAACAAGTAGATAATAAAGTTGGGATTGCTGACAACTGATAGCTAACTGCCGTAGTGATGTGAAATTCGCAAAACGAGTAAATAATAAAGTTGGGATTGCTGGCAGCTGATAGCTGTCTGCCGTAGTGATGTTATCTTAGCAAACAAACAAATTCCATGGTATACCGCGTTATCGGTCTCATGAGCGGGAGTTCACTGGATGGATTGGATATTGCCTTCGTTGAATTACAGGAAGCTGCCGGTAAATGGACTTATGAGATCCGCGCAGCTGCTACTTATGCTTACGACGAAATATGGATCAGAAAACTTTCCCAGGCTACCCTTCTTTCTGCCCGTGAATATCAATTATTGCATACAGATTTCGGTCATCTGTGTGCACGCATGGTGAACAGGTTCATTGACGAGCACCGTTTGCAATACCAGGCACAACTGATTGGGTCGCATGGCCACACTACTTTTCATTTACCTGCCGAAAAGATGACCGCACAACTAGGAGATGGTGCTGCCATTGCCGCAGGCACTGGTATCAATGTAGTGAGCGACTTGCGTGCTATGGACGTTGCCCTTGGTGGACATGGAGCGCCAATAGTTCCGATTGGTGAAAGGCTTCTGCTCAAGAATTTTCCTTTCTTTCTGAACCTGGGAGGTATAGCTAATTTGTCTTATAACGGCGAAGAAAAACATTTGGGTTTTGATGTTTGTCCAGCAAACCGAGTTCTAAATCTCTTGTCCAATGAAATGGGCCTTGCGTATGATGATGGGGGTAAGATGGCTGCAGCCGGACAAATTAATGTAAACTTACTGTCGGTCCTCAACGGACTTGAATATTACCGGCGTCCGTATCCCAAATCTCTGGCGAACGATTTTGGAATTGATGTGATATATCCGCTTATTCAAACAAGCGGAATCAATCTACCGGATGCGCTTCGGACATTTACAGAACATATTGTATACCAAATCGCGGCCGCGCTACAGCAGATAATTCCACCTGACTCATCGGCTGTTGAAATCTGTGTTACCGGAGGGGGTGCCCACAATGATTTTCTTATCAAGTGTCTGAGAGAACAGGTAAAGCAATTTAATGCATCCGTATTTGTTCCAGACCGGCTCCTGATCGACTTTAAGGAGGCCGTGATTATGGGTTTTATAGGTCTGCTTCGGTGGCGGGAAGAATACAATGTACTTGCCTCCGTTACCGGAGCGAGCCGGGATAGCATTGGAGGGGCAGTTTGGATGGGACAGGAAGCCTGATCAGAATCCCAGGTGCAGTTTCACCTCAACAATTAGGCATGGTTTTTTTAGAAATTCTCCTTTATTTTATCCTTCAGGCCTTCAGTTCATGATGTCCGGGGGGAGTTATGGAAAAAGGCATGAGCTATAATGTACAACGTTGGATTTTCCGGGTGTAAGACGGAGTTTGAGGAAAAAGCTGACCATTGTATACAATGAATTTCAAATAATTTGCCTCATAGTATGGATGCTCCAAGCAGAGAGGGACTAAAAAAATATCAGCAAATATCAAAAGAGTTTATTGTAGCCATTGGCGCTTCGGCGGGCGGCCTGGAAGCTATTCACGAGCTGTTCGATTATATGCCAGCCGATTCTGACCTCTCATTTGTTATCGTTCAGCACCTTTCTCCCGATTATAAAAGCCTCATGCCCGAATTACTTGCTAAGCATACGCGTATGCAGATATTCGAGGCAGAAGATGGAATGATAATCAGGGAAAACAGTATCTACCTGATCCCCAGTAAAATGATCATGACGGTCAAAGACCGTCGCCTCCGTCTTACTGAGAAAGAGCGCACGCACCTTCCAAATACTGCTATTGATATATTTTTTAATTCTCTGGCTAAAGAACATGGAAAATGTGCCATAGCCATTGTCCTTTCCGGGACAGGTACGGATGGCACAAAAGGGATTGAGGCTGTTAAAAATGCGGGAGGAATTGTTATTGTTCAGGATCCTATGACAGCGAAATTCAATGGCATGCCCAATAGTGCTGTACAGACTGGATATGCTGATCTGATCCTGCCGCCAGAACTGATGGCAGAGGAACTTCTTCAATATCTGAATGAAGCTCCTTTATTGAAATCATTCCGAGAAACAGATAAAAAAGATGAAGTTTTATTACAAAAGCTTTTGGACATCGTCAAACAGATAACCACCTATGATTTCAGCCATTATAAAAAACCTACGATACATCGCCGTCTTGCGAAAAGGATGACGTTAAAAAATGTAAGGCATCTGGATAACTATATCGAATTGCTGGAAAAAGAACCTGATGAAGTAAAATTATTGTGTAAAGAATTTCTGATTGGAGTTACCCGTTTCTTCCGCGATGAAGAAAGTTTCGAAGATTTCCACAATCTGGTACTCACTTCAATATTGGCCGGTAAAAAAGATTCTGATACCGTAAAGGCATGGGTTGTTGCCTGCAGTACCGGCGAAGAAGCATACAGTTTTGCAATTCTCTTCTACGAACAGATGCTGATTCAGAATAAGCCGGATCTGCAGATAAAAATATTTGCCACTGATATTGATCAGGAAGCTCTTGAAAGTGCATCCCGTGGAATATATAGCGAAAGTAGTATCAAAGATATTTCGCCGGAACGGTTGCAAAATTATTTCAGAAGGGAAGGAAACAACTATAAAATCATTCCGGAAATCAGAAGAATGGTTGTATTTGCAAATCACGATGTTCTCAAAGATCCACCCTTCAGCAAACTCGATTTTGTCAGTTGCAGGAATATGTTGATCTACATGAATCCTGAGCTGCAACAAAAAGTATTAAAGACCTTTCATTTTTCCCTCAACGCAGGTTGTTTTCTGATGCTCGGTCCCAGCGAAAATATCGGCATCCTGAAGGACTCGATGGAAGAAATAAGTAAAAAATGGAAAATTTTCAAAAGCATAAACAGAGCGCGGCTACTGGACCATGAACCATTTTTTTCAACGGGTGAAACGCGTTTCCTTTCTCCATCCCCCAAAACCAAAAACGCTCTTAACAATCTGTCGGAAATTTTCCGTGAGACAGTGATAGAAGAATACCAGTTTGCCGGTATTTATATTGATAAAGAGTTTGAAGTGAAGCAGGCAATCGGAAACTTCAAGAGTTTTTTGCAGTTTCCTGAAGGCAAATTTAATTTCAACCTGCTCAAATTAGTTTCCACCGATCTATCTATTGCACTCAGCGGCGCAGTTCGCAAATCTATCAAAGGGAATGAAAAAGTTGTACTGAAACGAGTTCGTCTGAATGAAAAAGGGGCGTCGCGTTTTGTAAGCATCATAGTTAAACCCTTCTTGCAACAAACAGAATACCTTCAGCCGTTCCTGTTTATTGTAATCAGTGAGGATCCGCAGCAAATTAAAGAGGCAGCAGTGCGCTCCAGAACACCAGGCGATGAAAGTAATGCGTGGATCGCCGATCTGGAATCAGAATTGAAAGAGACGAAAGAGAACCTGCAGGCTGCTATTGAGGAACTGGAGACAGCGAATGAGGAGTTGCAAAGCAGCAATGAAGAAATGATTTCTGCAAATGAGGAATTGCAAAGTACAAACGAGGAACTGCAATCACTGAATGAAGAACTCCATACGGTAAATGCGGAACATCAGCTCAAAATCAGGGAATTGATAGAACTGAATGACGACCTGAACAACTATTTCCAGAATTCAGGAATCGGACAGATCCTGATTGACAGCAAAATGATCATCCGGAAATTTACACCTTCAGCGAAACAAGTCATCAATGTTATAGAAACAGATATTGGCCGATCGATCACTGACATTAGTGACAATATTCTCAACCTGAACCTCGCCGCAGATGTTCAATCCGTTTTGAACGGAAAGAAAAGAATAGAAAAAGAAGTGGCGCTCCGCGAAGGAACCTTGTATCAAATGATGATCAGTCCTTATGTAAGACAGGACAAATCGACGGATGGGGTGGTAGTCACTTTCGTGAACATAACAGAAATAAAACAACTGAACAATATTATCGAAGGCGTTTTTAATAGTAGTCTGAGTGCAATTATGGCCTTGAAAGCGCTTCGTAATAGTCATAATACTATCGTTGATTTCGAATGGCTGACAGCAAATGCGGCAACCGAAAATCTTTTACAGATAAAAAATATTTCTATATCCGGGAAAAAAATTTTGAAAGAATTCCCGGAGTTCAAAACAGTTTTTTTACCGAAGTTCACAAAGGTGGTGGAGACCGGAGAATCGCTGCATGTGGAATATTTTTATGAAACAGGACAGAAATGGCTGGAAATAGTTGCCGTAAAAATGTCCGACGGGCTGGTAGTAACTTTTAGTGATATTACAGATAAGAAAAAATCAACGGATTTACTTGCACAGGGATTTCAGGACCTGCAAACCACCACCAATAAATTGACCGCGTCCAACTATGCGCTGGAACAATCCAATTATGAGTTGATGCAATTTGCATCTGTTGTGTCGCATGATCTCAAGGAGCCATTAAGAAAGATCCAGACTTTCGGAAATCTTCTTCAGGTAAAAGCGGTGAACAAATTGGTTGAGGATGAAAAAATTTATCTGGAAAAAATGATCAATTCGTCTCAGCGGATGCAATCGCTGATCGATGACCTGCTTTCTTTCTCAAAATTATCGAATAAGCATGTTCACTTCACGGAAACAGATATGAATAGTGTATTGAACAGGATCCTTGATGACCTGGAAGTTACCATTAAGGAAAAGGAGGCAGAATTTCATATTGATCCGTTGCCGATCATTGAAGCAATACCCGGTCAAATTCATCAGTTATTTCAAAACCTGATCAGCAATGCTTTGAAATTTAATGAAAGTGCAAAGCCTGTGATATATATTCACATGCAAAAATTAGACAGAAAAGAAGCCAAAGAAAATAATCTGAATCCGGCGACGACACTTTGTTTTTCCGTAGAAGACAACGGAATTGGTTTTGAAGAAAAATACAAAGAGAAAATTTTCGGAGTATTTCAGCGCCTTCATTCCGCTGCGAATTATCAAGGCACTGGCATCGGATTAGCTATTTGCAAAAAAATTATCGAAAATCACAAGGGTTTAATTCGTGCAGACAGTCAGCCCGGAAAGGGTACAAAATTTGTTATTGCCCTTCCGGTCCGGCACCATATAGAAAAGTAAAACGATCGCCATCAAAAAGTCCTTTATCACTCAATTTTAAAGAGGGAATTACCAACAGCGCCATAAAAGAAAGCGTCATAAAGGGCGCCTGTAATGTACTGCCAAGGCTTTTAGCTGCCGCATCCATTATTGTGTAGGTACGGGCAATTTCGAATCCATCTTCCATGCTCATTAGTCCGGCCACCGGGAGCGGCAATATCTTTTCATTGTCCCCGTCACTATATGAAATGCCCCCCTTATTCCGGATAATAAGGTTCACGGCCTTACAAATATCAAAATCATTTGTTCCGACAGCAATAATATTATGACTGTCATGCGCAACCGAAGAAGCGATTGCTCCTTTCTTAAAGCCAGTATTTAATATGAAGGCTTTCGAAATAGGCGCATCCCTATATCTGTTC
>DATLDA010000214.1:0-11655 GCA_035526135.1 Flavitalea sp.
TACTTAATGCAATCATTGTACCCACAGGATAAGCTTGTTCGTCTTATAATTTATATTATGTTAAACAGCCTCATTTAGGCTACAATTGCTAATCTCCTATTAAAGGTCTCCTGATCTCATCTGCTTCTTAACTTTCACTCATGATCAATATCAAATGGAATGGATTGGATTCGCCGGATGAAAGTATCACCCCCTCTTTTCGTCAGAAACTAATTCTTTTCATCAATGACAAAGTAAAAGACCTGCAAGCGGACATGGGAAACGAAAATGGATTTTTTGATGTAACGGATGCCGACAATCCAGCTCAACTTTCTATTGTCCCGAAAAATTTTTCTCCGGAACTAACGAAGAGGATTCTACGTAAGTTTTCTGAAATTAATTAATTCCCTAATTATTGATCATCGCCTTACTCCGCAAAACTTCGTGTTCGCCTGTTCTCTGGCGGTGAATATTTCCATCTATCACTTTTTTCACCGTGAGAGCTGCCCGCTCTAAACGAAAAAGCCCCAAACGGGGCTTCTTCAAAAAACTTATCATTCGAACTTTTAGTGCTTTCTTTCTACATTGTTGAATTTCTCGGTATACTCGGCGGCTTTCTCCTTGTTTTGCTGCTGCTCATAAATCGTGATCAACAGGTCATAAGTGTCTTTCAAAAATTGTTTGTCTTCCATTTTCAATTTACCCTGATTACCGAGCGCCTGATCCACTTTTTCAAAGTAAGGGATCGCTTCATTGTATTTCTTATTCATTTGTTCGCGCAGATCCGCTTTCTTTTTCAATTCTTCCGGCTTCAGCTTCCCACCTTGAGGAGGCCGAATAGCTTTATTTACATTACCAATATCTACACCCTGGTTGTACAGGATCTGGGCCATTACGAGGTTCGCATTTGCAAAATCCGGTTTGATCTCCAATGATTTTTTGATCTGCACAATAGCTTTTTCAATTAATTCTTTTGAATTCGCGGGCCGCTTGCTTTCATCCAGATTGTAGCCTGCCTGATACAGTTCTACCCCATAATTGAATGGGAAAAGGTGATTACCGGGGTTCTCACTTATTACCTGCTCATATTTAGTAAACATTTCATCCTTCGTTCCTTTTTCACGCAACATTTCCAATTCAAAGCCTGACCAGAATTGATCTTTTGGATACACTTCTCTGCCAAGGCTCAAATACTTCGCCGCATTTACAAGATCTCCTTTTTGTTTGTAATGATCCGCCAGCCATTTGTAGATTTCTATAAAACCTTCGCCGGTTGCCTTGTTCGAAGCTATGTTACCGTAATAGATGGCAGCCTGATCGGGTTTGTTGGCTTTTTCAGCTGATATCCCGGCATATAACGAGGTTGTTGTATCAAGTTTCATGTTACTTGTCCAACCTTTCGAAGCCATATAATCGAATACTTCCAGCGTTTTTCCGAAATTAACCAACGCATCATTGTAGTTGCCGGCATTATAATAGGAAGCACCGTCTTTTGAATATCCGGAATACAAATCAACAAGGGGTTGTCTGTTTTCCACCGTTAATAAGAGGTTTCTTTTTGTTTCATCCTTGACCTGGGCTTCCAGGTCCAGATAAGTTTTTAATGCAGTATATGCCTGGTCGCGGGCATCGGGTATTGTTTTGCTTAATGCAGGATCATTAGCAATGGCGACATAAATTTTGGATTTATAATACCAGGCTTCGGAATTCTTCTGATTCTTCTCATTGGCCAGGAAATTATCAATCTCCGTTTTGGCTTCTGTGTACTTCTTGGCTTTGTATTGATCTTTTGCCTTGTCGATTTTCTGTGCAGACAATGCAAGCGTTGCAGCAGCAAATACAATTGTCAAAAAAGCAGATTTCATATAAACATATTTAAAGTAAAAAAAAACTATTCATTCGACGTCGCTTCGTCAGATGAATCCGGCGGTAATTCGGTTGTCTCATCCGGTTCATTTAACAGTTCAGACCCTGATTCGCTTACCAATACCGCTCCGCCTTCCACCTGCACATCCAGCTTCGTAATGGCTGCAATTTCATCGCTTGTATCTACCCGGATGAGTTTAACCCCCTGCGTAGCCCTTCCCTGTTCGCTGATCGTATGTACCGGCATCCGGATCGTTACCCCGCTTTTGCAGGTGATCATGAGGTCTTCTTTTTCTGTCACATCCAATATACCGACGAGTGAGCCGGTTTTATTCGTTACACTGATTGTTTTAACTCCCTTTCCTCCCCGGTTCGTTACCCGGTATTCACCAATAACTGTGCGCTTTCCAAATCCTTTTTCACTGACAACAAGAACCGTTCGTGTCCTATCATCTCTTCCCACACAAATCATTCCGATCACTTCATCATTTGCATTTTCGACTTCAATACCCGCAACGCCGATTGCACCGCGTCCTGTCGGTCTTACCCTGTCTTCCGGGAACCGTATCGCCCTGCCACTTTTCACCGCCATCATTACTTCGCAATTACCATTTGTAAGTTTTGCTTCGAGCAATTCATCTCCTTCCATGATCGTGATGGCAATAACACCTGACTGCCGTGGCCGGCTGAAATCCTCCAGCATGGTTTTTTTGATCACCCCTTTCTTGGTACAAAGCACAATGTTATGTGAATTTACAAAGTCTTTGTCCTGCAGATCTTTCACGTCTATGATTGCACGCACTTTATCATCTCCAGGAAGCTGGATCAGATTTTGGATCGCCCTGCCCTTGCTGGTTTTATCAGCATCCGGAATTTCATACACATTCAGCCAGTAACATCTTCCCTTTTCAGTGAAGAATAACATCGTATGATGTGTCGATGCAACGAATAAATGTTCAATATAATCTTCGTCTCTGGCTTTTCCTCCAATTGCACCGCGACCTCCTCTTCGTTGTGCGCGGAATTCGGTTGCGGATGTGCGTTTGATATAGCCAAGATGAGAGATTGTGATCACCACATCCTCCTCTTTGATCAGGTCTTTGATGCGAACTTCGTCATCGAGATAAGTGATCTCTGTTTTTCTTTCGTCACCAAACTTATCTTTTACTTCTCTTAATTCTGTTTTTATCAGCTCGTATCTTTTTGTTTCATTGCTTAGTAAATCCCTGAGGAAACTAATTTGCTTCATCAGTTCATCAAACTCTTCCCGGATCTTATCCCGCTCCATTCCCGTAAGCCGCTGCAAACGCAATTCAAGGATGGCTTTTGCCTGGATTTCATCAAGTCCCCATCCTGCATTCACCAGATTCACTCGTGCAACATCTGGCGTTGCAGAAGACCGGATCATGCTGATCACTTCATCCAGGTGATCGAGTGCAATTAAAAATCCTTCCAGTATATGTGCTTTTTTCTCGGCCTCACGCAATTCAAATTGTGCGCGGCGTACGACCACTTCGTGTCGGAACTCGATAAACTCACTGATCATTTCTTTCACATTCAACGTACGTGGTCTTCCTTTAACAAGGGCCACGTTATTGATGCCATAAGAAGTTTGCAGCTCAGTGTATTTGTACAATTGGTTGATGACAACGCTGGAGATGGCATCCCGTTTCAGATCGATAACAATCCTTGTTCCTTCTTTCTGATTTGATTCATTATTGATGTGCGTGATGCCTTCCACTACTTTTTCATTCACCAGCTGGCCGATACGGTCACACAGGGCATCGCGGCTTACCTGGTAAGGAACTTCTGTAATGATGATCGTTTCACGGCCGCTTGCTTTTGATTCTATATGCATTTTGCCTCTCAGCACGACTCTTCCTCTTCCGAAATGCATGGCGGCTTTTACACCTTCCATTCCGTAAATGATGCCACCCGTGGGGAAATCGGGCGCTTTGATATGCTGCATCAATTCTTCAATCGTGATATCTCTGTTGTCGATGAAAGCGATACAGCCGTCGATCACTTCGCTCAGGTTGTGCGGCATTATGTTGGTTGCCATGCCTACGGCAATACCGCTTGAACCGTTGATGAGAAGGTTAGGGATCCGGGTAGGAAGGACAATAGGCTCTTTCAGCGAATCATCAAAATTGAGCTGATAATCGACGGTGTCTTTCTCGATATCTTCCAGCATTCCTTCTGCAAGCCGCTGTAGCCTCACTTCTGTATACCGCATGGCGGCAGGTCCGTCACCGTCCTGGCTGCCAAAGTTTCCCTGTTTATCTACAAGCGTGTAGCGCATGCTCCACTCCTGCGCCATTCTTACCATAGCATCGTATACCGATCCATCTCCGTGCGGGTGAAATTTACCGAGCACTTCCCCTACGATACGTGCAGATTTTTTATAGGGTCTGTTGAAATGAACGCCGAGTTCATTCATTGCAAAGAGAATCCGGCGGTGCACAGGTTTCAACCCATCCCGCACGTCGGGCAGTGCACGACCCACAATAACCGACATCGAATAGTCGATGTAAGCGGTCTTCATTTGTTCTTCGATATTTACCGGTACGATCCGGTTGAAATCATTGGTCTGACCGGGTATAAGAGAGTTATCGTCCATGCTAGAGCGTGCTTGTCTTTTTTACTTAATTTTCAAGGAGTTTCGAATGATTCCAGATGCTTCCGGAAGGCCTGCAAATTTACCATTATTCGTGCTTTTAACCTGAGTTCAAACAACCTATTTTGCCCTTATTTTTCCACGGTTGGGGAGAACAACCTTGTCACTTCATTTGGTGTTGATATAAAGTTTCTTACAAAAATTATTCTATTATCTCCCGGGTTTTTAATTTTAGAATGACCGCCTGAAAGGTGCGCCCATAAAGGGTTTAAAAGAATGTTGTCGTGTGAAAAACCACAGAAAGACAAAGTAAAAAAACTGATTTTTGATATTTAACAGCCCCTTTCAGTGAAATTTTGATTTTTGGTACAAAACCTGCGATATATTTATTCTCCTCCACATCCTTCTTGAAAGATCCCCAGTGTCCCATAGCAACCCTGCTTCTATAAATTTCTCTATATGAACAAGTACCTTTTGTTGCGCGACAACAAACAATCCGGACCTTATACCTGTGAGGAATTACAGGCTAAAGGGGTGAAAGCATATGACCTCGTATGGATCGAAGGAAAAAGTGCTGCATGGCGCTATCCCAGTGAAGTTGAGGAACTAAAACCATTTTCTCCGGTCGTGGAGGAACAACCGTTTGAACGATTTTATAAAAAACCTATAAAGCAGGAAGAACCTCGCAAATCCACTCCACGTGAACAGGCTGTTCCCATAAACACTCCCGAACCGGCAAATCAAACGATTATATCAGAACCAGTCATACAACCGGTGAGAACAGAACCGCCAGTAAAAAAAATAGAAAAACCCGTAATCCCGGCAGCACCTCCTGCTCCGAAAAAAGTTTATATTAATTTCCCCGCATCGGTGACCGCCCGTACTGCAGCAGTATCTGATAATGTGGGGGACACCGAAAAACAAATTCCCTCCGCAACACCTGTACCAGTTACAACACCGCGCTTTCCGGCTTCTGTTGAAAAAACGGCTCAATCAGACAGCCAGCTCCGCCGGACTGATAATAAATATCCGGAGGCACAAAAACCAAATAACCGGGCATTACTTACTGTACTCGCTGCCGCGTGCATTTTACTGATTGGTGTGGTAATAGGGCTTGTCTACAGCTACAACGCGAAATTGAATCGTCAGCACGAATTGGAACAACTGGTTGAACAAATGAAGAAGTCACAAGCCGTCCCTGAGGCGACAGTACCCGCTGTTACGGACAACCCAACCAATACAAACAATGCAGCAGATGAGACTTCAAATCTTACTGCCGACAATACTGCATCTCTCGGAATTCCTGCCGTCAGCAAAGAAAATAAATCAGTACCTGAAATCAATAAGCCGAAAAAGCAAACTGCTTTGCAGGTGAAAAATGAAATAGCAAAGGCTTCCAGCGAGACAACAATTAAAGAGCCTGTTCCTGCACCTCCGGAAGTTGATGAAAGCCGCCCGGTAAAAACACTCGAGCAAAACCGGAAAACGATTTTTCAAAAAGTTAATTTGGAAAACAACGACTACAAAACGGGTGTGCTTGGTGGAATTAATAATCTTCAATTGACACTTACAAATAAAAGTAACTTTCTATTAGAAGAAGTGGAAGTGGAAGTAAAATACCTTGGTTCAGAAAACCGGGTCGTTAAAACTCAAACAGTATACTTTACAAACGTTTCACCGGGTGAACAACTTTCAGTTAAAGTTCCGAAAAGCAATCGCGGTGTATCGGTAGAATATTCTGTTAAGAAAATAAATACGAAAGAGTTGGGAATGGCAATTGCCGGTAGTTGACCGGACAACAGACCATCGACAACAGACCCTAGACGATCATTTCCAAAATGATATTTTATTAACAGGCCTAAAGTTTTTAGGCCTTTTTTTATTCAACAAAAAGGCAAAGAAGAATTTGCATTCGCTCAGGCTAGGTCGGTCCAATAATGGACCCGCCAATTGCGACACATGGTAACAATATCTGCGGTTACAATCAGTATTTCTAAAGTCTACCGTCGAAAGTCCGTGGCGATCAATCCGGCACAATACTTGAAAGAACAGCTCCCCCACCCTTTACTGAGATCAGCTGAATTTTAATTATGAAAAAAACGCTACTTACCCTCACGGTAATTGTTATTACTGTGGTAATGCTGCATGCGTTCCGCATCATTCGTGGAACGGCCATCACCGGACGTATCTCACCCCCTCAACAGCTAGAAGGAGTTTATTGTTTTTCCGGATCGGATACAATAAGAGCTACCATTGGAAACAGAACTTTCGCACTGACCGTTAAGCCTGGAACCTGGAAAGTGGTAATAGATGCGAAAGATCCATTTCGTGATGTCATCTTTGAAAAAGTGGACGCACAGGAAAATCATTTTACTGACCTTGGAGAAATACAATTGCAGCGGTAACTTTCTTATTCAAAGTTTTTGAAAGCTGAATCCGCTATTTTTGCTGCACCCACAAATGAAACACATTGTTCTTTTTGGTGCAGGAAAATCTGCCACTGCCTTGATCCAATATCTGGTTATGACAAGTGAGCAGGAACATTGGCGGCTAACGGTAGCCGATAGTGATGCAGCACTTGTTCGAAGTAAAACCGGAAATTCTAAGGTCGCAGCTGTGGCTTCATTCGATGTCGCTATTGGTAATGATCGGGCTGCTTTGATTAAATCCGCAGACATCGTTATATCCCTTCTCCCGCCATCTCTCCATTATTTAGTGGCAACAGACTGCCTTGCTTTCAGTAAGAATTTGCTGACCGCTTCTTATATAGATGAAAAGATTCGCTCACTCAGTACAGCAATAAAAGAAAAGCAGTTGCTTTTTTTGTGTGAAATGGGATTGGATCCTGGCATAGACCATATGAGCGCGATGAAATTGATCGACAGCATCCGGGGCCATGGTGGAAAAATATTTTCTTTCCACTCGCATTGCGGCGGACTGGTCGCACCCGAAAGTGATGATAATCCATGGCGCTATAAAGTGAGTTGGAATCCCCGGAATATTGTACTGGCTGGGAAGGCAGGTGCCAACTTTTTGGAGAATGGTGAGTCGAAACATATTTCATATGAAGAATTGTTCGATGAAAGCCGCAGAGTATCTATTCCAACTCTTGGAGAATTATCGTGGTATCCTAACCGTGATTCGGTCAGTTATATGCCGGTATATGGTTTGGATGACGCTGAAACGTTTATAAGGACCACATTACGTTATCCTGATTTCAGTTTCGGGTGGAAAAATATTCTTGATCTTAAGCTGACCGATGAGACAGTCCAGTACGATACAAATGACATGTCGCTGCAACAATTTTTTCAAATGCACTTTCATCAGTATGGTTTCAGCGAATGGATTGAAAAAAGACTGACAAGTCGCTTCACGCAAACAAAAGAATTGTTGGATAAATTACAAGAACTTCTCGAAGCGGAAGAAGAGGCCGTTCAAGCTGCCGGAGATCGGGAATCGCAGGAAATTATGATGGTGGATGACAAAGGTGAACTGAAAGACCTGAACCTTGACGATGTAAAGCAGAATGCAGCCGCGACGGTAGCGGGAACCATGTTGGAAGCGAACCTTGCAATCAAACAACTTATATTTCTGGGTATCAATGACGATGAGACAAAAATCAATAAAGGGCTATGCAGTGCTGCGGATATTCTTCAGTTTGCACTGGAAAAAAAACTTGCATTGAAAGATACAGACCATGACATGGTAGTTATGTTGCATGAAGTCGGTTACACATTGGCAGGAAAGAAAAAAATCGCCCGCAGTTTCCTAATCGATACAGGTATCGATGCCGTCAATACAGCGATGTCAAAAACTGTAGGACTTCCGTTGGGTATTGCCGCGAAACTTATTTTGCAAAATAAAATCAAAGTGGACGGATTGTGTATTCCAACGTTGAAAGAAATTTATGAACCTGTTTTAAGGGAGCTCGGGGAACAGGGAATTCGATTTGAAGAAAGGGATGAATCGGTTTGATTTTTTAAAAGACTACGGTTTTCTTAAGACTACGGTAGTGGTCGGTTTTTTTTAAACGGGGACATTATTAAAGAAAACCGTACGGCCAGAGAAGGAATGGCATTTTTTTTCGGATGAATTTTGTCAATGTCAGCGGGATCATCATGAAGAAATTGCACCATTTGGAAGAAGACTACGGTTTTCTTAAGACTACGGTACTGGTCGGTTTTTTTTAAACGAAGCCATTATTAAAGAAAACCGTACGGCCCTGACGTTTTGGACGCTATTGATAACTTCAACCTTTATGTATCAACATTTGGCGCATGATCGCGACACCTTCCGTTGCCGGCTTTTCAATCGCTGTCATATTGTATAATCCCCCGGTGGGAGGAATGCGTTTATCAACAATGAATTTTGGTATTTGCCAGGGTGCGTATTGAATCAGTCCTGCAGCAGGATACACCGCAAGTGAAGTTCCAATTACGGCAAAAACATCTGCCTGTCGGATCAGTTCCGCTGCTACTGGAATCAGGGGTACCTGTTCTTCGAACCAAACAATATGTGGCCGCAATTGCGCGCCGTCTTCGGCACAATCGCCCGTCAAAATATCGTTGCGGATCTCATACACCAATGACTCATTTTTTTCACTTCGCATCTTTAGTATTTCCCCGTGCAAATGCAATACTTTTTTTGAACCGGCTCTTTCATGCAGATCATCTATGTTTTGAGTAATGATCTGTACGTCAAAATCTTCCTGCATATCAGCTAAAAGAAGGTGCGCCTTATTCGGATTTGCTTCGAGCACATTCCTACGCCTCATGTTATAAAATTCCAGTACCAGCTTTGCATTTTTTCTCCACGCTGTGGGTGTGGCAACTTCATTCAGATCATATCCTTCCCACAGGCCATCCGAATCGCGGAAAGTCTTCAACCCGCTTTCAGCGCTGATGCCCGCTCCCGTCAGCACCATTAATTTTCTTTTTGCCATTCTGCAAGATATTATCATCCCGGTGGAAATCGGTTAACTCGCCTGGGTTTTCCTTCCCGGATTCAGTGATTTAAACACTGATTTGAATAGGTGTGCAACTTATCTTTGATTTTTAATTGAAAATTTTATGGCATACTGGCTTGTAAAATCAGAACCATCCGCCTATTCATATGAGCAACTGGAAAAAGATAAAAAAACAGGTTGGGAAGGTGTACGGAATTATGCGGCGCGTAATCATCTTAAATCAATGAAGAAGGGAGATGAAGTTTTTTATTATCACAGTAATGAGGGTTTGGCCATTGTGGGAATTGCAAAGATCAGCCGCGAAGCATATCAGGATCCAACCATTGATGATGACCGTTGGGTGGCCGTTGAATTAAAACCGCATAAGAAATTAAAAAACCCGGTGACCCTCGAGTTGATCAAAAAGGAAAAGACATTACAGAATATGGCCCTCGTCAGGATCGGACGCCTTTCGGTACAACCTGTGACGGAAGAAGAATGGCAGACGGTAATGAAGCTGGCGGGGGAAAAATGATGGAATGCGTAGAGAACAATTAATAATTAATAATTAATACTTACATAGAATCTTTGGTAGGGATAAGTGTAAGTGATAAAAAATCACTATCCAAAAACTTTTGGATAAATTGATCTCTTACTTTAAAAAACGCAAGTTCTCAAAAACTTCTAATATTGAATTTTTCAGTGCAACTGTTAAGACTAAAGAATTTGAATTCGATATGAGAAAAACAACCCCAATAACGTTTGCAATTGGTCAACTTGAAGTGTTAAACATACCGAAGAACATACTACTGTTGAGAATATTTTTTTGGCTATCTAGAACTAGCAGGTCTTGTATAGTAGAGACTAACTATTAATAATTATTAATTATTAATTATTAATTTTTTACTAATTCTTAATTCTTAATTACTAATTACAGTCACAAAACCAGCCTCACCATCCACTTGCCAATACATCAGCGAGGTGCATCATTTGCAGAGGCAACCCCTTTTTCTTACTTACCCCTCCAATATGCATCAGGCAGGAATGATCGGTTGAAATAATTAATTGGGCACCGGTTTGGCTTGCATGAAATGATTTCTGGTCCGCCATTGCAACAGAAATCGGTTCAAATTTCACTGCAAAAGTCCCACCGAAACCGCAGCATGTTTCCACATCATTCATTTCTATGAGTTCCAGTCCTTTTACGTGCGACAATAATTTTCTGGGTTCTGACTTGATACCACACTCCCGTAACCCCGCGCAGGAATCGTGATATGTGGCTTTACCGTACAAGGATGCGCCAAAATTTTCTATATGAAGTACATTGACGAGGAATTCCGAAAATTCGAATATTCGCTTCTGGAGGTCTTTAACATCGTTGTGATAAGAGGAGTTATCAAACAATTGCTGATAGTAATTTCTAACAAAACCCACACACGAGGCACTCGGTGCAACAATATATTCACTGCCACTGAAATCTTTTAAAAATTTTACACAAACTTCTCTTGCCTCCCCGCGGAAACCAGCATTAAACGCAGGCTGTCCGCAACAGGTCTGATTCGTATTATACGTAACATCACAAGCGGCCTTTTCGAGCACTTTCACCATGTTGAAAGCGGTGGAAGGAAATAACTGGTCAATAAAGCAGGGAACAAAAAGCTGGATGGTCATTGAAATGAACGGTTTGATTTTCTGAGGCTGTCAGAGATCAGCGATCAGCAGTCAGCAGTCAGCTTTCAGCAGTCAGCGATCAGGTTTTTGTGCGATTCAAGTATCAAAAACGTGAAATGTAAAATCTGAAATCTAAAATCTAAAATTATTTCCTGTTCCTGTTCTGTTCAACATATGCTATCATCTGCAGAGCGGACAAAGCAGCTTCTTCTCCTTTGTGACCCTGCGAACCTCCAATTCGTTCGGTGGCCTGCAGTTCGTTGTCTACCGTAAGCACACCAAATATAACAGGCACGGGCAACTGCAGATTCAACTGAACGACGCCGTCTGTCACCGCGCGACATACATAATCAAAATGCGGCGTCCCACCGCGAATAACACAGCCCAACACAACGAATGCGTCCGGCCTTGACTTCTTTTTCGCCAGCTCCCAAAAATTTTTTACACCGAAGGGTAATTCAATCGCTCCCGGAACCGTAAGTACCTTAACTTTTTTGATCTGATATTGATCCAGAATCTTTCGGGCTCCTCTTTCCAATTCATCCACAACTGTTGCATTCCACGCAGTGCGCACGAT
>DATLDA010000228.1:0-9592 GCA_035526135.1 Flavitalea sp.
GTCTCCCTGCAACTCGGCCGGCTCACAGGCATTTCATACGACAGCTGGAGAGGCATTGCGCGCATAGTTCATCTTGCGATCCTTCCTTTTGCACTCATTTACTTTGGATATATTTTATTCAAGCGTCAAATGGTTCCTGTAAATATCCGGCAGTTCTTCGTTTTTGTATCGGGTGTGATGTGCATACAGTTATTGGGCGTTCTCATTTATAGCTCGCTTACTACATTGGGTCGTCTGCCTCCGCCTAATGACCATGTCTGGACATATATTAATGAAGGGAGGTACTACTTATTTCTTCAGATCATGATCCCCGTTTATGTCGCGTGTATGCTTTGGGCGAGAAAACAATTTTCCGGATTACAGGTGTTCAGGATCATTTTCTTATTTATCGTTTTCGTTGAAATTTTACACTCCACTTATTTTATTGCTAAGAATTTTTCACCGGGCAAGCATGAACAGGGGCATCTGCAGGTAACAAAAGCTTTCGGCGAATATCTCGACAGTGCAATACGATACGATAAGTTTCACGGGGATACACCCGTTTTTGCCAGTAATCATGGAACGATCTGTAATTATGCTGTTTTATACGGAGCAACCGCTCTCTATAGTTACGATGAATTGAAACATGGTATTCTCTCTTCCTCAAAAAAAATAAAATTATATTTCATAACGACGGCGGATCATTATGATTATTACCATGCATTATTAGACGACTACCCTTTTCGCAAAGTGGGGCAATTCGGATACTTTACTGTTTTCTCTTGCTACATTACACCACGCTCCTGATCTTAATTCACAAGCTCCATGTCCGGACAAATAAGCAACAATCGTTTTTTTACAAAAAATCAGAAGTTGTTTTTGTTTTTTTGTTTTGTATTTGCTCTTTGTATCAAAAGTGCACTCCTGTATTATTTTGCTTTGCTGGATGGAGACAAAGGACTACAGGGGATCGCTGCCCTGAATCTCGCTCATGGCCACGGATATACGATTCCGGAATTTAATATTGCTACAGGTCAGATGGTGAATGTGCCTTTAATTGAATGGCCGCCGCTGTATTCTGTTCTTCTTATACCGTTTCTCTGGCTCACAAGTTTTGACCTTTCCGCGAGTTGTTACCTGCTCGATATAACCGGAGCTCTCACTTTTCTTATTTTCCTGCTGCTTATATTACGAAAACTGCGTTTCCCTATAGTGATGCAGGCTTTATTATTAATTTATAAAGGGTGCGAACTGAATGCCACAGTAATTATTTCTTTCCCGACCGATACGTGGGCAACAGCTTCCTGGCTCGCTGCTTTTTATTTTCTGATCTGCCTGACAGAAGATCCGAACCGTCGCAACTGGATCCTTTTCACTATAGCCAACGCAATCCCCTTCTTTTTCCGGTATATGTACCTGCTTATTGCCTTTGTGCTTCCTCTGTGTCTTTTATGGAAAGAATATCGGACAGGATCCCTGCCAATAAAAAAGATCCTATTGTCAATGGGTTGTACCCTGGTGTTGGCAGGCGCTCTTTTAGTTTATAATTCCAGTACTGCAAAAAGCGCGGTATTTATTCTTCCCTCTGAAAACGGTTTTTATCCGGAAAATCTGAAAGCAATGGCACCTGTATTCTGGGCTTCGTTTATCAATACAGAGTTCTATACAATGCAACTTTCGTTACGGACAGGCTTTTCGTATCAACAGGTATTACAGATTTTCAGATGGACAGGCATTCCGGTCTTATTTTACCTGGTGATAAATTACTTTAGAAAGTATTTCATATTCCCGGTAATGCGTACCGCTTTTGACAAATTTTGCTTTTATGCAGGCGCTATAAGCATTTGTACGACTTTGTTGATCGTCCTTTTCTCCGTAATTCATAATGCGTATTCCCCCTTCAACAAAAATTCTTACTGGACCTATATAATGGAGGAAAGATATTTTTCTGTGGCTATCATTGTCGTGTTTATAATATGTTGCTATTGGCTTTTTGTAAAACGTGATTCACTTATTCTTCTGCGTTCTGTTTTGCGCGTGGCGTTTTTCTGCCTTTTTTTTATAGAAGTAATCCATGCACTCTATACAATTCACAAAAAAAGCCAGCTGCCACCTGAACATTATTCATCCTATATTTATTCGGACGCAAAAAGAAAATTGCTTCTGGACAGTCTCTTCCACCGGGAAAAAGCAAAAGGGAATGATATTGTGCTTCTGAGTGATCAGTACGGATACATCATGCACGCTGTGATTAATAACATAAAAGCATCCAGACAAATGGATATACTGAAAAAAGATACGCTCCGATTTTCGCGGCGCACCCTGCTTGTTGTCGCGATCCCTGCCGACAGATCCTCTTACTACGACCAGTGGCTACAGAAACACGATATCCGGCTGACAAATAAAATTGATGACTATTCGATCTATCAGAAATATTACAGACCCGAATGAGCGACTACTCATCAGTGTATATTATCATACCGGTTTACAACGAAGCGTCGATGCTGCGGGATGTGATCCTTTCATTGCAAATGCATAGTTTCTTTCAAATCGTTATTGTGGATGATGGTTCGACAGAAGATGTTTTTTACGGCATCAGTGACCTGCCACACTATTACCTGCGACACCGCAGCAATCTTGGCCAGGGTGCAGCGCTGCAAACAGGTTTTGATTATGTAAAAAGATTCAACCCTGAAATCGTTATAACTTTTGATGCAGATGGTCAACACGACGTGAATGACCTGGAACTGCTGCTTGGGCCGATCCGAAGAAGAGAAGCCGATATTACACTCGGTTCCCGGTTTTTGACGCGTGACCAGCAAGCACCACCTGCTGTAAGAAAATGGATTTTGAAATTAGCGAGGTTGATCAATGGGATCTTAACCGGTATATGGTTGTCTGATGCGCACAATGGCCTACGTGCCATGAACAGGAAAGCACTCGACACGATTCTCCTTCGTGAAAACCGGATGGCGCACGCTTCTGAATTGTTGTATCATATCAGGAAAAACAAATTAAGGTATCAGGAAATACCAGTGAATATCAGGTATACCACTTATTCAAGAAAGAAAGGACAAACTTCAACCGACAGCATTAAAATTTTATTTGACTTAGTTTTACATAAATTCTTCAGATGACCGGCATCCAGATCGTCCTCCTCACTGCTGTTGTCTTTATTTCGTTGCTGTTCATAACACGGTTGAGAAGACGCGTACTCGATATCGTGATCCTGGGGGTACTGGTGATAACAGCAGTTGTTTTCATTTTGCATCCGGATCTTACCAACAGGATTGCAGCAAAGCTTGGAGTTGGGAGGGGAGCGGATCTTGTTTTTTATACCAGCATTATGCTTTTCTGGTTCCTGATTTTAAAATTATATGCAAGGCTCCGGCAACTGGAACAACATTTTACCGAATACATCCGGAAAGATGCCTTAGAGAATGCAGTAACGCTGGGGCATAATACAACTGCAAAAAATGACCCGCATGCAGTTACATGAAGAAGCCTGCGTTTTATCGAGATACCTTGGCAGGAAAAATCCTGACGCGCAATCAACCCGCTTATACGTTGATGCAGTAGAAAAAATCGCAATACCCTTGTCAGGTGATCAAAAAAGAATATGGGAAAAATGTTTGTCTCATTCCTGGTTATTGCCATCCATAGATGCAGCGCTCGCGTGGAATGAACCTTACAACCCTATCCGGAACAGAATATTTATTATGCTGTCGATACTTGAAACTCGACCTGACTTTACGCATCTTTTTTTGCCTGTTAGAAGAAGTCCCTTTTATCTTTTTTCCATTACCGGTCGACTGATCGCCGCTTTCATGAAACTGATCATCGGCAAAATCGCCTTATGGATACTGTGAACCCTTACGATTGCATTGTTGTAGGTTCAGGTCCCAGCGGCGCAATGTGCGCTCAAACGCTTGTTGAATCAGGGATGAAAGTGCTTATGCTTGATGCAGGAGTGCCCGGTTCCATCCCTGATGATCCCGGTCACATGAATTTTCAACAATTCCGAATGCAATCTGATGCGCAAGACCTTTTTCTGCTGGGACCTTCTTTTTCCACGCTCAAATGGTCTGCGGCAGGCATCGGCGATCAATTGACGCCCCAACGGTCATATGTAACCGATAAAGTAAAAGAGTGGTTGCCTTTCAAATCTGAAACATTCCGCGTTATGGAAAGTCTTGCGTATGGGGGACTTGGCGGTGCATGGGGACTGGGTTGTTACAGATTTTCTTCAAAAGAACTCGCCTTGTGCGGATTGCCGGTTAAGGAAATGAATGATGCCTATCAATGCGTTTCAAACAGGATCGGTATTTCGTATTCACCGGATGATATTTTCCCCTATACAATGGAAGGAACTTCTGCATTGTTGCCCGCTATCGAACCTGATGAAATTGCCGAAGATATTCTCAACACCTATAAGAAACGAAAAGACCGGCTACATCAAAGTGGATTTTACCTGGGCATCCCGGCACTGGCTTTGTTGACCAAAGCAATCAACGGACGACAACCTACTGACTATTCTAATTTTGATTTTTATTCAAACCGTGGAAATGCGGCTTACCGGCCTTCAATCACTCTCGACCAACTCCGTAAAAATCAAAATTTCGAATACCGGGGAGACTCTTTTGTTACAATTTTCAATGAAACAGGAGAAGGAGTCGAAGTGGAAGGAAGAAATATGAAAGACGGCAGCTTAATCAAAGCAACAGCAAAAAAACTCGTGCTATGCTGCAGTGCTTTCTCAACAGCCCGGATCGTTGCGCGATCCTTCAATCATTTTGATCAACCGATGCCTTTGCTTTGTAATCCTTATTCTTATATCACGGCTATTCGACTGAGCACGTTGGGAAAGGTTCCTTCACCGCGGAAAACAAGCACCGCACAACTGGCAATTTTCCACGATCCTCAAAAACAAAATGAAGATGTTGCAATGGCATCGTTGTACTCCTACGCAGCGCTTCCTGTATCGAAGGTGTTGAAGGAAATCCCTCTGGGATTTTCAGACGCGAGAGCGCTGATGCAATATATCCTTCCTGCCACCGTCATCGCCGGAATTCATCACCCGGATAAACGATCTGAAGAAAAACATATCCTGTTGAAAAAAAATCCCGACGTAAAAACTGGAGATGAACTTCATATCAGATATGCTTTATCTGAAAGTGAAAAAGAAATTATCAGCAAACGGGAATCTGCATTTAAAAAAGCTTTCCGGATATTACGGCTATTGCCTGTAAAAAAAATCTCGCCGGTTTTTGGTTCAAGCATCCATTATGCCGGTACGCTGCCTTTTGATAGCCAGGGGAAGAAATTAACAACTGCGGCTGATGGGTTACTGTCAGGGACTAATAATGTATTTGTTGCCGATGGAAGTACTTTTCAATTTCTTCCTGCAAAAGGCATTACCCTCACGTTAATGGCAAATGCACACCGGATCGCTTTGGAAATAATCAAAAAAAAGTAGCATGACTGTAGGCTTGACAGGGGCTAACGGATTTGTAGGCGCAGCATTGGCTCTCGCTTGTAAAGAACGTGGCTTTCATACAGTGCGCCTAATGAGAAATAAATCCGGCAATAGTGTAAATAACGAGCGGCTATTCGATCTGGAAAAACCAATGAGCCGGGAACAATTTACCGGAATAGATATCCTCGTGCATTGCGCCTTCATTGACCCGGTAAAAAAAAATGCAGAACAACTTGACAGCACCGGAACCGCGAATATGATGCGTGAAGCCCAGGCGGCAGGTGTAAAAAAATTCATTTATTTTTCTAGTGTTTCGGGGTATGAAGAGACGTTGTCAGATTATGGACATACAAAACTCGTTATTGAAAAACTGTTTGATCCCTCCCGTGATGTGATCGTGAAACCTGCGCTGATCATTGGAAAGAATGGCCTTTTTTACCGGATGTTACAGCAGGCATTACAAAAGAAATTTGTTCCCCTGGTTAATGGAGGTAATCAACCCATGCAGGTGATCGCACTGGAAGATGTTGTATCCGCTGTTTTGACCATCCTGGATAAAAACCTGAATGGCCTCTTCGTGTTGGCGAACCGTGAAAACTTTACCTATAAAGAAATGTTCGAAAGAATTGCAAAGGCCTATAATATTTCCTTTCGGTGGATGAACCTTCCTTACTGGGGATTGAATACTTTATTAACCATTGCCGGATTACTTCGAATGAAATTACCCGTGACTAAAGAAAATATCAAGGGATTGCAAAGTCTGCGATTCACAGATCCCGAAACCTCTTTACAGGCACTGAATCTGAATCCCAAGAACTTTGATGAGATGTTGCGGGAACTTAAGGCGGATAAAGTGTAATCTGGCTGTCAGCTATCAGGTATCAGCTGTCCCACCATGGAGAAAGGCATGTTTGGATCCTCCCAATAGGAAGAATGGGATACCTGATACCTGATACCCAACAGTGAATATCAAATAGCGCACGCTGTCAAAATTCCGCATTCCCCGGTGTTCTCGGAAATGCGATCACATCCCGGATATTCGTCATACCAGTAATAAACAAAGCCAACCTCTCAAATCCCAACCCGAAGCCTGCATGGGGAACACTTCCAAATCTGCGCGTATCTAGATACCAGGACATTTCCTCAACCGGCAGATGCATTTCCCGCATTCTTTCTTCCAGTTTTTCGAGCCTCTCTTCCCTTTGTGAACCTCCCACGATTTCACCAATACCCGGCGCCAGGATATCCATGGCGGCTACCGTCTTGCCGTCATCGTTCTGCCGCATATAAAAGGCTTTTATGGATTTGGGATAACCAGTTACAATAACAGGCTTCTTGAAATGCTTTTCCACAAGATATCTTTCATGTTCACTTTGCATGTCGATACCCCAATTGACTTCATATTTAAATTTCTTCTTTTTATATGCCGGTGATTCCAATAAAATTTTTATTGCTTCTGTATAAGTGATTCGCTCAAAGTTGTTATTCAATACGAATTCCAGTTTTTGGATCAGGCCCATTTCCGAACGTTCATCCTGAGGCTTTTGTTTTTCTTCATCGACAAGTCTCTGTGCAAGGAACTCCAGGTCTTCACGGTTATGGGTAAGCGCATATTGGATGATATACTTAATGAATTCTTCTGCCAGATTCATATTGTCTTCCAGATCATAAAATGCCATTTCCGGTTCGATCATCCAGAACTCTGCGAGGTGGCGTGCCGTGTTGGAATTTTCCGCACGGAAAGTAGGCCCGAATGTGTACACTTCAGCAAGTGCCATCGCACCTAATTCACCTTCCAACTGACCGCTGACGGTCAGGTTTGTACTTTTCCCGAAAAAGTCTTTCGTGAAATCAATTGCACCGGCGTCAGTCCGCGGTGGATTATCGAATGGAAGTGTAGTTACCCGAAACATTTCGCCGGCACCTTCTGCGTCGGATGCGGTAATGATCGGTGTATGCAGATAAACAAACCCCTTTTCGTCAAAGAACCTGTGAATGGCAAACGCCAGTGAATGCCGGATCCTGAAAACGGCGCTGAAAGTATTTGTTCGAAAACGCAGGTGCGCAATTTCGCGAAGGAATTCCAGACTATGTTTTTTGGGTTGAAGCGGAAACTTTTCGGGATCACAATCACCGAGAATATCCAATGAAGTTGCTTTTAACTCCAGTGGCTGGCCTTTTCCAGGCGACGGTATAAGCGATCCCGTAATTTTCAATGATGCTCCGGTAGTAATTCTTTTCAACATTGACTCACTCACCATACCCAATGCAACAACTACCTGGAGATTGGTGTTCGTAGATCCATCATTCAGGGCTATGAACTGATTATTGCGGAACGTTCTTACCCATCCCATCACGGTAACCTCCTGACCTTCCGGCTTCCATGTTAGCAATTGTTTCACCTTCACCCTTTGGTTGAACATATTCTTTTATTGAAGTGCGCAAAGATAACTAATGAAGGAATGTGGGTTGCCCTGCGATTTATTTTGTGATGCGTACGTTAAAAAACGCTTCGGTGATCAAAACTTCCGAACTCGTAAATAATGGCTGAGGACCTTTAGGTAAATTTGCGGCCTCCCGATGACTGCCAAACAACTCCATATCGCGCTCGTAGGAAATCCAAACAGTGGGAAAAGCTCGTTGTTCAACGCCCTTACCGGAATGAACCAGCAGGTGGGAAATTTCCCCGGTGTAACGGTTGACAAAAAATCAGGGTATACGGAACTGTCCCCAAAAAGCACGGCAATGGTCATTGACCTTCCCGGAACGTATAGCCTTTATCCACGCCGTGAGGATGAATGGGTCGCCTACAGGGTGCTGATGGATCAGGACAAGGACATCAAGGCGGACATTGTGGTTTTGGTTGCCGATGCGAGCAACCTGAAAAGGAATCTCCTGTTTGTATCACAGATCATTGATCTGAAAATTCCGGTGATCGTAGCCCTCACGATGCTCGATCTCGCAAAAAGAAAAGGTATTGAGATCAACGTGCCGGAACTCGAACGGGAATTGGGCGTTGCCATTGTTCCGATCAATCCGCGAAAGAACAAAGGCATCACGCAATTGAAGAAAGCCATTGATTATGCGGTTCAACAGATGAGTGGTAAGTCAGCAAGAGAATTTATTTTGAATGCATCTCTTGCTAATGGGGCTGTAGAAGGCGTTCAATTCCTTTTCCCTGATATGAGCGATTATAAGGCAATTCATTACCTGATCAATCATGAATCATTCGGGCTACCTGATCACTTACAGAAAAGAATTGAATCGCTCGAAAAAGAACATGGATTCAATCATACCAAAGTACAGGCGGAAGAAATCCTTCAACGTTACCAGCGGATCGGGCACATCATGAAGCAAACTGTCTCCGAGCCTTCACCGTTGCAAAAAACTCTTTTTACCGAAAAGCTGGACGATGTTTTGCTTCACCGCCGATGGGGATACCTTATCCTTTTGACCGTTCTTTTTTTATTATTCCAGAGCGTCTTCTGGCTGGCTGAATATCCGATGACCGCCATCGAATGGATCTTCGCAGAAGCAGGCGGATGGTTCGGATCCATCTTACCTCACGCGTGGTGGGCAGATCTGTTTGTAAATGGATTCCTTGCAGGATTGAGTGGTATACTGGTCTTTGTACCTCAGATCATGATCTTGTTTGGTTTGATCACTGTGCTGGAAGACACCGGATATATGGCGAGGATCAGTTTCCTAACAGATAAGCTTATGCGAAAGGTGGGATTGAACGGGAAAAGCGTGATGCCCATGATCAGTGGATTTGCCTGTGCAGTTCCGGCAATCATGAGCGCGCGCAATATTGAGAACAAAAAAGAACGACTGCTTACAATTCTTGTTACCCCACTTATGAGTTGCTCAGCCCGGCTGCCAGTGTACACCATACTCATCGCGCTGGTAATTCCAAATGAACGGGTGGCGGGGTTTTTCAATCTTCAGGGACTTGTGATGATGGCGTTATACCTGCTGGGGCTCATTATGGCGTTGGTGGTGTCTTATGTTGCAAAGTGGTTTATACATATAAAAGAAAAAAGTTTTTTTATACTTGAATTGCCTGTTTACCGGGCTCCCAGGTGGAATAACATATTCATGACAATGATCAATAAGGCGAAGATTTTTGTTTTTGAT
>DATLDA010000239.1:0-6975 GCA_035526135.1 Flavitalea sp.
GAAATGCCGAATCTGATCAGCATGACATTTCGCAGTGCAGAAATGTCGATGCGGCAGTATGGACTAAATCTTGAAGACACGTTCTACAGGCCCGATATTGCCAAGAATGCTGTATTGGAACAACGGTACAATGGTCAGCCAATCAAACCGGGGACAAAAATTCAGATGGGCAGTAATATAACCCTGGTTCTCGGAAGCGGACTGGGTGAGACAGAATTCGGAGTTCCTGACCTATTCGGGTTGACTTATTATGAAGCGCGTACGTTGGCTGAATCAACGGGTTTGATCATCGTTCCGGTGATCGTTGCCTCCGATGTCCAGGATACGAGCCAGGCTTATGTTTACAAGCAACTGCCAGAAAGAGTTACTCCGGACCGGCGTATCAACCGGATACGGCCTGGACAATCAATCGATGTGTTTCTGCAAACCCAGAAACCGATACGAATCATTGACACGACCGTCCGGGCGATCACACCGGATGAAGATGAACAGCAGTAAGTGCCAGTTACCGCCACGAAAGGAATAATTTTACTGATTCTAATTTTCAAATTTCAATACATGGAACAGATCACAATCGATGAAGTAAGGCAGCGACTTAATAAAAAACAACCAATTGAACTTGTCGATGTCCGCGAACCGGATGAAGTGAAGGAATTTAATATCGGCGGGTTGCATGTTCCTCTTGGAAAGATCCAAAGCATGCAGGTTGATGACCTTATAGATATGAAAGATGAAGAAGTTGTATTGTATTGCCGCAGTGGGAATCGCAGTACGCAGGCATGTTTAATTCTGGAGACAATGGGATTTAAAAATGTAAAGAACCTGCAGGGCGGGATGCTCGCGTGGAGAGAAAAGTTCGGAGACGTGAAACAATTGTAGAATGTAGATTGTGGATTTCAGATTTGGGTATACCATGTTTCGGTGCAAAAATATTTCTTTGCACCTTTTATTTTTCATTTGACAAGAGGTCCTCAGAACCAGATCTAAAATCTAAAATCTGAAATCTACAATTGCTATGATTCTACGTTCAACCTGCATATTTCTTTTCACTCTTACATTCGGAGTAAAGGTTTTCAGTCAGGCCTACGATCTTCCTTACAAAATGGTAGTTGGGAAAAACGTTTCAAAAAACAAGAAGTATTTTTTTGTGCAGAATGGAAGCAGAACTAAAATGCTTGCGCAGAAATGGAATCATGATACGCTTCTTGTAATCACAGCACCCGAAAAAAAATTCAACGCTGCCTCCGTACACGCTGTACAAAACGATAAAAAAATTGTTGCCAGGATAACGTTTTTGAAAACCAGGGAGGGGCTGGTGGCACGGGTAGATGGTAAACCGGTTTTTGAATACCATACTACAATCGCCAATCCACCTGCGGACAGCCCACTGTATTATCAGCGAAGCGGCTTTATTCACCCTTTATATTCTCCTTCCGGTGCCATATTAACAGATGATTTTCCTGACGGACATGTTCACCAGCACGCGATCTTTACCGCATGGGCAAATACCACATTCAGAAATGAAAAAATTGATTTCT
Organism: Flavitalea sp.; assembly: GCA_035526135.1. Lineage (GTDB taxonomy): Bacteria > Bacteroidota > Bacteroidia > Chitinophagales > Chitinophagaceae > Flavitalea. The sequence continues at coordinate 1,539 of DATLDA010000239.1, forward strand.
GGAATCAACACTTACAAACCGGTACGGTGGCGCATGGTGAAGTTCTGGAAGTAACGGAAGGTGCGATTTTCGGAAGACTGAAAGTGAAACTAAGGCACGAGAGCAAAAAGTTTGGAACTGTGCTTGAAGAAATATGGACCATCACCTTGTATCCATTTGACGATCATTTTCTGTTTGATCTCGAATCCGAACAAAAAAATATTACAAAGGATACACTGTACCTCAATCAATACATTTATGGAGGCCTTGCATTCCGTGGGAGTAAATATTGGAATCCGCATTCCCCGGCAGGCAAAGATTCCATGCACCTGATCACGAGTGAAGGGTATACGCGTATCGTTGCCAATCATAAAAAAGCGCGCTATGTTTCTGTTTTCGGTACGATCAAAAATTCTATACAGGGTGTAACGGTTTTTGATCATCCGGGAAATTTCAGGTATCCCCAATCGATCCGTATTCACCCGGACATGCCATATTGGGTGTATTCTCCTGTTGTGGAAGGTCCGTTTACAATTAATCCGGGAGCCACATACCATGCTAAATACAGATATTGTGTATTTCAGGAAGCACCACAATCTTCGCTGATAGAACAAGTCGAAAGAAACTGGAAACTGTTTTAAATTTTATTTCACGCAAAGGCGCAAAGGGAGTAAAGACGCAAAGAAAGAAGATTTTCTTTGCGCCTTTGCGTGAAACGTATTTCAAAATTTCACCACCAATCCAAACATCAGATTGGTTCCTGCCATGGGGTAATAATAATTATCATGCAGAATATTTCCACCCGAAACATAACTATATGTATAGCCATTTGGTTCGTACCGTTTATTGAAAACATTATTCACAAGCAAGGTGATTGTTATTTCAGGTAGATCTCTTCCCTGAATTTTATAAGAGCTCCTGATATCAGATACAAAAAATCCGGAAAGACTTCTTTCATGATCGGATGTATTATCAAGGAACTGACGTGAAATGTATTTTGCAAACCAGGAAACTTCTCCATTTTTTACCGGTAAAAAAGTAAGTGTTGCAGAACCAGTCACCGGCGGAGAAAATGAGATGTCGCTTTGCTTATATTGCTTATGTAATTGTCCTCCATTGTCAAAATCATCGAGGTATTCTGTAAAATCAAAAATTTTATTTCTACTGAGCGTTAGATTCGCTCCAGCCTGCAGCCATTTTATCAGCTGGACATTTCCCTGCATTTCAATGCCAGTTCTAAGACTTCGTTCAATGTTCGTTCTTGTATACGCACCGACATCGTTGATCCGGCCGGTCAGTATCAATTGATTCCGATAGACCATCCTATACCCAGTCACACCCCATGACCATCCATATTCTTTTTTCTCATATCCCAATTCGAAATCGTGCAGTTTTTCCGGTCGTGGTTGCTGTGTCAATCCTGTTTCAAAATCATCCCGATTGGGTTCTTTTGCAGCATGCGCATAAGAGAAATAAATTTTATTTCTATTCCGGACATAACTGATACCCGCTTTGGGATTAACAAAACCGTACGAATTCTTTAACAACAGGGATGGATTATTTCTGAATCCATTGAGATCATATTTTACATTCCTGTATTGCAGATCGGAAAAAATAAAAAAGTAAGGAGTGATCGCGTATTGGTACTTCACATATACATTCAGGTCTTTTTTATCTGCATGCAGATCATACCACCGGGATGGATATGATATCCCACCGTTTGATGACCAGATGATTTCTCCGAAGTGATTTCCATTGTATTGATTCCATCCGCCGCCAATAGTCAACTCTGTTTGTGCGTGTTTAAATTGGAAGGAAAAGACCTGTCCGTAAAAATCGTTTTGCAACCACAATTGCCTGATCAGATCAGTAGTTGCACCGGGCGCATTTTGGAGATAATAATCTGAATAATTTTCGCTGGCTTTATATTGCTCGTAATATCCTTTTCCCTTTGTCAGAAAGAAGGCCGTTTGAAAATTCAATGTGGGTGAAAAATGATGATTGAAGAACAACTGGTAATGATCCTGCTGGTAATTGTCGATTTCATTATCGTAAGGAATACCCGGTTTTTCTGTTCCGGCATAATTGATTGTCCTATTCTCCAAGAGATCTGACTTCAAAATGCCATACCATGCCTGGTAAGTCTTTTCTTTTCCTGTAAGCACATTCAATCGAAGTGACGAAGATTTGCCAAGGTAAGCTGCAGACAGATACAATGATTTCAAATCACTGGAAGCGCGATCAATGTATCCATCACTTTGAATTTTTGAGATCCTCGCATCTACGGTAAAATGATCATGCAGAAGTCCTGTTCCGGCCTTTACCGTCAGCTTCCTCGTGTTGTAAGATCCATAGCTAGCGGAAAGGTTTGCATACGGATCCATGATTGTTTCATTCGTACTGAAATTCATGGTAGCACCAAACGCGCCTGCGCCATTTGAAGAAGTACCCGCGCCTCTTTGTACCTGAACCGACTGCAGAGAGGACGCTAGATCAGGTAGGTTCACCAGAAATAATCCCTGAGATTCTGCATCATTATACGGAATGCCATTTATTGTCATATTGATTCTGGTCGCATCAGATCCCCTGATACGGATCCCGGTGTAGCCGATTCCATTCCCGGCATCAGAATTGACAGTAACCGAAGGCAATTGATTCAATAAAAAGGGCAGGTCTTGTCCAAGGTTCAGTTTTTCAATCTCGTTTTTCGTCAAATCGTTTTTGGTAAATGGAGATTTATCTCCCGCACGAATTGCTTTGATCTCGACAGGTTCAAGAAAAAGGTTGAAATTTTGAAGTGCAATGTGCGTAACAATCCCCGGCTCCAACCTGACAGATTTCCCGTGGTATCCGATTGAACTAACGAAAACGTTCAGAGATACATTTACGGGGAAAGTGAATTCGCCAGAATCATTTGTCACCCTGGTATTAAACCCCGCTGATTCAATCGAAGCACCTGCTACCGGTTTTTTATTTTCGAAATCGATGACCCGTCCCTGAAGCTGGGCATTGACGATATTGACAAATCCAAACAGGCAGAAAAACAATAAAATTGTTTTCATATCACTTCTTTAAATCTTAAATAATGTCAAGGCGGGTAAATGCTTGCGAAAGAGTAGATGGACAGGAGTGTTTACCTTCCCTGCGCAGGCATTACCCTGGTCAGGTTCTACGGGTATTATCTCAGCCTTTGGAATATTCCTCAAGCACCCCGGGAATCTGATGGCAAACCGAAATACGGCTACCGGGTGCAAAGATAAGGCTGAAAAAAGATTTTATACGCTGTAACATTCCGGGCAAATCAATCGTCTCACAAAAAATATTGTATATGAAACCCTTGTGTCTCACCGTCTTTTCAGGGCTTTGCTGCCTTCTTGCATTTAGCCAGCCGGGTAAACGGATCAATGATGCGAACGCGCAAAAAAGAACGGTTGCTGCTTTCCATTCGATTCATACACAAGATGGTATTGATCTCTATCTAACACAGGGAGATGAAGATGCTGTTGCGGTGAGTGCGTCTTCCGTAGAATACCGTGATAAAATCATATCGAGAGTTGAGAACGGCGTTTTATATCTGTCATTTCAGAAAAATGGTCTCGAGCGACTGTGGTCAAACAGAAAGTTGCGGGCCTATATATCCTTCAAAAATCTGGACGCTTTGAAGGCTTCGGGTGGTTCCGATGTATATGTGGAAAGAACTTTACAAGGGAATAATCTAGATATCCAACTATCCGGCGGAAGTGATCTGACTGCTTCGATCAATTGTACGCTTCTTCGTCTCGACCAGGCAGGTGGTTCGGATTCTGACCTGTCCGGTAAGGTTACCACTATGGAATTGATGGCAAGTGGTGGAAGTGATTGTGATGCAAACAATCTCACCGTTGATTATGCAACGATCGAAGCAAGCGGCGGGAGTGATGTAACGATCACGGTCAACCGCGAATTGAACGCCTCTTCTACCGGCGGCAGTGATTTATATTACAGGGGTAATCCGGTTGTGAAAAAATCTACATCAGGAGGCGGCGGAAGTATTCACAAAAGGGGATAATAATCTTAGTATTTGATGCAACATTAATTTCTTTTACCAGTCTTAATAAAACACTTAACACGTTATGAAAAAAATCTTATTCTTTTCCTTCGCGCTGCTGATGACTGCAACGTTGGTTGCACAAAAACAAGTGAATGATGCGAACGCGCAGGTGCGTTCTGTCAAAAATTTTCATGCGATAAAAGTATCGCACGGCATACAATTATTTTTAAGTCAGGGTGGAAATGAAGCGGTGGCGGTAAGTGCTTCCGAAACAGAATTTCGCGATAAAATTATTACAGAAGTCGAGAACGGAGTGCTCAAAATATATTATGATTATAACTTTTTGAAACAGCTATCTGACAGGAGAAGGAAAAATCTGAAAGCATATGTTTCCTTTACCAGATTGGATGCGATTGATGGTTCATCAGGTGCCAGGGTTGAAGTGGACGGCACCTTGAAATCAGATAAATTAAGAATTGAAACTTCAAGTGGCGCAACCTTTGAAGGCAAAGTAGACGCGAATACTCTTGCGGTGGATCAGAGTAGTGGTTCGGTGATGAATATTAATGGCTCTGTAAACAGTTTGGAGGTTGAAGGCAGCAGTGGAAGTATTTTCAGGGGCTTTGAGCTGGACGTGAATGAATGCAAGGCAGAAACCAGCAGCGGAAGCGGAATACAGGTCACGATCAATAAAGAATTATCAGCGGAAGCCAGCAGCGGTGGATCTATTTCCTATAAAGGCGCCGGTGTGATCCGCAATATCCGCACCAGTAGTGGTGGGAGTGTTTCTAGAAAAAGTTAAGCTAACAATTAAATTAAGATATGATGAAAACGATAATGATTTGCCTTGTCGTATTGATTGGTTCGGTCAGTCTGCAGGCCCAAAGAAAAATTGTTGATCAGAATGCCGAAGTAAGGAAGGTCAGTTCTTTTCATGCAATTAAAGTGTCAAATGCCATTGATGTGGAATTAACTCAGTCTGACGAAGAAGCATTGGCAGTTAGTGCTTCGAAGGATGAATACAGGGCGCGCATCAGAACCGAAGTAGATAATGGTGTATTAAAGATCTGGTATGATGATGAAGGCAGGTGGTTTCGGAATTCCGGAAATAAAAAGTTGAAAGCGTATATTTCTTTTCGGTCACTGGATAAGCTGACAGCTGCCGGAGCTTGTGATGTAAATGTTACCGGGTTTATCAGAACAAGCAGCCTCCAGTTGAATTTTTCCGGTGCGAGTGATTTCCGGGGCGCCATTCAGGTGAATGCCCTTGATATAGAATTAAGCGGTGCTTCAGATGTTCGGGTAAGTGGGTCGGCAGCCACCGTGAAAGTGGATGTAAGCGGTGCCAGTCAGTTGAAAGCTTATGATCTGAGTGTTGATAATTGTAAGGCGGAAGCCAGTGGTGCTTCCGATATTCAGATCACTATC
>DATLDA010000100.1:0-14734 GCA_035526135.1 Flavitalea sp.
TTTTCTTTGCCAGACAGGGATCAAATATTCAGCATGTGTCTATTCACCGCTTTACTCCGGGTCAGTATAGTGTGCAGTTTGTATCAAAATCCGGTGTGATCACGACGCAGTTCGTAAAAAAATAACCAGTTACATAATATGAAAAGCTCGCAATTCTGCGAGCTTTTTTGTTTATAGCTGGCGTACTCTTGCAAAAAAAAACCCCGTTACCGGGGCTAAAAAATAAATTTATACAATTACCATTTGTCTACCTCCTCGGAATTATCCGAAGCATAAGGTGCTGCCGGCGCCGGAGTACTCATGGGCGTGGTGGCGGCTATTGCTGCAATTGGAGTAACGGTCGTACCATTTGATTTGCTATTCTCCGTGTTGGTAACTTCTTCATTTTCCTGATCAACCGGCTGGTCATGGTTGTACGCATCGAAATCAAAATCAGGCATCAGATCTGTCTTTACATAATCGACGGCTTCAGTCAATGCTTTCAGAAATTTGTTGAAATCCTCTTTGTATAAAAAGATCTTATGGCGATCATAACCGTCTTCGTTGAACTTTTTTCTGCTTTCGGTGATCGTAATGTAAAAATCATTACCCCGGGTTGCACGTACATCAAAGAAATACGTTCTTCTCTTTCCTGCCCTTATGCGTTTGCTGTAAACGCTTTCCATTCTTTTTTCGTTGTTTTCGTACGCCACTGTGTTTTGAATTTTACTATTAGAAATTCTGTTTCACATTTAAGTATCTACAAATATAATATTGTTTTCCAATTGCCAAAATTTCTGGCCCGAAATATGAGGATAGATATGAACCGCTTTCAGTTTTTTCACTCCAAGGGTGGCTGTTCTTCACGCCTGGCCCGCTGTTGCTCGTATAAATAGGTATAGTATCCGTTTTTCGCAAGGAGGTCTTTGTGTGTACCTGCTTCTACAACTTCTCCTTCTTCCATGACCAACACCTGGTCAAACTCAAATAACGATAGGATTCTGTGCGTAATAATGATCGCTGTTCTGTCTTTCAGGAACTCGTGTAGATTTTGTAAAATTTCTTTTTCAGTTTTCGCATCCACGGCACTCAGGCAATCATCGAAAATAATTACCTGCGAATCCTTTATAAGAGCGCGTGCTATTGATATTCTTTGTTTTTGTCCTCCACTTAGTGTAACCCCCCGTTCACCCACCATGGTGGCGTATTGCGAATGAAATCCGGCAATTTCTTTGTCCACATTCGCATAACGGGCCGCTTGTTCTACAAGAGACGAGGACGCATCTTTCCGCCCGAAACGAATGTTATTTTCAATTGTTTCACTAAACAGAAATATATCCTGCGGTACATAACTTATTTGCGACCGTAATTGCTGCAAATTGATCTCGCGTATGTCCGTACCATCTGCCAGAATACGACCCTTGTCGGGATCGTACATTCGTAGTAACAACTGAGCAAGCGTCGTTTTGCCGCTACCGGTATGTCCTACGATAGCAATCTTTTGACCTTTTGCAAAATGACAACTGAAATTCTTTAATGCATGGATTCCTGTGTTGGAATACGTAAAGTCAACTCCTTCAAAACGGATATCCCCCTGTAAAATGACCGGTGTCGCCAAATCCGGATCTCTGATAACCGGACGGGTGTTAAGAAATTCATTTAGCCTTTTTTGTGAAGCAGCAGCACGCTGGATCATGCTGGCTGTCCATCCAATAGCACTCACCGGAAAAGTGAGCATATTGATATACATTACAAATTCTGCAATTGTACCAACAGTCATATTATGATCTCCATGAATAGCATAGAGTCCACCTATCATGATCGTCAACAGCGTACTTAAGCCGATAAGTAATGCCATCGTTGGAAAATAAATGGCTTCAATTTTTGCCAGTCCGATCGCATTTTTTTTATAGTCTTCGCTGTTCTTGTCAAAAAAACCAAACATCGCTTGCTCCTGACCGAATGATTTGATTACCCGGATGCCTGAATAAGATTCCTGTGCATTGGTCGTCAGATCCGATAACAGAGCCTGAATTTTTTCACTTCTCCGGTGAATAATATTGTTTACCAGGTAAATCGTGAGTGCAAGAACCGGCAAAGGAGAAAGTACATACAGCGTCAGTTCCCAGTCTTTCCGGATCATATAAAATAAACAGAAGGAAATGCGGAACACCAGGTTGACCAGGTACATTACCGCCGGTCCGCTGTACATTCTCACCCGGCTTACATCTTCCGCGATCCGGCTCATAAGGTCACCCGTGCTGTGTTTCTTATAAAAACTGATGTCGAGTTTTAGGTAATGCGCAAACACTTCATTTTTCTGGTCGAATTCAATATGCCGGCTCATTACGATGATCGTTTGTCGCATGAGGAACATGAAAAAACCCGAAAGGAGTGCGAAAACAAGTATGGTAGCACCAAAAATTGCAACTCGTGCCTTGAAGGAAAGCGTATCAGCATTAAAACTATCGATAAACAATCCTACCAGCGGATCGTATACGGTTGACCGTTTGGACGGGGACGCTTCACCAATGAGCTGTTGTACCAGGTCGAAAATATATCCCGTGATCTGGGGCGCGAGTATGGCAAAATAATTACTGAGGATGATGAAGAGGATCCCCAGCAAAAACAAGGTGCGGTATTTCCAGAAGTATTTATTAAGTGCGCGCAGGTGCTTCATGCAGGAGGCAAAGGTAGGCTGTGTACCGCCTGTTTGCTTCTGGTGAATGAATAAAAATCAACACACAGGTACATAGCTACATAGTACACATAGTTGAACCTTTTTCCATTTTTCTTTTACAACCTAAGGTTACTTATTTTGCGTCTTTGCTTACTTTGCGCCTTTGCGTGAAACAATCAATATAGTATGATACGCTTGCTTCCTGCAGTTTTTGTTCTGATTACAATCAATATACACGCTCAAACGTATACACCCGCTCCTGAAAACCTGTTGGCCCGAAAAGAATTTCAGGATATGAAGTTTGGCATGTTTATTCACTGGGGTGCATCCAGCGTGTTGGGAGCGGGCGAATGGGTGATGAACAACCGGAATATAAAGGTGAAAGATTATTCACGGCTCCAACAGATTTTCAATCCTCAGCAATTCGATGCTGCGACCTGGGTGGCTACCGCAAAAAATGCGGGAATGAAATACATTGTTTTTATCACACGGCATCACGATGGATTTTCGAACTGGGATACAAAACATTCAGATTGGAAGATTACAAACACCCCTTATGGAAAGGATGTATTAAAGATGCTGTCAGAGGAATGTAAAAAACAAAATATTAAACTCGGTTTGTACTATTCTACCCTCGACTGGTACCGTAATGATTATCCCCGTGAAACGGGAAGGACCGGACAGGGAACAGGGCGGACAGGAAAAAGTAATTATGCCTCTTACCTGCAGTTTATGAAAAATCAGTTGACAGAATTGCTGACCAATTACGGAGAGATTCTTTCAATCTGGTTCGACGGGCATTGGGACCAGACAAATCCGGAAGGTCAGGCCGACAGGTCTTCACGCATTGACTGGAAGTATAATGAGATCTATTCACTGATCCATCAATTGCAACCCAAATGCATGATCGGGAATAATCATCATCTTGATCCGATACCTGGCGAAGACTTCCAGATGTTTGAAAAAGACCTCCCTGGTCAAAACAAATCAGGTTTAAGCTTTCAGGAGGCATCGGAAAATGTGCCTGTTGAAACCTGCGAAACGATGAATGGGTCATGGGGCTACAATATGACCGACAATAATTACAAAAGTGTAAAAGAGCTTGTTCATTACCTCGTAAATGCAGCTGGCCTCAATACGAATTTTCTACTCAATATCGGCCCCATGCCGAGCGGTGTGATACAATCTGAATTCACCGATACATTGAGTGCTATAGGGAGATGGTTGAACCAAAATGGAAAAAGTATTTATGGTACACGCGGCAATATTATCAGATCACAGGAATGGGGCGTCGTAACCGGCAGGGAGAAAACCCGCTATGTGCACATATTAAAACGCCCGGATGCCAATTTTATTTTTTTGCCGGGACTAAAGGAAACGATCACAGAAGGTGTAGTAATGAACAGTAAACTAAAAGTTCGTTACAAACAAATGCCGGAAGGAGTTTTTATTTATTTAGATGAAGTTCCCCGTGACGAATTGGATACGATTTTGGAATTGCGAATGAAATAAGGAATGTTTGTCCTTCATCGTTTTATCCAGATCACACCTGGTTCAGACGGTATCTCGAAAAAGTATGGATAACATTGAATTAAAGTTTGAAAAGATCAACTACAATTTCCCTTTTGTTTTTGTCAAGGGAACAGGGTCTGACCACTACTTATTTGGAGATGGACCAGAGGCTCAGGAAATAAATATTAAAGATTTCTTCGTCTCCGGTTTTACGGTAACTCAAATACTTTACGAACATATAATGGTCTCAAACCCATCTAACAACAAAGGAAGCAACATACCTGTCGAGTGTATATCCTATGATGATATTGTACACAAAAACGGTTTTTTAGAGAAGTTGAATTCAACAACGATCTATGAACAAATAAAGATTCGACTAGGACATAATTTTTCATTTCAATTTCGCCTTCCTTCCGAAACAGAATGGGAGTATGCTGCAAAAGGTGGAATACATGGGACAGATAATTTTATTTACAGTGGAAGCAACAATTTGGATGAAGTCGGGTGGTATCAACGTAATAGTCAGGACAGGAGCGAGCCGGTAGGACAAAAGAAACCCAATCAATTGGGCATTTACGATATGAGTGGAAATGTCTGGGAATGGTGCCAGGACTATTTCCACACAGATTCAGGTAAAATACCGAAAGACGGCAGTGCTTGCCTGGAAAAAAGTGATGCGCGGGTGCTTCGCGGTGGATGCTTTCACAATTGGGCAATCCATTGTACTTCAACAAAGCGTTACGAGATTATGCCAGAATTTGGAGATCCATGTATCAGCTTTCGGCTGGTGTTAGCTTTTGATATTTAAAAAATAGGGAAGTCATATTTCAGAAATACCGAGGTTAAAAAAGTATATTACGGTTCTTCGTTTTTAATAACCATTCATTTTTCACTTCAAAAATATAAAATGAAATCTTCATTCTTTTTTTACTCGCTTGTTGTATTACTATTCAGTTCCTGTGGTAACCATGATGAGAAAAAGGTTGACACAACCTCAACTACATCGACACCCAATGCCGACACAAGCGTAGCACAATCGTATTTCATTGATGTTCATGATTTGGAACCTGGCAAAGTATCATTCAAAGATGTAGAAGGGGCGCATCAAAAAGACCTTGCAACACAGGATAAGTATGGTGTCAAATTCTTAAAATTCTGGGTAGATGAAAAAAAAGGTAAAGTATATTGTCTCTCCCAGGCAAAGAATGAAACATCGGTAACAAACACACATAAAGAGGCTCATGGATTAATTCCTTCTAATGTATATCAGGTCAGCAGTGGTACTGAAGCAATGGCTACGGGCAATAAACAATTTTTTATTGATGTACATGAAATGGGTCCCGGGAAAGTGACGGCAAAAGATGTCGCCGATGCACATACTAAAGATTTAGCAGTACAGGATAAATATGGTGTAAACTTTACTAATTATTGGGTTGATGAAAAAAAGGGCGTTATCATGTGTTTATCTGAAGCTGCTGACTCAAACGCAGTAAAAAAAGCGCATAAAGAAGCGCATGGTTTGCTACCTGCCTATGTTTTGAAAGTAAAGCAAGGGGAATGATGATGCAATTACTCGTGGATAAAGACTACTGATGAAGGAACAGTAATAAATGTAAATATTGTTATTGTTTTTTATGAGAGTATGATAGAAAGTACTACGACCTGTACCAATCAAAGAATAAAAATCTACCGGAGTCTTTCAACAGCTATTATCAGATTTAATCAAATAAAAATCAAATTTCAAAAGGCTGATAAACATTTTTTGCTCCCCATGTTGCTCTATTAAGTCCTAAACCCTTACCGGACATAGGTTAAAAGCGGAGAGAGAGGGATTCGAACCCCCGGACCTGTTACAGTCAACAGTTTTCAAGACTGCCGCAATCGACCGCTCTGCCATCTCTCCGGCGCAAAAATAGGGGCGTCAAAGGGAAAGTCAAAATGAATTTTACCCTAATTACGCAGAACATGAATAGCACAAATTTGCGATTCACACAATAGCATTTCAACGTTGTACACATCGAAGTTTTCGATCCTCAATTAATGCCATCCAAACGCCTAATTTCGTCAGACGTAAAGATGCCTTCTTGAAAATACCCCGATGGTTGTTTATTATTTTTCTTGCCATAGGTCTGCCTGTCATCCTGTTGACACTTCCGCTTATGCATGGTTTCAATTACAGCAACGGGAAGGAACTGTTATCTTTTTATGTTCCGATGCCACTCACCCTGCTATTTTATGTTACATGTGAAAATCTGAAACTTTCCGAACGCATGCGGATCGGGCTAACCCTTCTGCTTTTTTTAATTTTGATTCTTCCCTTTTCTTCTGTTTTACTTTCAGGCTACGATTTCTACTCACGTGACGATGGCTACCGTTATCGCATTATGGCTAACAACATTGCAAATCACAGTACACTTTGGGGAAGTGATGACCTGGTGTATGGCACGCATCGTAGAGTATACCTCGTCCAACCGGGATACCGGTACTATGTAGCCGCATGGATCAAATTGTTTGGTAAAGAAAACAGGTTGTTCCAGATCTTCAATATGCTGGTCTACCTCGTTTCCGTGCTGTCAATTTTATCCCGTATCCGGAAATATGAGATCAATGCTCTTTTCAAAAAATACTTTCCTGTATTTATTGTGCTCTCCGCTCCTTTCGTGACGAAGCTGATCATGATTGGTTTGATGGAATGGCTGGTCATCACATTTTTTATCTGGTTCGTTCTTTTTTATACATCACGCAGATGGATACCCGCTATTATTTTACTCGCATTGCTTGTTTTTCTTCGGCAAAACCTCCTTGTGTTTTCATTATTCGTTGCCGCATTCTGTTTTTTATACCGGCCAAAGTGGGGTGCGTATTTAGTTATTTATTTGCTGGTGCTTTGTCTTCCGATATTTCACAACCTCTATTTCGCGGGCGAATGGAAATTTTTTTCCACCTATTTGAACAACGAATTTTTTGTTTTGGAATTCGGCGGTGGATTTTTGGAAAGTGCGATAAAAACTTTTTTATATCACATTGTGTTATATGGAGGAGTTGATTGGCTGAGTGATAATTTCTTTGCGAATCTTATTTCGTTTCCCTGTATTGCGCTGGGTACATACCTCTACGTGTATATAGCGCGCGGGCTTGCAGGAAACAAAAGAATCTTTTACTTAGTAATTACATTATCAGCTATCCTTCCTACTCTCCTCCTTGGAGGCAAAGCTTATTATCCCCGCTTTGAATGGGTGAATCTATTTCTTGCTTTCCTGACATTTGTTCTATTTTACCAGGAATCACTTCGCGGAAAAATTTATTCGATTGAAACTGGCTTTGAGGGATATAATAAAGTTCTTCAGTCCAAAATATGACCGGACTTTCCAGACCTGTGGGCAAACCGATTGTGAATACTTCTGGTAACTCATTTAAAATCAGCTGTAACTAACAGCTGTAAGTGTTAGAAAAAATAATATTCAAATCATTCAATATTAACTTATTTGCATGCACATCTACAAACTATGAGCCCCGACATTCACATTCATGAATTAAACGATTACCACCAGCTGTATAATTACCTGCTTGTTTTGAGTGAAGACCAGATTTTCAAATTAAGAGACATAGCGATCGGCGTAAAAAAAATAACTTCTTTCTCAGATTCCGAATTAGCGGAGTTGGAAACTGAACTTAAAAATAGAAACCCTTCCCGGAAGTTGAACTGAAGATAGTTTTCCCTGACAGACCGATGGATATTTCCCTGGACTATGATCAGGCTGATCGCCGATTGGAAAATCTATAAGTCCACTACTGCACTTGTGATCTTTTTATCATCTTCCCAAATACAAATGATCTGATCATCACCAAGAGATTTGATCACGGGAAGCATACCACTCCCTATTGATCTTTTAGTCCCTTTCGAATCGATCAGGATTATTTTTCCATTTTCACTCCAGGCATAGACAGTTTTTCCATTCACAATTTCCAGGGTACTGCCTTTCCCTTCACCCAATGCCACTTCTTCGTGGCCTTCTGTGCAGGAAAATACAGTAGCTTGTCTTCTCCATACGGTTTGTGCTACGCCGTTACTTATAACAACCGCGCCTCCATCCATAGGACATCCATCCAACTGCCAGTTTCCTTCTCCCAAGCGGGATGCTTTTCCGAAAGACAGACCCCCGTCGGTCGAATGCAATAAATACATATCGCGGTTACCATCTATAAAATTCCGGAACATTACAAACACATCATGACCTTTTACAGCTACAGAAGGCTTGCAACATTCACAAACCGTACTATCAGGAGATGCATACCAGATCTCATTCCGAGACCAACTTACTCCGCCATCCTCTGAATGCGTTCCAACGATCTTATTCTTTTTATTTCCACGCAAATCTAGCCAGGCTGCAGCCAGGTGATCGCCATCCCCTCCCAATGCAATCAGATTTTCTTTTGCCACCGTATCGACATCATTCACTCTACCTGTTTTTTGCCATTTACTATTGTTCAATCGGAAAGAAAAAATATCTCCCATGGAATTACACGCCAAAATACAAACGCCGGCCGATGCAATAGCGATCTGTGGGCCTCGGGTATGAGAAGCTGCCAGCCCTGGAAGAATTTCTACAAGTAAGGGGAGTGAAAATGTTTTGCCGCCATCTCGGGATTGTATGTACATCAGGCTGTCGCCGTTTCCATATGCAATATGAATGCTCTTTTTTGCATCTACTGCTACATCCGGCATCTGGCCGGATGCTACCATAACTACCGAATTCGATTTTGTTCGGGGTTCAGTACAACTTATAAAACCCAAACAGCAAATGAGAAAAAGGCAGGTCAGTTTCATAAACGCAAAGTTACCTGAATATCATGGCTTTTAAAGCTTAAAAATGAATCGATCAGATCAATATATGGTTGCAGGATTAAAACAAATAAATACATTTACAGTCGTACTCATATTCATTTTCCCGTTTTCTGGTTCAATAGAGCTTATATGACAATTGAAAAATACGTTGAAGAATTTAATAATTATGCGCATACCGTGATCGATACTTTTCATCCGCGGCCAAAAAAAGAATCAGACACCGCTAAGGCTACAGAACAATACGAATTGGAAATGCAACGATATAAACTTGCTCTCACAAAAAAAGAAAATGAAATCCTTCACAATGCGTCCCGTGAAAAAATGATGGACCTTAAAGCACTGCGTACGCTTCTGGTAGAATGTGAACAGTGGCATGTGAATAATTTCACAGAAAAATTCAACCAACAACCCTGAGGATAATGCAACACTTCCGTGAGCTCTTACTTCGTTTCCAGGGTTTTTTTTCTTTCAAACTTTACCGTAGTCTTAAGACTACCGTAAACTTTCATGTTTTTTTCTTTCTTCTTCTGGTATTTTTCTCACCAACATTACCGTAGTCTTAAGACTACCGTAAACTTTCGTGTTTTTTTCGTTCTTATTCTGGTATTTTTCTCGCCAAAGAGTTGACTAAATACTTTATCTATTCGATGCGCGATTCAACGTGATACATACGACCATTACAAAGACGACGCAAAAAAGAAAAGTCAATTTTTGTACAACAGGCAGAAAAGACATTCCCCATCCCGTGTAATAGATGTAATTGTTCAATCCGATGAGCAAACAATTCAGAATGCACCACCAGAAAAGAAACCTGTACTTGAGCCTGTACAGTCCTGCCAGGGTCCCGATCAATGCAATCAGAACAAATGCACCTGAAATATTAATAATCACATCATGCAGTCCTGTAATCAACAACAAAGCGATCGATACAGCCATTACCCAGCTGTATTGAATGACTAACCGTGATTTTCTATTCAACCCGGCATATTTCGGAAACTCGAACCAAAAAACCCCAAGAGAAAAGCATAACAAGAACATGGCAAAAATAGCAACCGGACGTGCTGCATTGGGCCTGCCATTCAGTGCTGTTACATCCAAAAGATTACACCAATAGTTTTCTTCCCAGTTGAATCCAGCTGAAGTTTTATCGAGATAATTCCCGCCAGGATAAATCAAAGTGGCGCCGTAGTAAACAAATACAAAACAAATCAACCCAGCAACAGGGAGGAGGATGAGTTTGTTGCGAACATTTATTTTGATGAATTGAATAATAAATGAATAAATAAAATTATTTAACGGGCACAAACAAGAGCGCATCTGCAACCACAACACCATCGGAATAATCACCCTTAACCGTCACTGTCGCAATATTTCCTTTAGGTAATTGAAAGGCACCCAGTTTTATCCATTCACCGGATGTCTGTCCATCCACAATGACATCTTTCTTCCTGATGATAACTGTGCTCACATTTTTACCATCAGATACTTCATAAGAAACTTGTGTGGCAGCTTGTGGTAGATTTACATAATGAGTATATACTGTATACAATCCGGGTGTTGACAGGGCAGGTGTAAATCGTACCATGGCTTCACCTTTGAATGAGGGATCAGTGACAAAATAGCTGGGTCCAAAACCCTGTGCTGTTTCGCGTATCCATTTACCTTTTGTAAAAACTTTAGATCTGTCTTCATTGTCGACAATTACTTCGGGCGTCATTCCATCCATCAAAGGATTATTTTTCAAAACAGCACGAATCTGGCTGACATCGACCTGTTGTACGGAAACATTATTGGTTATAGCTAGACAGGCAGCTATTGCAGACGATTGAGCAAGTACCATGAAAACCGGCTCCATCCGGATGGAACCATAAGCTATATGACTGGCAGAAAGACAAACAGGGACCAGTAAATTCCTGCATTCAGATTCTTTGGGTATGAGAGAACGATAAGAAACCGGATAAGGTCCGAAACCACCTATTTGTACATCCCCTTCATTTTTTACCATGCCGTGGTAAACGATTCGCTGGCAATTGTGCGAATCCATTGTATATGCAGCAAGGCCGACACCATCCTTTACAATTTCCTTTCCCTGGCAGTTGGCCTGAGTCATGATATAAGCGCCGATCATTCGACGGCTTTCACGTACATACAACTGGGGGGACCAATGATCATTGTTCACATATTCATCCTTCGGATAACCCCATTGCAACAACTCCTTACGTAAAGGCTCCGGTACACGCGGATCAGTGCTGCAGAAATACAGCAGACCTTTCACATAATCTTCATGTTGTTTGATTATAAGTGTACGCGCCGGATAGTCCGCATCCGGATATTGATAATTCATCCCGATCATATCAGTGGAAAAACCTCCTCTGTTATTTATATCGGTTTTACGATTAGGCATTGACCCGAAAAAAAAATAATCGTTTAATGCTTTTTTATCAGGTTGCGCGTGAAACAAACGCACTAGTAATTCATATCTTCCTGAATCATAACCATCCGGTCTTTCGATAGGAAGGCGGTTATCCGGATCATCGGTCAGGCATATACGGTAGTTGTACGACTGAACCTTTCTATCTCCAGATCCAATGGACTGTAGAGTGGAGTTACTGATCCCCCACAGCAGGCCGCTGGATGAATCTCCGGGGATTTTATAAGGATCAACTCCGTCCGGAAACTGGTGAGTGTTCATTAACTGTATACCATTCCAAGTCTCATTATATGTTGAATTGGATTCCCGGCCTATCGTATATGTAATCCCTGATTTTGCCATTAGATCCCCTTCGTAGCTGCAATCAATAAAGATTTTCGCTTTGATCGTTTTCAAAACATTCTTTTCTGACTCACTATTTTCAAGTTGTATTGAACGGATCTTCCCATTTTGTTTGTCTGCATTCCTGATCCTGTATCCATACAGTACATTGATGCCGGCCTCCTTCACATAATCATTGAATACCTCTTCAGCAACATGCGGCTCAAAAATCCATTGTTCAAACTTTCCATAGTGCTTACCTAGTCTCCTGTAAAAATCCAGGGCAAGGCCTGTGATAGCATATTTATTTCCAATGTCTGTATAACCGAGACCACCCGAAGAAAGGCCTCCGATAGTATTTCCCGGTTCAATGAGGAGAACTTTTTTTCCGTATTTCACCGCAGTGTAGGCTGCAATTACGCCTGCGGAAGTCCCGCCATATACACAGATATCATACGTTTCTGCCTGGGGTTTGAATGACCCGGCAGTAAAAATCACCAAGAGTACCGCCAGGCTTACTTGTCGCATACGAGGATTTTTTAATGATTCAGAATTAAATCTATCAAATCTTTTAGAACATCTCTAATCATTGCTGGCAACTGTGTTACTTGACATAGTATACTTTTTTGTTCTGATCCTATACTGATGTCTTAACAAAATAATTCCTTTTACACATTCGACACCTAGAAGAACAGACTGTGTGAGCTAAAGAAACATGCTGGATACACCACAGGATGGCGTTATAACAAAATAACCTTGCCGGGCTGGCAAACGGTTATAACCTGAGATTCATTTTCCATTCTCGATAAAAAAAATCGTTTTCTCAATCAGGAGCACAAGAGTGTGCTTAAGCTCATGGCCGAGTGTAATTCCGCCTGTAGGAAACCTTATTAGCCGAAGAATATAATCTTTCGCTTCAACAAAATAACACGCTGACTTTTATCCGGTTACACATACAGGTATGGTCTATTCATTGATCGTTCACTAATGGTCTTTCAACACTCAAAAAAGGCATTCGAACGAATAAATTTGACCAATCCTATAATTATTTTAATCTTTCCCGGACCTTTTATCCGACACAGTAGAGGGTCCAAGGCCGCTCGTAGGGGGCGGCTTTGTCAATTTTATTCATGCGCGGATCGCCTTTGTTGCCCCATTTTTATGATTTGATTCAAGAGGTGCTTTTCTGGCACGATAATGTATTTCTCTCTTTACCTTTTCCTATCCATACTTTTAGACTGTTCAGCCCGCGCTGCACCAAAGCGAGCATCCGATAAAAATATAAGTTCAACAACAAGGCATCAATCAATGCGATGCAGCACAGTATCACATTATGAAAGACCATGGATCAATGATAAATGCCCCATTACTTGACTTCACCTCTGAAATAAATACGTATAATCTATTCATGCAGGCTCCTGCATTGATCTGTATTCTCGAAGGAAGGGCAGGAAAATGCCTGTTAAGTAATGCAGACTTCTCGAAAATGTTTTTCGACCGCCCGATGTTGGGAAGAACCCCTCGTGAAGTTGCGCCGGAGTTGGAAGGCCAGGGCTTTTTTGAAATGCTCGAATCCGTATACGATTCAGGCGAACCCGTTTACAGAAATGAGTTTCCCGGATATGCAGACTGGAATGATAACGGTAATCCCTTTGAAAAATATTTCAATTTCGTATACACGCCTTATCGGGTAGCCGATAAAATTTCCGGGGTAATGATCTTTGGAATTGACGTTACAACGCAGGTGCTTGCGAATCAAAAATTACAGCAAAGTGAAAAGCAGTTTAAGGAATTGGCCAACTTCATGCCACAGATTGTTTGGACGGCTTCTGCTGACGGCCGTGTAGATTATTTCCATAGGAACTGGTATAGGTTCATACAAAAAAACTCTTCAAATGAATTCATAAACTGGACAGAAATCGTTCATCCAGACGATCTTGATTTATGCATTAGTACCTGGAATCATTGCGTGGAAACAGGAACTCCGTATGAAATTGAAAATAGATTTATTGATACTACTTTACCGGAAGGGTTCCGGTGGTTTCTTGTGAGAGGATTACCTCTGAAAGATGAAGCCGGCATAATTACTAAATGGCTGGGAACATGCACGGATGTACATGATACAAAAAAAGAAAATAAAAGATTAGAAGAAGAAGTTTCAAAACGTACAGCAGAACTTGAGAAACTGGCGAATGATCTCAGACAATCAAACGAGGACCTGGAACAATTTGCTGCCATAGCCTCTCATGATCTGAAGGCACCGTTGAGAAAAATTACTACTTACATTTCTGCGGTAAGTTATCGTCACGCGGAAAATGTAAATAAAGATGTCCACTCCTACTTGAAAAAAATTGAAAATACAGCGTACGAAATGACGATGCTTGTAGAAAACCTGCTGCAATTTTCAAAGGTCTCGTCGAATAAAATTTCCTTCCAGAAAGTTGACCTGAAACAAATCATCCGCGAAGCGATGAATGCGCTGGAGGTGGTTATAACAGAATCAAAAGGTGAAATTATTTTACCTGCTTCAATGCCCGAAATAGAGGGAGAAGCCACTCAATTAAATCGGCTGTTTGTGAACCTGATTTCAAATAGTTTGAAGTTTAAAAAACCCGGATCCGCTCCGGTACTAAACATTCAATCAGGTATTGCCTCACAAGAAATTGTTCAGTTCAACGAATTGAATCCTACAAGAAAATATATAGAGATCTCTGTACAAGATAATGGAATTGGCTTTGACACGAAAAATGCGACAGAGATCTTCGAATTATTCCGCAGACTAAACCCTGTGAAAGAATATGAAGGCTCTGGTATGGGCCTCGCGATATCAAAAAGGATCGTAGAAAACCATCAGGGAAAAATATATGCAACATCCAAACGAGGAGAAGGGGCCATATTCACTATTCTATTGCCGGTAAAAATCAATTTATAAATTTCCGACGGACACATTTGAAATATTTATCTT
>DATLDA010000255.1:0-24640 GCA_035526135.1 Flavitalea sp.
GGTAATCGTTACAGAAATCGATCCTATCTGCGCTCTGCAGGCAGCCATGGATGGATTCGAAGTAAAAAAGATGGTTGATGCCGTTCAGGAAGCAGACATTATTGTTACAGCTTCAGGATGCCGCGATCTCATTACAGAAAAACATTTTAAGGCAATGAAGGATAAAGCGATCGTGTGCAACATCGGTCACTTTGATATTGAAATCGATATGGCATGGCTGAATAAAAATTATGGGAATACGAAAGACACGATCAAGCCTCAGGTAGATCTGTACAATGTAAACGGAAAAGATATTATCATTCTGGCGGAAGGCCGTTTAGTAAATCTCGGTTGCGCCACCGGCCATCCTTCTTTTGTGATGAGTAATTCCTTCACCAACCAGGTGCTTGCACAAATTGAATTGTGGACGAACAATGATAAATATGAAAACAAGGTGTATGTTTTACCGAAACACCTCGATGAAAAAGTGGCAAGGCTCCATCTGAAAAAAATCGGCGTGGTACTCGAAGAACTCACGGGCGAACAATCATCGTACCTGGGTATTAAAAAAGAAGGACCATTTAAGCCGGAGCATTATAGATACTAAGGCAGTCAGCAATCAGCTGTCAGCATTGAGGTATCGGGCATCAGGTATCAGCAATCTCATCAAAATAAAAAGCAAAACCCCATTTTAAAAAGTGGGGTTTTTTTATTGTGTACTTATAATTTCTTTGACGGGGATACCTGATACCTGATACCCGATACCTGATCATGATAGCTGATAGGTTACGACTTCACCAGCCTATTCCATAATCCTCCCCATGATTACTTGACCCGCCCCAGAAAGTTCCGTGTTTCCAGTCGAACCAGATCGCGTTTATCGGTCCAGAAGTGCGTGCTTCAAATGATAAATCGTATCCCATCTGCACTAATTCTTTTCTGATCCAGGGTGGTGTGTTTTCATTCAATAAAATTTTTCCCGGTTTCGGTAAACGATCTTCTGCACCAAGGGAAAGATAAAATTGATAGGAATTGATATTCGGTGCTTCAGTGGCTTCCTGAACATTCATGCCAAACTCCACGACATTAAGAAAGAACTGCAGGAGATTTTGATCCTGCGTATCTCCGCCTTGAACGGCGAATGCCAGAAAGGGTTTTTCGTCTTTCATGGCAAGCGTAGGCGTTAAGGTAACGCGTGGTCTTTTCCCTGGTTCTATTACATTGAATGGATTGAGTGCAGGATCCGTCACAAAACTTTGCAGTCGCTGGCTCATGCCGATACCAGTAGTTCCTGCGATGCTGGCCGGAATCCAACCACCGCTGGGCGTTACCGAAACAACCCAGCCTTCTTTATCAGCGGCCTCGATGGAAGTCGTTCCCTTCCACACGTTCGCCAGATATTTTTCATCAGGTGGACGCGAATCAACAGAACCACTGCCCCATTGCTTCAGGTAATTCGTGAAAGGATTCGTTTTACCTTCAAATGGATACGGATCTCCAGGACGGGTATTTGGATCATTTTTCGTTGCGTCTATAAGTTTTGCTCTTTCTTTAGCATAAGCTTTTGAAAGCAGTCCGGTCATTGGCTCTTCAGGCGGAAAAGCCGGATCACCATAATAAAAATCACGGTCGGCAAAAGCCAGACTCATTGCCTGGTAAAGTGTATTAATATACCGTGCAGAATTATATCCCATTCCTTTCAGATCAAAATTTTCAAGGATATTCAAAGCCTGCAACATGACCGGTCCCTGTGTCCATTGCGATAATTTATAGACATCGATGCCTTTGTAATTTATTTTTACCGGTTCTTCAATTTTCACCTTCCAGTTTGCAAGATCTTCCATCGTGATGAGTCCACCCTGTTCATGGGTGCCTCTTACAAATTCTTTTGCTATATCTCCTTTGTAAAATCTGTCATAAGCAGCGTAGATCGCATCCTTGCGACTTTTTCCTTTTTTCAATGCCAGTTGTTCTGCTTCAACTAATTTTTGTAAGGTCATCAGTAGATCTGTCTGGCGGAACATTTCACCTGCTTCCGGCGCTTCACGTTCATTTCCCTGATGCGTAAGAAAAACTTTTGCGGCATATGGCCATTCATGAATTCGCTTTTTTTCTTTTTCTATGCTATTTGCAGTTTGCGCTTCAATTGGATAACCTGCGGCCATTTCCATAGCCGGCGTTAATACATCTTTCAAACTAAGTGTACCAAATTCTGCGAGCATCGTGCACAATCCGCCGGGAGTTCCCGGTGTAACCGCCGAGAGCGGTCCGTATTCAGGCGGGAAATGCATTCCTTTATTTTTGAAATAATCAACGGTTGCTCCCGTAGGGGCTACCCCGAGGGCGTTTATGCCGATCACTTTTCGTGTTTTCGGATTGTAGATGAGGGCCTGTGTCTCGCCGCCCCAACTCAATACATCCCACATAGTGCATGTAGCTGCAAGCATGGCGCAGGAAGCGTCGACCGCATTACCTCCCTTTTGGAAAATCATGGCCCCGGCTGTTGCAGCAAGTGGTTTACCCGTAACAGCCATCCAATGACTTCCATGTAATACCGGTTTCTGCGTTGACTGACTATATGAAGAAAAGGTGATTGTTGAAAAAATAATCAGTGCCGGTAAAATTTTCATACAGTTACATTTGTATTGAATATAGATAGCAAATCGTTTCCTATAAATGTATGATCGAACCCGTTACCGGTAAAATAAATCCGGTTACTGTCTTAAATTTTTATATCATGTCTAAATGTGATTTTCAAATTCCTTTTTCGGGCAGCAAAGAATCAATTGTCGAAAAAGCACGGACTGAGGTCGAACGATATGGGAAATTCAGTGGAGATACATCCCGCGGTATTTTTGAAATTAAAGTACTCGGCACTATTACAGGTTCATATACCATTGAATCCGGGTATATGCATATTCTCATAGATGCAAAGCCGGTTTTTCTTTCATGTAACAAGATCGAGCAATTTATGATGCAGCATTTTGGCTAACGTAAAAAAAGGCTTCGCCTTTTAAGAGGCTTCGCCTTTTTTTGGAGAAGCTCTCCAATTGTGGATAAAAAAAATCCGTTCTGAATTCAGAACGGACTTCAACGAGGTAAAAACGTTTTATCTGCCGCGCGATGACGTCGCTTTTTTGTTTTTTCCACTACTACTCTTTCCCGACGTTCTTGTACCACGTGGTTTTGACGTGTTACCGGAAGATTTTCCTGTAGATTTCGAAACACTTTTGTTGCTTGCACCTGCCTTTTTTCCACCTTTTGAAGCAGAAGAACGGGAGGACTGGCCATTGCTTCCTCTCCTGTTGTTTCCATTTCTATTATCATTTCCTTGTCCACCTTCTTTAGCATCTTGCGCTTCCTGATTCAATCTTCCAACAGCCATCTCTGTCAACAAATCATCCGCCTGGTATTCTTCATTTAAAGTCTCTTCCAGTAATTTGGCTACTTCTCCCAGGTTTAGTTCACGGGCAAATGCACGCGCAGTTCCATAGCCGCAAATTTCGTAGTGTTCAATTTTTTGTGCGCTGGCAATGATCGCAGCATCCAGCACTTCCGGTGTCATTTTCTCACCCATCATTTTTTTGCCTTCGGTGATCAGGCCCTCTGTGCCTTTACATTTCGTTCCGTTTGAACCACCGAACAAAGAAGAAAAGAAACCTTTTCCGTCACTGTCGCTTTGTTCAGTTTCTCCCAGGAGGCTCTTCACTTTATCCAGGCGGGTTTTTTGTTTTTCTGTTATTTTCAAATGCTCCTGGAGGGCTTTCTTCAATTTTGAATCGTTAGCCTTTTCTATCATGGCAGGCATCGCTTCGATAATTTGTTCTTCTGCTGAATATAAATCGAGTATTTCATGTTTCAGAAGATCTTTCAAGTCAATCATTTTTTCCATAAAAAAACTTTTCCACAGTGATAAAAAAAATCATGCCGCTGAAATTTTTTTTCTGTCATTCACCTATACTTGCTGTGTTTTGGCCACTTTATTATTGCAAAAGGCGACAGCCCTAACTAAAAGGAATAAAGTTGCTTACCTTCTTAACAAATTGTAGCACACATCTTGCTTGTGTTTCACTTTAATAAACAACTATGCAGGTACGATTCATAAAGAACATCCAGTTTACAAAGCTTCTGAAAGCAGAAGGAAGGCAGAGAGAATTCAATTTTCGCAAGCCGAATGGCCGTGGTGAGGGTACTTTCACGGTTGATGTAGTCGACGACCGGGGAAACCGGTTAATTTTCAGGATGGAAAAAGCAGAAGGTGGTTGGAAAATCATACCTCAGCCATTACCAGCGTGGGTACTCCAAATGGAAGACAAACTCAATGAGTTGATTGAAGAAGAACTTCGGAACGTGTAAGAATTTTTGCAGAACGAGCAGGAAGCCAGGGCTTTTGCCCTGCTTCCTGTAATCTGCAAAGAAATTTAGACATAACCCCATTTTTTCATAATACCGAGATCTTCCCTGACTGTATCAAGGGGTGCTTTACCCTGGTAGGATTCCTGCTCAATGATAAAATGAACGGTTCCCCCGTATTTTTTTCCATAATCAATTACTTCCTTCACATTAATAATACCAGTACCCAATACTGTACTCTCATAGGATTCTCTGCCACCGGCGGCCTTAATCTCATCCTTAACGTGCATGGAAGGAAATCTTCCTGGGTACTTGCGAAGGATATCCATCGCTTTTGCGCCGCCATTGTACATATTTCCAATATCCAATTGCTGCATGACGAGTGCCGGATCAGTACTTTGAAGAATGATATCAAACAACGTAATGTCATTCAGTTTCTGGGTAAATTCAAATTCGTGATTGTGATATCCGAATTTCATACCCGACTTTTTGCACAATTCTCCGCTTTTGTTGAAAATATCCATAGATCGTTTCAAGCCATCATAATCTTTCCGCATAGACTCGGGCAACGATGGACTGATCACGAACTGTTGTCCTATAGTTGCAGCATCTTCAACGGTCCATTTCCACGCGTCGGTGAAATCTTTTTTTGAATCATCCCAGTGTTGCTGACCCAGCACGGTGTGGCCGCTGGGCATGGATAAACCGAGGTCACTCAAAACTTTTTTGAACTCGGTAGCACTGTACCCGTAAAACTTTCTGTTTACATAATTCGCATGTTCCACATGTTTATAACCCATTTGAGAAACCTGCTTTAATGTACCCAGCGGATCTTTGTGCATGTCATCTCTGACGGAATACAGTTGAACTCC
The DNA here is from genome assembly GCA_035526135.1 of Flavitalea sp. Lineage (GTDB taxonomy): Bacteria > Bacteroidota > Bacteroidia > Chitinophagales > Chitinophagaceae > Flavitalea. Next base: position 5,205 of record DATLDA010000255.1, read on the forward strand.
TACAAGTTTTTTCTTCTTACCCATAGCGAAAACTTCTCCGGAAAAAAAGGCGGTACCTGCGATCGTGAACGCCGTCTGCCTGATAAATGTTCTGCGTGAATGGTGCATAGTGTTATATTATGGTTTGCAATCGTGGAAGAGGGTTAAAAATAATTAAATACAAGGTACAACATGCAATTTTTTTCTGACTTTCATTCTCCGGATACTTTATGGCCGTCTGTCCCTTGTCGCGCTACATTTAAAATATCAGGAATACAGCCGTGTAATCCTGATTTACTTTCAGCTATGATCTTCTTTATTTCAATTATCACACTATGCTGCGTGCTGCTGATATTTTTTTTACCCTGCTCCACCTTGTGGTGATTCTTTTTAATCTGACAGGATGGATATTCCGGAAAACCAGAAAAATTCACCTGATCACTTTAGGAGCAACAACGGCCTCATGGTTTATATTAGGGATCTGGTTTGGTATTGGTTATTGCCCCCTCACGGATTGGCAATGGACAATCAAAAGAAAATTGGGAGAAACAAATTTACCGGCTTCATTTATCAAATATTTTGCGGATCGTTTCACAGGCGCGGATCTCAGTCCTGCCCTGGTAGATACACTTACCCTTGTATTTTTTATACTGGCTGTTGTATGTACGGTTTATGTGAATTTTCTCAGCCGCATTTTTCGTTCGAATGTAAAATAACGACAGTGTCACCAATCCCAAATTCTATCAGGTTATTACAATTTCCATTCAAATAAATTCCTGTCTTCTATCGATATTAATTTAGTAGACTCGTAATTGAAGTCTACATTATGATCCACAAATTTAATTATTGCAAACCAGAAGGGAATCGATCTGTTTGTTCTGTTTCCATCTGCCTGCTGGCGGTTGTGTTATTTTTTATACCCTGTCAATCACAGGTAACTATGTTCAGGGGAAGTCCCGATCATGCCGGATACCAAACGAATAGCAACGATTTTATTATCGGCGAAGAAAAGTGGAAAATGAATATTGATGTTCCGGTTCGTGCCTCCGTTATCGTGGAAAAAGGTATGCTGTTCATCGGTGCTTCCAATGGTACGATGTACGCGTTGAATGAACAGACGGGTTCTGTAAAATGGAAATTTCAATCCGGAGCCGCGATTCATTCCACTGCCGCATTTAAAGATGCTGTGATTTATTTCACAAATAACCAACAGGCATTGTTTGCAGTAGAAAGTTCTACAGGCAAAATAAAATGGAAAATGGATTTTGGTACAAACCTGAATTACCCCTGGGCCTTTGATTATTTTTATTCTTCGCCGGTAATTACAGATGATGCATTGATTGTCGGAATTAAAGACGGGTATGTGTATAATGTGAATCTCAAAACCAGAAAAGTTTCATGGAAATATAAAACACAGGGAATTGTCCGCAGCAGCCCTGCGGTAAAAGGAAACACGGTATATTTTGGTGACACGGAAGGTTTCCTTTATGCCGTAAATAAAATGACTGGTGCTGAACGCTGGCGTTTCGCAATTGATGGCCATTCACTTAAAAATGAAGATTTCGGCTTTGATCGCCGTGCGATTATTTCCTCACCGGTTGTTACCGCTGACAAAGTAATTTTCGGAGGAAGGGATGGATTTCTATATGCCGTCGATACAGAAACAGGTAGAGAAGTCTGGCGTAACGATCATAAAGTTTCATGGGTAATCTCTTCAGTTGCAGTAAAAGATTCCGTGGTGGTGACAGGTACTTCAGACGGCCGGTTTGTGCAGGGAGTTAACCTGAAAACGGGACAGGAATTGTGGCGATTCAAAACAATTTCGATTGTATGGTCATCGCCCGTAATACAAAATAATAAGGTCTATATCGGATCACAGGAAGGGGTAGTATATTGTTTGGATCTGCACACAGGTAATAAACTGGCAGCCTTTCAGGCCAGCGGCCGGATCTTCCCTTCGCCAGTGATCCATGACAGCCTTCTTTTCTTTGGAACTGATAACGGTTACCTGTATGCGTTAAAGCCATTGGTTCATCCTGCTGTTCAGAACTCCGCCGTGCGCAAGTTTGTTTTCTGGGAACCAGGAATAAATATTTATTTCCGGCCTGGCATTGACGTTAGGATCAGGGACTACCTTAACCTTCATGATTATAAAACGATTGATACTAAACAATTGACAGGTTTGTTGGAGAAAAGAGATTCTGCTACTAATAGTGTGATCGTGTTCGCCTCTAATTTTTTTCCAGGAGAAATTACACAGAACTATCATGAATCTTTACTTCGCAGGTATCTTGATGCCGGAGGAAAAGTAGTGATCCTCGGTAATAACCCGATGATGTATATAACCGATCCGGTAAGTAACCAGGTTACCGGAAGAAATTTTCTTTTGTCCGACAGTGTATTGAATACAGACTACCGATATGCTGACCTGCGTGCTTTCCGTGGTTTTCAGCCTGCCTTCCCGACAGAAGATGGAAGAAGGTGGGGATTGACGAAGTGGTGGGTTGCTCCTTTATCACTGCCCACCGGCTCAGTTGATATTGTACTTGGAAAAGATGAGAATGGCCTCGCTTCAGCGTGGGTCAAAAAGTTTCATCCTTCCAAAGGGTCGGGATTCGTACAGATCTGGATAGATCCCGATGGTGTGGAAGACCTTAGCCAGATCATTCATGTAGCGGAATACTGGATGCAGTAAGTGTACAGGAAAATTTCCAGTAAATGAACTGTTGATGGATGCCAAGATATTTTAGAAGCTTTGAGTTGTTACCTGTCATTCCTGAGCATGCGTGAGCGAAGCACTTCTTCCACCCCTTCATCCTGAGCGTGCATGAGCAAAGCACCTACTTCCACCCCTTTCATCCTGAGCGTGCATGAGCGAAGCACCTACTTCCACCCCTGTCATCCTGAGCGTGCCTGAGCGGAGCGATGCGATAGCGAAGGATCTGTTTTTATTCTTCATGTTTTTTAAAAAGATAGAACCTTCAATTGGCTGTCATTTTATTTATTGGCCTGAGTGATCCGCCTCAGGATGAGAATACAAGTGGGATCACTGGCATATTTTTTATACCAACTCACTAAACGACAAATATGAACTCTGATAAAAATAAAGAAACAGAAGCGACAAGAAACGACGCAAAAGAAGTGTCCACCGACCTGAATAAAGCAGCACTCCGTGAAGCAGAAAAAGATATTGATAAAGATCCCGACCTCAGCATACACCATCCAAATGATGATCTGGATGAAGGTGAAACTGCAAGACTTGGCGAAGGACCCAATCCGTTAATATAGTAGGCAGTAAGCAGTATGCAGTAAACAGTCATCATTAGTCAGCAACAACCAACAACCAGCAGCCAGGAACTAGCAACCAGCAACTAAGAACTAGGAACTAAGAACCATAAACTACAACTCCTGCCACGTATGGTCGGCCAGTAATTTCACAGCACCCACGAAACTTTTGAAAGGACCTGCGGCACGTCCCCATTCTTTGGGACTCACCAAAGAAAGCACATAAGACTCATCGGATTTCTGATAGAGATAATAGGTTTGACCAATCACCGGAGAGAAATTTAATTTGGCCCCGTAAATGATCAGGGAGAGATCCTTTCTTTTTTGAATTTCCTGCGCCTGCAACGCCAGCAATTCAATTTGTTTGCGGATTTGCATCAGCTGCATATTTGTTTGTTCCTCCATTGCAGTCAGTGCTTTGTGGCGGATCACTCCTTCTTCGGTTGGCCTGATCACTGCACCTGCTATTGATGAAGAATAAGGCAGCACGCTCATTTGCTTGTGGTAGATCTCCACATTTGTAAAATGCGTATCATCGGCCTTTCGTCCCTGTTGAGAAATCTTCATATATCCGTTTGGCATTATTTCATGTAACACATGAAGGATAACTGTGCCCGACCGGTAAAAATGAAGTTCGAATGAGATGCCATCGGGAAATAATGCCTGTACTTCGTCCGCTATTTCTTTTTTTTCAAAACCATGAAGTTGGCCATCTGCAATTACTTTGTAAGAAGAATTAAATGCATGATTTTCGAGGCTCACCCAATTGTATTCGATCTGCAATTCTTTTCCTTCATTTCCCGGTGATATTTTGCACGTTCCACTCCGGGGCCTTTCACCTGATTCATAAATGCCTTTTTCAGGAAACAATTGCCAGCTTGCCGTAAAATTATACGCCTCGATCATTGGGTTCATTGTAGGTGGCGGCAAATGTAAGCAGACAGGCCTTATATCTTAGTTCCTGGTTCTTAGTTCTTAGTTGCTTGTTGCTGGTTACTGCTCGTTGCTGGTTACTGATTGTTGATTGTTGATTATTGCTGGTTGCTTGTTACTGGTTACTGCTTGTTGCGGGTATAGTTATTGCCGACAGCTGACTGCCGACTGCCTACTGCCTACTGCATACTTTTCTAATTAAGAACTAGGAACTCAGAACTATTATGTTTAACTTTTGTTTACCCTTTCCACAGGTTGTGAATAAGTAACTTGAGAACACAACCATATGACTTTTATATTTGAAACGGAGGCTGGTGGTAGGCCCCCTGAAGAACGTAATTACCTTTTGTGAAATTTAAACAGATCAGTACTTTGACAGAAACTATCATCAATCTCGAAACCGTCAACCCTATCGAGTTCTTCGGAGTTAACAATGGAAAATTAGACATTCTCAAAAAGAAATTTCCCCTTCTAAAAATCCTTTCCAGAGGCACACAATTGAAATTAAGCGGCGCGCCCGAACAGGTTGATAATGCCAAAGAGAAAATCGATCTCATAGTGCAATACCTCGAACGGAACGGGCACATGAGCGAAAATTATTTTGAGCAGATCCTCGGTGGCGACGACGCTGAAACGGTTGACAATTTCATTGACCGCAATCCGAACGACATCCTTGTGTTCGGTCCGAATGGCAAAACAGTCCGTGCACGAACCGTCAACCAGAAAAAGCTTGTACAGGTCGGAGAAAAAAACGATGTGGTGTTCGCGATCGGCCCCGCCGGTACAGGTAAAACCTATACTGCAGTGGCGCTTGCTGTACGGGCATTAAAGAATAAACTAGTAAAAAAAATAATACTTACTCGTCCTGCTGTAGAAGCCGGTGAGAGTCTTGGTTTTCTTCCAGGGGACTTGAAAGAAAAGATCGATCCGTATCTACGGCCGCTTTATGATGCACTCGACGACATGATTCCCGCTGATAAACTCGGATATTACATGAGTACACGTGTAATTGAGATCGCGCCTCTTGCGTATATGCGTGGCCGTACGCTGGACCATGCTTTTATTATCCTGGATGAGGCACAGAATGCAACGGACCTGCAGATCAAAATGTTTCTCACACGGATTGGCGCTAATGCCAAGGCTATCATTACAGGTGATATCACACAGATCGATCTTCCTAAAAATCAGAAAAGCGGATTGGAAAAAGCCGTGCGTATTCTCCAGAATATTGATGGGATCGCACACATTCAGCTGGATGAAGAAGATGTCGTCCGACACCGCCTCGTAAAAGCAATTATCAAAGCTTATGACCGGGATAAAGATAAAGATCCCGCAGAACAGCAACCTTCGTGGAGATCCAGGCGGGATAAACCTGAAGAACCTGCGGATAAAACCTAACCGATATCATTTAAAAATAAAAGCCTGCCCCAAAGCAGGCTTTTTTATTTTTGGCACATGAAACAATTGGTACTGGCCATTGTATTCGCCTGCGTCTTTTCCTGCAGTCCTTCCACTAACTATACGAAAGCGGAAGATGCCCAGGATGCAGGACGTGAATTCATACGTGCATCCCTGGACGGCGATGTAAAAAAAGCCAGGTTCTATCTTTTGAAAGATTCAGCAAATCTTTATCTTCTTGAAAAATGGAAAACAGATTTGTATGACAAACTGGTAAGTGAGGACCGGGTAGCCTACCGTGAGGCAAGTATCCTGCCCGTCCGAATAACAACAGAAAATGATTCGACTGTCCGGTATATTTTTTCAAACAGCTTCAAAAAAGATACAACCGCGATCAAAATTGTAAAAGTTCACGATGAATGGCTTGTTGATTTGAAAGATATCCACGGTTCTCATTGAGACTCAGTTCGTAATATTTAGAGTACTTTCATAGAAGCAGAAATTGAGAATGACACTGTATTAAATCTCACCAGAAAAGAAACATAAATGTGATGAAAACTGTTGCACATCCCTGGCACGGGGTTCCGTTTGGTGAACTTGCGCCACGTGTAGTAAATGCCATTATAGAAATTCCGCAGGGGTCAAGGGTAAAGTATGAGATTGATAAAGCAAGCGGTTTACTTCGCCTGGACCGGATCATTTATTCTTCTTTTTATTATCCCGTTAATTATGGATTTATCCCGCAAACTTACGGGGAAGATAAAGACCCCCTTGATATACTCGTTGTGACTTCTCTTCCTGTTCAGGCTATGTGTCTCATGGATGCCAAGGTGGTAGGTGTCATGCAGATGATAGACAGCGGCGATGCTGATGATAAGATCATTGCGGTGGCTGCCAATGATCCAAGTGTCCGCCATTTCAATAATATTGAAGAATTGCCAAAACATTTTTTCGACGAGCTTCGACATTTTTTTGAAGAATATAAGAAGTTGGAAAACAAAACTGTCGTGGTGGGCGAATTCGGAGATAAAGCGACCGCTCTGAAAATTGTCCAGGACGGAATTGATTTATACAAAAGAGAATTTCTGAAATAAATGAAACGGGAACCCATGTTATTACACGATATCATCATTGTGATAATCATTGGAATTGCTGCCGGAATACTGAGCGGACTCGTAGGCGTTGGCGGAGGTATCATCCTGGTTCCTGCACTCGTATATTTTTTAAGCTACACACAACACCAGGCACAGGGCACTTCACTCGGCGTGTTAACTTTTCCCGTAGTAATTCTTGCCTTTCTCACGTATTATCAGGAGTGCCGGCGAACAGGTGTTCCCATCGATTTCAAGATCATTGCATTGCTTGGTGTCGGCTTTCTCGCTGGTAGTTATTTCGGAAGTCACATCGCTGTTCGGATCGACAAAGACACGCTTAAAAAAATATTTGCAATCATACTTTTTTATACGGCATTCAAAATGCTGAATTGGGATGAGGTTGTGATGAAGTGGATTAAAAGTATCTTCTGATCCCACATAAATGATGTGTATATTTTTTTGTTTCTGAATGCAGAATGCCTTCTTCATTAATTAAATCTATCCGCACCTTGCCTGATGCATGAATAATTGTATGATCATCGACTAGTATTCCCACGTGTACTATTCTGTTTTCTTTATTGTCAAAAAAAGCAAGATCACCTCGTTTCGACTGTTGTAAGGTTGTAATGGGATTTCCTTTTTCTGCCTGTTGCCACGCATCTCTCGGCAATGATAGTCCGGCTAACCTGTAAACACTTTGTGTCAGTCCGCTGCAGTCGATGCCGAAAACCGATTTTCCTCCCCACAGATAAGCGGTATTGAGAAACATTTCGCTAAATGAAATCACGGAATCGGTTACCTGGGCACCGGTATCAATCGTTAAATAATTCCCTCTGAAATCGAATTGTGGTAGAAAATTCTTTGTGTCAGATAAAAAGACAGAAAGATCGCATCCGAAGGGCAGGTACATCAGATTACCATCTAACCGGATAACATTTACCCAGTCACCTGTGAACTGAGGCTTCTCTCTTTGCGGATACTGAATCGGTATTACATGAGCCTTCAAACACCAGCCTTCATAATCATCAGATACATTTTTCACCCGGCTCCATTCATTCTGCTCCTCCAGAATCTCCAGTATCTCACCAAAAATATGCTGCGTAACCATCTCGCTTTTGTGAGATGCACTTGCACGGACTGCACTAACCGGTACACAGCATACAACATGATTCATAGTATTTTTTAAGCGCAAATGAAAAGAAAAAACAGGATATAATGACATTTATGAAATATATCTGTCGCTGCATCTTAATGGAGGAAAAATGGTTAATTTTCAAACAGTGAGAAACAAGAGTTACGATCAGGCAACTGACCAGGAATTGCTTGAAAAATTTTATTCTGAACGCGACAACTATTGGATCGGATTGATCCTCCAGCGATATACGCTTCTGTTATTTGGTGTTTGTATGAAATACCTCCGGAATGAAGAAGAAGCAAAAGATGCAGTTCAACAAATATTTCTCAAAACCATTACCGAGCTGCATAAATATAAAGTCGATTATTTCAAATCGTGGCTTTACATGGTGGCAAAAAATTACTGCCTGATGAAAATCCGCGATAACCATGGGAAGTCACATACCGGAATTCAGGAAGAAAATATTTTGATGGCCGAAGAAGAGGGCCAGTTGCAACTTCACCTGCAAAAAGACGAGCACCTGGAACTAATGGCACGAAGCCTTGAAGAACTCAACCCGGAACAGAAACAGTGTGTAACTTTGTTCTACCTCGAAAAGCAAAGCTACCACGACATTGCAGCCGTAACCGGTTTTTCATTGATGCAGGTAAAAAGTCATATACAGAACGGCAAACGGAACCTGAAAAATTTTATGGAAAAAAAGCTGAATAAAAGCTGACATGCAAAATCTTCTGGACATATTATCCAACAGCAATAAAGACATCGATAACCAGAAATTAATGGATTATCTCGGTGGAAAATTGTCAGAAGAGGAAAAGCATGAAGTAGAAAAATGGATGGTCGATAATGACTTTGCCGGCGACGCGTGGGAAGGCCTGAAAGATCTCTCCAGGAAAAAAGACCTGTCTTTGTATGTCGATGAATTGAACCGGGAATTAAGCGCGTACATCCGGCAAAAGAAAAACAAACGTGTCCGACAAAAAATCAGTCAACCTTCCTGGATATATGTAACGATCTTCCTGCTTCTTCTTCTTATCATCGTTGCCTACTTTATCATTTCGAGGTTGGGCAAATAGAAAAAGGTTCTTCCGATCCCAAAATCTTTGAGACGAGAATTTCACGCAAAGCCGCAAAGGAAGCAAAGGCGCAAAGAAGATGCGTAAAATCCGATTATCCTTCCCATCCTATAATTCTTAGTTCAGAAATGAACTGGGAGTAAGGTGAAGTAATCAAGTAATCTTTCAATCGGTAAATTCCAGTCTCAGACGAAAACGGATCCTTCGTCTGGCTGTCGTTCGTTTTTAGTTTTTGGAGTGATCCCGCTCAGGATGACAATAAGAATTCATTAAACGTCCTGGAAGTTAGCGACCGTTGTCCTTCGACGTCATCCTGAGCGTGCCTGAGTGAAGCGAAGGCGATAGCGAAGGATTTGTTTTACTTGACAGAGTTATATTACAATTCATCAAGGGGTGGCGAATGCACAACAATCCGGCATATTAAGAAATTGGCAATCTGCATTTTCGTTTTGTATCAATTTCACTTTCTTCCTTTTCTTCCACCCTTTCAATTCCCTTTATTGAGCCCCTATACTTTGAAGATAATCCAACACTTCCTTTGCGGATTCTCCACCCTTTTTTGCATGATGCAACAGTTGCAAACCATGCGGACCTTTTGAAGTTTTTAAATCCGGAAAAGCGGTAAGTACAGCTTTTACAATATCAATTCTCCCCAACATAGCGGCACAAAAAACATTCAATCGTCCGCCGTTTTCAAGCAGGAACAATGCAATGTCGCGGTTACCAACATGACCTGAGGCTTCAAGTCCTGTTTCGAAATCTCCGCCGCCCCAGTCATAACTGCAATTCAGCAAACCGGGTTCGCGCGCGAACAATTCTTTAACACGTTGAACATCGCTATGAGATTTAATAACAAATTCCTTCACGAGTTCCGGATCCAAGGGTGGTGGTTTTTGCTGAACCTGTCCGTGGACGAATCCACCAACAATGGAACCCACTCCGAGCGTAGTTAGCGAGAGAAATTGTTTGCGATGGATCAGTTTGTTCATATGTAGTAGTTGTATAACCAATCTACATAATAATGACAACTACCCTAAGCGCAAAAGGATGAATGGTCTCCTCTTTTCAGATGAAGAATATTATTGGTATTGAATGTAAACAGGTTGCGGTTTGAGTTTCAGTAATTCAGCAGGCTGAAGAATGCGACTGTTTGCTTCTTTCAGATCATTCTTATAAAATATTTTGAAGCCGGTGAATTGAACAGGTTCTTTATTGATAAACATCCTGTACGTATTAAATTTTCTCGCCGGATGGCCCCATCCATCCATATGCATCACAATCTGTACTTCCGGCCTTAATTTGATATCCTTGTAATTTTTTACCATTGCCTGCGTAAAGCGATGGACTACAAAAACTTTTGGTGGGAGATTATATTTCTTTACCAGACTCGCGAGGTATTCGGAGACATAGTTGATATCTGCCGCATCATACACGCCCACTGCTTTACCCGGAGCCTGTCCGCCTTTCATTGAGAACTCCGGATCTATTCCGAAATGCACATTAGGCATACTGAGGTATTTCTCCAGTTCAGGAACTTCCTGCCGAACAGTACTCAATCCGACCTGGATATCAAGAAAAACCAATGCGTTTATTTGTTTGGCAATACTGAGCACGGAATCGATTTGTTTGAAAGGCATTCTGAGACGGTAAGTATTTCCTTTACCTCCGTATTGCTGCGCTGTAACTGCGATATAATGTAAAGCAGGAATCACATGAAGCGTTGTATCGGCAGCCTGCCATTTCTTAACCTCGCCTTTCAATTTTTCTAACATTTGTTTCGGAGGAAGTTCACCCAGTATTCCCATCTGTTTGGAATACAAATTACCATAGAAAGCAATGATGCGATTGAACGGCAGGATCGCGCCGGCTCGTGGATAGACATCCTTAACGGGCCACCGACCGGATGAATCACCATTCAGCAGATGTTGTACAAACTTGTTATATAAAGCGGTATCCACGGGTACACCTGTATCACCGAATTTGTAATTTTCTGAAGCCGTAGAATCTGGTACGCTGTCTTTTTTATTGACAGTAGTAGATTCGCCGCCAGTCGACTGACACGAAACGAAAGTAGAATGGAGTAACAGGCAAAGTGGTACAGCAATGAGCCGGAAGAATGGTTTTTTCATTGATCGGTTTGGTTGATCGGGTGCAAAAATAGGGGGATTTTCTAGTTCTTAGTTCATAGTTCTTAGTTCTTAGTAGTACAATGTTAATCCGACAAAGCATAACTAAGAACTCAGAACTAAGAACTATGAACTTATTTTAGTTTATCCTGAAAAATTCCGGTCTTTTGATGAGTTGCCTGTTGTAGCGGAAACGAATGTTAGTATTGAACTCTATCCGGAAATGCTCATTGTCATAATTTTTTTTCGGAAAATAATATCCTTTCAACTCCAGCGTGCCGAATGTCAGGCTTTCGTTGCGTGTTCGAAGCCCACCGCCGATGCTTTGATAGAATTTTGTATAAGACCAGGGTTGTTCTTCAGGTCTTAGCCAGGATGCATTGGCGAAAACAAAACCCGCAAAGCGGAAAGAGAAGAGTGACCAGTTGGAGTAAAAAACGGATTCCGCTTTTACTGTACCGCGGAATGTTCCTTCAGTTAGGCCGTCATTTATTTCCGGCAATCCGTATTCACTATCCAGTATGAGTGGTTCATTCAGCACTTGGTGCGACTGGTTTGTGATACTCGCTGACAGAAAGGTCCTTTGCTTCCAGCGTCCCAGCGTGCGCAGGTGACCGAAAAAATCAACGCTGAAAAGGGAATTTACATCTTCCACTTTTTTCTCATAGCCAAAGCCACCCAAACGAAAGATGTAATTAAAATAATCATTCCTGTCAGAAAAATAATTTAACTGCAGGTCCATTCCCAGGTAAGGCCTGACCCGTTTTTCTTTGTTAGTATATCCTCCTGTAACCGTTACATCCACACCTTCCGGAACGTCTTCGTTCCTGCCGAATCCATAGATGTATTGTGTTTTATAAAAATCCTGACGGAAAATTGATACAGAACCTAATATCGCAAAGAGGTTGGCATAGCGGTAATTGTAATTTTCAATATGAATGGTGGGAATTTCCTGAAACTGCTGGTTCAATATCCGTAATCCCAACAAAGTCCGCAACCTGTTATCCGGATTGCTTTTCGTTACGCGTTTTACGTTGAGATTGAGCGCACCCCATGCATCAGTATTATAGTAAGCATACCGGTAATCAGCTTTATATAAAGAATCCGGCTGATACAAGTTCGCTGTCTTGTGCACCGCTCCCTCCAAAGCATATGTCCATCGCATCAATTGGTGCACCAATGGTTTTAACAGCCTCGCATAAATCCGCGTTTCCTCTCTATCATTACTTTTCAAGGCAGGATAAAAATTCCGGTAACCGAAAGTGCCGTCTATAAATGAACCGCCAATATTCCGGCTGGTATATTGAAACCCATATCCGAATTTTTCAAATCTTTTCTGGTCATAAAAGAGATTTCCCTCGACCCTGTCACCAAATCCTAAAAAATTATCTTCTCGTAAAGTACCTTCGGCCCGGCTGACATTCGAAAAAGAAAATTTTCCACCGATGGATAATACATCTTTTGTAATGACGGTTACATCTATCGAATCTCTGGTACCGCTCACCGCTTTTATCAGGATTCTGGCATCTCCCAGGTAATCCTGGTCGCGGAGGTGTCGTTCATTATCAGCCATGAGGAACGGATACATCCGTTGTCCTTCTCTAAAAAATAAATTATTACGGATCACCCACTCCCGGCTTTTCCGGTGAAGATTATTAGCAAGATTGGTAAGCTTATTTTTTACGGCTTTTGAAGAATCGGTTTTTATGATGGGCGATCCAAAGTCCCGCCGCTCAATCGTAATATTCCTGATCACCCGTCCCCCGTAACGTTGAAATATCCGGTCGTTCCGTGCGAGACGTCGACTCTCTCCGTTATCTCCGGTATCAACCATCAGATTACGTGCGAGCTTGCCTACCAATCCTCTCTGCTTAAAAATGAAAAGTGTATCCGACTTTGCTTTCAGGGAATCCGACTTTGGTTTCAAAGTATCGGTTTTCTTTATCAGACTATCAGTAAGTGGAGCTTTTGTTGTATCGGTCTGTGCCGATGAGAATTTACAGAGAATAGCCAGCCCGATAGAGCAAATAGTTCTGGTATGTATCACGTTTAACTTCATGCTACAAGCTTATCCATGCAAATGCAATACCGCGCAAAAAAAAATCCGTGCATCGTTTAAAATGCACGGATCAATTTATTCAATTTTTTAACTTTTTTTCAAAAAGGCAAAATAGCATTAGGCCCTTTTCTTAACAGGAGCCGCCTTTTTTGATTTCCTGATTGCAGATTGAATTCCTTTACTCAGGTTATCAAAATTAGGTTTCCCTGTAAATAATTCGCCATTGATAAAGAAGGTGGGTACTTCGCGAACACCCATTTCCAATCCTTCGAGCAGATCATTGCGTACATGCCACCCATAAGTGGAATTTACCAGGTCATCGAGAAACTTTTTATTGTTTACCCCTGCTTCTTTGGAATAAACTTTCAGGCTGGTTGTTCCCAGATGTTTTCTACGGGAGAACAAAATGTTATGCATCTCCCAGAATTTACCTTCCTGGGATGCACCAACCGCAGCTTCAGCAGCCTTCATTGAACGCTGATAAACTTTTGTAAGCGGGAAATGCCTGAAATTAAATCTGATCTTGCCTTCGTATGCATCAAGCAGTTGCTTCACTACTTCATTTGCTTTCGCACAAGCTTCACTTTCATAATCTCCAAATTCCATTAATGTTACTGCAGCATCCGGATTACCCGTAAAGATCTCTTTCGGTGGAATTACTTCAATAACTACTTTTGCTCTTGTTGCCATATTTTATCGTCTTCTTTTTATAAAAACGGAGTTCATCGGTTGAACTCCGGTACTTTTTTATTAACAATGCGCAACTTAGGCATTGCTTTTGGCATTTTCCGGTTCATGTGTCTCATTTCTGAAAACTACTGTCCCGTCAAACACATCAACCAATACCGGTTTCGACTTATCAATATCCCCCATCAAAATTCTCTTACTTAGTTGGTTTACGATCGTTTTCTGGATCAGCCGTTTCAATGGGCGGGCTCCAAATTGCGGATCAAACCCGTTTTCTGACAGGAATTCGAGTGCATAATTACTAAATTCCAGCTGTATACCCGTTTGTGCGACCAACTCTTTTAAAGAATTTAACTGAATTCGTATAATGCCTTTGATTTCTTTCTTCATAAGTGGCTGAAACATAATCACTTCATCGATCCGATTTAAAAATTCAGGACGTATCGACTGTTTTAATAAATCCATCACTTCCCGCTTCGTTTGGTCTACAATCTCCTCTTTATTGCCTTCAGTCACATTTTCGAAATTCGCCTGGATCAAATGACTGCCCATATTGCTGGTCATGATGATGATCGTATTTTTGAAGTTCACGACCCGTCCTTTGTTATCGGTCAGTCTGCCATCATCCAGTACCTGAAGCAGAACATTAAACACATCCGGATGGGCTTTTTCAATCTCATCCAAAAGGATCACACTATACGGTTTTCTCCTGACGGCTTCTGTCAGCTGCCCGCCTTCATCATACCCCACATAACCGGGAGGTGCCCCCACAAGCCGGCTGACAGTATGTTTTTCCTGGTACTCGCTCATATCGATCCGCGTCATCATTGAATCGTTATCAAAGAGGTATTCTGCCAGCGCCTTTGCGAGTTCTGTCTTACCCACTCCGGTAGTACCCAGAAAAATAAATGACCCGATAGGCTTTTTAGGATCCTGCAAACCCGCCCGGCTTCTACGGATCGCATCTGCCACCGCGGTGATCGCTTCATCCTGTCCCACCACTCTTTTATGCAGTTCTCCTTCCAGGTTTAATAACTTGTCACGTTCACTTTGCAGCATCCTTGTAACCGGTATACCTGTAGCTTTTGCAACCGCCTGCGCAATATCTTCCGCATCCACTTCTTCCTTCAATAATCTTTTTTCACTGATCTCTTCGAGTTGCTGTGAAAGTTCACGAATCAATTGTTCCTGGGCTTTGATTTTACCATAACGGATCTCTGCAACCAATCCGTAATCGCCATTCCTTTCGGCTTGTTCTGCCTGTTGCTTCAATTGTTCAATGGTTGCTTTCGCATTCTGAACTTTTTCAACAATATCTTTTTCCCGTTGCCATTTTGCTTTCAGTGTATCTCTTTGTACGGATAGATTTGAAATTTCAGTATTCAACTCTTTCAATCGCGCATCATCATTTTCCCTTTTGATTGCCTCACGTTCGATTTCCAGTTGCCTGATCCTCCTTTCGAGTTCATCCAGTTCTTCCGGCATGGAATTCATTTCGAGTCGGAGCTTTGCTGCACTTTCATCTATCAGGTCAATTGCTTTATCGGGAAGAAACCGATCAGTAACATATCGGTGCGACAATTCCACTGCAGCAATGATCGCTTCATCTTTAATTCGTACATGGTGATGTGTTTCATAGCGGTCCTTCAGTCCGCGGAGAATGGAAATCGCGTCCTCCACTGAAGGTTCATCAATCAGAACACGCTGAAATCTTCTTTCAAGGGCTTTATCCTTTTCAAAAAATTTCTGGTATTCTCCCAACGTGGTTGCACCGATGGCACGAAGTTCTCCTCTCGCCAATGCAGGTTTAAGAATATTGGCTGCGTCCATGGCACCTTCTCCTCCACCGGCACCCACGAGTGTATGGATTTCATCAATAAATAAAAGGATCTCCCCATCACTGCCGGATACTTCTTTGACAACTGATTTCAATCTTTCTTCGAATTCCCCTTTATATTTCGCTCCGGCAATCAACAGGCCCATATCAAGGGCATAAATAACTTTTGATTTCAGGTTTTCCGGTACATCACTGTTTACGATCCGGTGTGCAAGACCCTCAGCAATCGCTGTTTTTCCTACGCCGGGTTCTCCGACAAGTATCGGGTTGTTCTTGCTGCGTCTAGAAAGAATGTGTAATGTTCTTCGGATTTCTTCATCCCTTCCGATTACGGGATCCAACTTACCGGCGCGCGCAAGCTCATTCAGATTTTTTGCATATTTATTCAACGCATTGAATTGCGTTTCGGAAGTCTGTGATGAAGCTGTGGATCCTTTGCGTAATTCCTGAATAGCGGCGGTAAGATTTTTTTCTGTCAGACCGGCATCCTTCAATAGTTTCGCACTGTTGTCATTTCCCTGTAAAATGGCCACCAACAAATATTCCACCGTTACAAATTCATCACCCGATTTTTTCAGTAACGCAGCTGCACGCATGAGAACATTATTAGCGTCACGGCTGATCGATTGGGCAGGATCTGCACCATCTACTTTTGGAAGTTTGCCGATACTTTCGTCGACCTTGTTTTCGACAAATTGAACATTTACATTGTTCTTTTTTAAAAGAAATTCAATAGGGGAATCTTCGTCCTTGAGGAGAGATTTCAAAATATGCTCTGTTTCAATATTCGGATTACGATTGTTGAAAGCCAGTTGCTGGGCCTGGGCAACTGCCTCCTGCGCCTTGATCGTAAAATTATTCATGTTCATATCTAATAGTTAAATTGAAAAAAAGGAAAGGTTATCCGTGACATTCTCACTATTTTACCACTCAGTCGGACAAAAATGCTCAAATCATAAACCAGCTTTAAAATACGCTATAATGTCTTTTTTTAATCCACGTATCTGCCTGAATTTCATATTTGTACTGTTCCTGCTGCTAAAATTGCAGCCTGTAGCGGCCCAATATGATTTTTCTTCTCTGGATGAAGTTATCAAACAAAGAAGCAAAGCTTTCGGTGGGAAGGTTGCAGTAAGTATTTGGAAGGATAACAAAGTCATTTATTCAAAAGAAATCGGCGAGGATTTCAAAATTTCCACACGTGAGCCCGTGACCTACTCGGGTAAATGGTTTACAGCGGCCGTTATCCTTTCACTTGTTGACCAGGGGAAACTGGATCTTGACGATAAAGTAAGCCAGTACATCCCCATTTTCACAAAGTACGCGAAAGGATTTATTACGATTCGCGATTGTCTTGCGAATACCACAGGGCTCGAAGCAGAAGCAGATAAAGTGCAAAAATTTGTGCAACGCAAAAAATTTGCATCACTCGAAGAAGAAGTGAACTATTATGCTGCAAAAAAAGAAATTCAGTCGAACCCCGGAACCGATTTTTTTTATGGAAATATCGGAATGAATATCGCCGCAAGAGTGGCGGAGATCGTAGCAAAGAAAAGTTTTGACAGACTGGCTCAGGATAAAGTATTCCGGCCTTTACAAATGCGCAACACCACATTTGCAAACGATGATAATTCCGTGAACCCATCCACAGGTGCCATCACTACAGCAGCCGATTACT
Source organism: Flavitalea sp. (assembly GCA_035526135.1). Classification (GTDB taxonomy): domain Bacteria; phylum Bacteroidota; class Bacteroidia; order Chitinophagales; family Chitinophagaceae; genus Flavitalea. The sequence goes on from DATLDA010000255.1 coordinate 22,492, forward strand.
TAAAGTTCATGGCCATGATCCTGAACAAAGGAACACTGAACGGAAAGAAGATTCTCAGCGAAGAAGCGATCGCACAAATTAATATGGCAGTGAATGGTAACCTGCCTGTAAAATATCAACCCAAACAGGTAGAAGGATTGTTACCGGCGCACGGCGTGTGGATCCAGCAGGAAGGTGAAAATAAAACAACGGTAATTCACAGTCCAGGATTCTATGGATCGTGGGCATTCCTTGACCTTTCAAAGAATTATGCGGCGGTGATCATCATTCCCAATCAACCAAAAGAGGATAAAAGAGAGAATTATCTTGCCATCAAGGAAGTGATCGATGAAGTGATACACTAACCTTACTGCAGAAAATATTATTCACTCGTCAGATATACTGGTTAATAAGATTCTCCAGCCATTCCTGTTTTCCACTGATTTGTTTTGGTTCCCCGTTTTCCATTGCAAATTTCCTGAGATCTTCCAGCGTAAGTGCGCCATTTTCAAAATCTTTACCTGCACCTTTATCAAAAGATGCATAGCGTTTCTTCCGGAATTTTCTATAATCGGAATTCTGCAGGATATTATCAGCAATGATCAGTGCACGTGCAAAAGCATCCATTCCCCCGATATGCGCAAGAAATATATCTTCAAGGTCGGTGGAGTTTCTTCGCACTTTTGCATCAAAATTAATCCCTCCTCCTGCGAAACCGCCGGCCTCCAGAATAATCAAAAGACTTTCTGCTAATTCATTCAGGTTGATAGGAAACTGATCGGTATCCCATCCATTCTGATAATCGCCCCTGTTTGCATCCATGCTTCCCAGCATTCCGGCATCCGCTGCAACCTGCAATTCGTGCTGGAAAGTATGCCCGGCAAGTGTTGCGTGATTGACTTCAATATTGATTTTAAAATCCTGATCCAATCCGTATTCTTTTAAAAACCCGATAACGGTGGCGCAATCATAATCATATTGATGTTTGGTAGGTTCACACGGCTTCGGTTCAATAAAAAAAACTCCCTTGAATCCCTGCGCGCGTGCATAATCGCGGGCCATACCCAGAAAACGGCCAAGATGATCCAATTCTCTTTTCATATTGGTATTGAGCAGCGTCATGTATCCTTCTCTTCCACCCCAGAAAACATAGTTCTCACCGTTCAGGGCAATAGTGGCATCCAATGCATTCTTCACCTGCGTTCCTGCACACGCCAGCACCTGGAAATCCGGATTGGTTGCTGCACCATTCATATAACGCGGATTTGAAAACACATTCGCAGTTCCCCATAATAATTTCACACCGCTTTCCTTTTGTTTTTGTTTAGCATAGTCAACGATCTTTTGAAGTCGTCCTTCATATTCTTTCAGAGAAGGTCCTTCCTCGATGAGATCGATGTCATGAAAACAATAATAAGGAACGCCAAGTTTTGTAATGAATTCAAAGCACGCATCCATTTTATCATATGCTCGTTTCATGGGTTCATTCGCCGCATCCCACGGAAAATTTTTGGTGCCCGGTCCAAACGGATCACCGCCTGAATTGCTGAAAGTGTGCCAATAACAAACCGCAAAACGGAAATGTTCCTTCATCGTTTTTCCTGCTATCACCTTTCTTTCATTGTACCACCGATAAGCAAGCGGATTGTCTGTTTTAAGTCCTTCATACCTGATCTCTGGTATATTTTTGAAAAATTGCTTTTTTCCGGTAATCACTTTCATGACAACTATTTTATTTTTTTAAAGTTACTGCTCCATTACTACTTCCCGTAAATAAAAACAATTTATGGCCAGCTCTTCGGCACATCTCTTCATGGATTTCTTTTACCGTTCTTTTTCCTTTTGATCCGTAAGCAAGCACGCATACAGTACCACCGCTGCCACCACCCGTAATCCGCGCGCCGTATACACCACCGGTGTGACCCGCTTCACGAACAAGTGAAACTATTTCATCGGTTATTGTATTGCCTAATCCGATTTGGGTATATGCGGCTTGACTCTGAAACATCAGCTCACCAAGGATTTCGAGGGTTTCCTCAGCATTTTTTTTTGAAAACGATCTGATGAGTTGCTGAAATATATGTATCCGGTGATTCTCATACACGGGATGCCGGGCGCATACCCGAACCCGGTAGTTGGTTTCCGGATTGACATTTTTCACCTGATCGAT